>JBGAJY010000018.1:0-45483 GCA_044224705.1 Saprospiraceae bacterium
AGGTGCAGTGATCCCTGACGGCGAAGCCGGCAGGAAAAATCCTGTCCATCCTGTTAATCCTGTCTAAAAAACTGTCTAAAAAAACCTGTCGGTGGAAATAACTAAAGCGTCTCGCTCTCCATTCGAAGCATTCTTGTCGTTTACTGTCCCTGCGAATATTTCTCAAACAAATCCGGTCGCCGCAGCCGGGTGCGTTCCAGGCTTTGTTCGTGGCGCCATTCTGAGATCAGTTTGTCGTTGCCCGAAAGCAGCACTTCGGGCACTTTCAGGCCTCTCCATTCAGCCGGTCGGGTATACACGGGCGGCGCCAGCAGGTCGTCTTGAAAACTGTCGAACAGGGCCGAGGTCTCGTCGTTCAGCACCCCGGGAATCAGGCGACCGATGGCATCCACGATCACCGCAGCGGCCAGTTCGCCGCCCGACAGCACATAGTCGCCAATACTGATTTCCATCGTAACATACTGGTTCCGAATACGTTCGTCAATTCCTTTGTAGTGCCCGCAAATGATCAGCAGGTTTTCTGCCATCGACAAACGGTTGCACAACTGCTGTTCGAGCTGCACGCCATCGGGAGTGGTATAAATGACCTGGTCGTAGTTTCGCTGGGCCATCAGGTGCTCCAGGCAGGCAGCCAAAGGCTCCACTCGCATCACCATGCCCGCACCGCCGCCGAACTGGTAATCATCCACCTGACGGTGCTTGCCGGTAGCGAAATCGCGCAAATTATGGCAGTGGACTTCCAGCAGATTTTTCTCCCTGGCGCGTTTCAGGATGGAATGACTGAACGGACTTTCAAGGAGTTCAGGCAGGACTGTGACAATATCGAATCGCATGGTGTTATTTTGCCGCAAAATTAGCAGCCTCCGCCACTCCAAGGCATTCAATCGCCGCAATCATGTTGCCCATCACCCTTGATCTGCTTACCAATAACCGCAATCGGCCTTACCTGCGCAATGCCCAGGAGTACGCCATCCGGCAGTTGAAAGGCGTGGTGGTACACTGGACGGCCAATACCAAAAAGGGCGCTGACGCACAGGCCAACCGAAATTATTTCAACGGCTCGGCCATGTTCACTTCTGCCCACTATGTTGTTGACGATCATAGCATTATCCAATGTATTCCGGACAATGAGGTGGCCTATCACGTCGGCGCCAATCACTACCGCCCTGATGGAGAACGCATTCGCGGCACCAGCACCCTGACGCCGAATTACTTTCTGATGGGCTTTGAAATGTGCGTCAACGAAGACGGCGACTGGGACAAAACCTACCAGAACGCCGTCGAACTGGCCGCGCATTTGCTGCGCAAATACCGCTTCACCATCACAGATCTGTACCGACATCAGGATATTACAGGGAAAGATTGTCCGAAAATGTTGCTCAGCGCCAGCGCCTGGTCCAAATTCAAAACCGACGTAGCCAAAGCCATGAGCGACGACCTCAAACCACGTGTCGCGCTCGGCCGGGTCATTTCCAAGGAATTAAACATACGTACGGGTCCGGGCACTGAAAACCCTGCCCTAAGCCGTCTTCGGCAGGGCGATTATTGCGACATTTTTGAAGAAAAAAATGGCTGGCTTCGAATCGGCGACCGCCGTTGGGTGAGTCAGAATTTTGTGGAAATCGTTTTTCGGACCCAACTCGGCCGCGTTATCGAACGCACGGGTGTCAATGTCCGCTCAGGCCCCGGCGCGAACTTTCCCGCCGTGGACGCACTGCCCCATCTGGCTTTTACCAATGTGCTCGGACAGCAGGATAAATGGTACGAACTCGGCTACAAGCGCTGGACCCATTCCTCCCTGATCGAACTGGTACAATTGCGCAGCGGCATTGTCGTCGGCACCGATGCCTTGAACGTCCGCTCCGGTCCGGGTACAGCCTATCCGGTCGCCCGGCGCCTTGGCCGGGGTGCCGGTGTACAGATTTACGACACCCAGGACAACTGGCTGCTGATCGGCAACAGCGAATGGGTGTACGAAGGATTTATCCAGTTGGAAAATTAAAGCCGGGTCAGAAACTGCATGATATCCACCCCGTCGGGGTAATCGGACAGACCGGGTTCCTGCGAAGTGCCGAAAGGCAAAACGGCCATTCCCGGAAGCGGTGCTTTTCCTACAACACACTGAATTTCTTCTTTTTGTGCTTCGATGGAGCGGCTCAGGTCTGACAGGTTGTCATAGTATTCGTAATGCACAGATGCAATGCGCGAACTGAGGGCGGGGTCCTCCCGTAGCAGGAGGCACCCGTTGTTCATGTACGGCATCGCATTGAGCACGTACAAGGTGAAATTATAGTCGAAGTTGTTTTTGTATTTGTTGTGGTTGATGATCTCGCGGTATTCGTGCAGCGCTTCGAGCAAAGGCTCAAAATTGTAACCGCGGGGCACGTACAACTTACTCACATTGCGGCAACCCAGCCCGAAATAACTGAAAATATCGCGGCCCAACGCAAACAAGTCGGCCGTCGATTCGCTGCCGTCGAGCACGGCAATGCCGTTGCGGTTGTGGCGGATGACATGGGGGTATTTGGCAAAATACTGTTCGAAATAGCGCGATGTGTTGTTGCTGCCCGTCGCGATCACGGCATCAAAGCCGCTCAGGCGGTCTGCTTCGCCTACAAACTCGGTGTACTCCCAGGATTCAAATTCCCAGTCCCCCAGTTTGGCTACCAAAAAAGGCAGCAGGCGTTTGTCCTTGTCCGACAACTTGACCAGCGCGCGGTGACCTGCAACAAATACGCACAACCAGTCGTGGAAACCCACCAGAGGGATGTTTCCGGCCATCACCAAGGCGACCGTTTTTTCCGGATGTAACGGAGAACCAATGGAATACTGAGCCGCCCAGGCATTCAGCTTGTCCCGATTCAGCAGTTGCGTGGCAATGGCTGCCAACGCCGAGCGGATGTTATCGGGCGTAAACCAATTGTTTTCCTGCGAAGACCGGCGGATCACGGCTTCCAGTTCAGTGTCGGGTGCTTCGGACAGGTATTCACCGAGTTGCGCCAGTAAATCAATACGTTGCGGGAGGGTCAATGTGGAACAATTTAGCCGGCAAAGGTACGTGCTGCGCCGCCGCAACTGGTTGGTTCAAAAAACCAATTTGTCGATTGGATTAAACAAAACCTCAAAAAAGCCGTTCGCTGCGGAGATTTGGAAAAAATCAAAACAAAACATGCCTGAACCCATATCATCCACGCTGAGTCCCGTCCGGCGACTGGTCCGGCTGCTGGGCTCGTACCGCCGCGAAATCCGACTCGTCATTTTATACGCCGTGGTAATCGGCGCTATCAACCTTTCATTACCCCTTGGCATCCAGGCGCTGATCGGTCAGATTGCCGGCGGCAGTATTTCCGCATCATGGGGCGTACTGATCCTGTTCATCGCCGTAGGCGCCATGCTGGTCGGACTGCTGCGCGTAATGCAGTTGTCGATCATGGAGCATTTACAGCGCCGCGTTTTCACCGATTCAGCCATCGAATTTGGAGTCCGAATACCGAGATTGAACCTGGAAATGCTGCGTCGCGAGCACTTGCCCGAAATCGTCAACCGGTTTTTCGATACGCTGACCATTCAAAAAGGCGTACCCAAACTGATCATCGACGGCAGCACCGCTGCTTTGCAAATTATATTCAGCCTGCTGCTGCTGTCTTTTTATCACGCCTCGTTTGTGCTCTTTTCCCTGTTGTTATTGGCGGTTTTAGGCGCCCTGTTTTGGTGGACGGCTCCGGTCGGTCTGGCGAGCAGCCTGAAAGAATCCAAACAAAAATACCGGTTGGCGTATTGGCTGGAAGAATTGGGTCGTGTGGCCGCCACCTTCAAACTGGCCGGCGAGAACCGCTTTCCGCTCACCCGTGCCGACGCCATCACGGTGGACTACCTCGACGCGCGCAGCAAGCACTGGCGCATCCTGCTCACGCAATTTATCAGCAGCGCCGTGTTCAGGGTACTCGTGCTGGTAGGATTCCTGGTGCTGGGCAGTCTGCTGGTGATGGAGAACCAGCTGAACATCGGACAGTTCGTCGCCTCCGAAATCCTGATCATTTTCGTGGTCGATTCCATTGAAAAGCTCATTCTGCTGCATGAAACAGGCTACGACGTGCTCACCGCTATTGAAAAAATCGGCCAGGTGGCCGATTTGCCGCTGGAAAGGGAAGACGGGGTGCGTGTGGAAGAATTTTGCCCCGGCGGCCCGTTTTCGGTCGAGCTGCGTAATCTGAGCTACCGCTTCGCAGATCAGGATCGTACGGTGCTGCGCCGTTTGAACCTTAAAATAAACGGCGGCGAACGGGTGGCCGTGGCAGGCTACAACGGCTCGGGGAAAAGCACGCTGATGCAGATCCTGGGAGTTTTGCGCCGCGATTTTTCGGGCTCCCTGCTGTTCAACGGTCTGCCCAAACAAAACATCAACCTGCGCAGCCTGCGCAACCACATCGGCGATTTTTCCTCCCAGGAGGACATCTTCAAAGGAACGGTAATCGAAAATATTACCCTGGGGCGCAGCGAAGTGCCCTTGCCCCAGGTATTACAAACCATTGAACAGGTTGGACTTAGCACTTTTATCCGGGAATTGCCCGCGGGAATTGACACCGAATTGTTGCCCGGCGGGAAGAATCTGCCGCGCAGCATCGTCTGCAAACTTGTGGTAGCCCGCGCCGTGGTGACGGAACCCAATCTGCTTGTAATGGAAGAGCCGACCAACGGCCTTGATTTCCGGGACCGCCTGCGCATCGCCAAACATCTCACCGACAAGAGCCACCCCTGGACGCTGGTGGCCGTCACAGAAGACCCCCTGCTCGCTGCGCTCTGCGACCGGGTTCTGGTGATGCGCGAAGGCGAAATCGTCTTCGACGGCAACTTTGACGAAGTCAAAAAAACCGAACATTTTTCACGAATTTTCAGAGCGGAAACCGAGTTTTCCGCCGAACCATAAAGCCTTAGAGTGATGCTCAATATTTCTGATAATCAGCCCAATAGCGTAGAGGATCTCAAAGGATTGAAAGCGCCGCTGAAAAACCGCCTGTCGCCCTGGCACCTTTCTTTCCGCAACCTTTTGCTGGTTCTGCTCGGCACCTTCGCGGCCTTCCTGCTGCTGCCCTGGACACAAAGTGTGCGGACCGATGGCAAGGTCACCACCCTGCGTCCCGAACAACGCCCTCAAACGATCCACGCCACCATCTCCGGCCGCATCGAACACTGGTACGTCACAGAAGGTCAAATGGTTCGCAAAGGCGACACCATCGCACACCTCTCCGAAGTCAAAGCCGATTATTTCGACCCGCAACTGGTCGACCGCATGGGCAATCAGCTCGAAGCCAAAACCGGCGCCATCGCTTCCTACGAAGGAAAAGCCGGCGCGCTGGAAACCCAAATCGCTGCTATGCGCCGTGAATTGGATAACAAAACCGGTCAGGTTGAGCAAAAAATCGAACAGGCACGGCTGAAAATCATCAGCGACAGCATCAAGGTGACCCAGGCGCAGATCGACCTGCAGGTGGCTCAGCGTCAGTTTGACGGCACCAAAGCGTTGTACGACAAGGGCCTGAAATCACTGAGCGAACTCGAAGAAAAACGACTCAAACTTCAGGAAGGCCAGACCAAACTAATTGCCGCGCAAAACCAGTATTCGTCCAGTCAGAACGACCTTGGTATTTACCGCGGCGAACTGGCGCTGACCCGCAACGAGTACAGCAATAAAATTGCCAAAGCGGAAAGCGAGCGGTTCAGCACCCTGTCCGACCAGTTCGACACACGCGCCACGCTGAGCAAACTCCAGATCGAACGGGAGAACTACGCCCGCCGCGCCGCTTTTTACTACATCGTCGCGCCGCAGGATGCCTTTATCGTAAAAACGCTCACCCCGGGCATCGGTGAAATTGTCAAGGAAGGGGAACCCATTGTCACCATCCAACCTGCTGATTATCAATTGGCTGTGGAAATGTATGTAAAGCCGCTCGACCTGCCCTTGTTGTCGGTCGGACGGCCCGTACGTTTTGTCTTTGACGGTTGGCCGTCTTTCTTTTTCAGCGGTTGGCCGGGCGTGTCACTCGGCACATTCGCCGGCCGGGTAGTAGCCATCGACCGCAACATCAGCCCCAACGGCAAGTTTCGGGTGCTCGTGGCGCCCGATCCGGCCGAACAGCCCTGGCCGCCGGCCGTGCAACCCGGCGGCGGCGCCAAAGGCATCGCGTTACTCAACAACGTGCCGCTTTGGTACGAGTTCTGGCGGATTCTGAACGGATTCCCTCCCGATTTTTACAAGGAATCCCCTGCCGAAAAAGATAAAAAAGACGAGGGCCTCGCGCCCAAAACGCCCATAAAAAATGCCAAATGATGAAAGGTTTAGCCTTTACAAAAAGTCGTCATTCAGATTTGAACGGAAATGCTAAGGGCAGATACAACATCCTGATTATCTGCGCTTTAATCTTCGTCTACCTGCAATGGCCCAATACCTTGATTGCTCAGAACAATGCCGTGCCGCTCGACTGGAATTCGTTTCGCCAACAGGTTTTGAACCGGCACCCGGCGGCTGTTCAGGCCAATTTGAAGCGCGATGTGGCCAAAGCGTATCTGTTGAAAGCCAGGGGCGGCTTTGACCTGAAAGCCTACGGCGATTTTTACGGTAAAAATTTTAACGGCAAAGACTATTTCACCTACAGTGAGGCGGGTTTGAAACTGCCCAGCTGGCTCGGATTTGAATTCAAAGGCGCTTTCAACCAAAGCGGGGGCCGATACCTCGACCCCGAATCCAAATTACCCAATGACGGACAGGTTTCGGCAGGCTTCAACTGGGCGCTGGGCCAGGGGCTGCTCTTCGACCAACGGCGCGCCGACCTCGCTCAGGCCAGAATCGGTATGCGCGCAGCCGAAGCGGAACGCGCCGCCGCCCTGAACGACCTTTTGCTGTCGGCAGCCAAAGCCTATTGGACCTGGGTGGTGGCCGACAACCAGTTCAGGCTGTACGAATCGACGCTGCGGCAAGCCGAACTGCGGCTGAACGGGCTGAAAGAGAGCGTGGCACAAGGCGACAAACCGGCCATCGATACAGTGGAAACCCTGTTGCAGGTGCAAATCCGCCGGCTCGACCTCAACTTCGCACGGGTAGAACGCCAAAATGCCGCACTGGAACTCGCCAACTTTTTGTGGATCAATGAAAATACTACCCTTCCTCCCGATCAGCTGCCGCCAGCACCCGATCTGAAGGAATGGGCCGGAGGGGTACGAATGCCGGCGGCCGACGGCGAGGCGCTTCGCACAAGGGCATTGATCAATCATCCGGAAATTGTGTTGTACAACAACAAATTACAAAGCCTCGCGATAGAGCGGAGACTGAAAAACGAACAACGCAAGCCCTCCCTCGACCTCAGCTATTACCTGCTGGGCAATGGCTGGACCTTTTTCCCCACACCGGCGCCGGATAATGGCACAGCCGTGTTGAGCAACAATTCGAAATTCGGCCTTACTTTCAGTTATCCGCTGCTGAACCGCAAAGCGCGCGGCGACTGGCAATTGGCTCAATTAAAAATCAGGGACGCCGAGCTGGGTCTTGCCCAGAAAAAACAAGCCGTGGAACTCAAAGTGCGGCAATATGTCAATGAAGTGGCCAATTATGCCGACCAGATCGATCTGTTTCGCGAGCTGACCGTCAATTACCGCCTCCTGTTCGACGCCGAACTCGAAAAATTCGCCCAGGGTGAAAGTTCCATCTTCCTCATCAATACCCGCGAGCAACGCTGGCTGGATGCGCAACTGAAATACCAGAAACTGATCGGTGAATCCCAAAAGGCCTCGGCAGGGCTGCTTTGGTCAGCCGGCGTACTCACAGATTAAACAACCATAACAACATGTCTTCCATCTGGAAACAACCCGCCACCCTCGAAGGCCTCAACGACCTGAATGTCAACACCATGGGCGCTGCGCTGGGCATCCTGTTCACAGAAATCGGCGACGATAGCCTGCGGGCCACCATGCCGGTGAATGCCTCCTCGGTGCAGCCGTTTCGCATTCTGCACGGCGGCGCCAGCGTGGCGCTGGCAGAAACGCTGGGTAGCGTGGCCAGCACGCTTTGCATTGAAGACCTTAGCCGCCAAACAGCAGTGGGTCTGGAGATCAATGCCAACCATTTGAAAAGCGTGAGAGAAGGCTCGGTAGTGACCGGAACCTGCCGGCCGGTCCGGATTGGGCGGCAAATCCACGTCTGGAGCATCGAAATCCGGGATGAAAAGGGCGAAATGTCGTGTATTAGCCGTCTGACCGTAGCGATCGTCGATCAGCGTTAAAAGCAATCGGGACGATGAACTTACTTTTGCCCGCCTTTCAAATCTGCCTTCGTTGTGTTTTTCCCTTTTCCGGGATTTATTTTACCAAATCTACTTGCTGATTTTCATGAAAAAAATTTTTCAACACCTGCTGTCGGCAGCACTGCTCGCCGGCGCCCTGTCAGCTTCTGCCCAAAACCTGAATATGGTGGCCCGCTCGACCATGGATTTCCCAGGACAGACACTGGCCAATATTTGCGGTTACACCCAGGGTGGGCGTGAATATGCCCTGTTGGGCGGTTCGCTGGGTATGATCATCGTGGATGTTACCAACCCCGACAACCCGGTCAATCTCGTCCAGATCCCCGGTCCCAACAACCTCTGGAAAGAAATCAAAGTGTACGGACACTATGCGTATGTGACCTCCGAAGGTGGTCAGGGCGTACAAATTGTCGACCTCAGCCCGCTCCCCAGTACCAACTTGCCGTACCACCACTACACCGGCGACGGCGCCATCGCAGGACAGTTGAACAGCATCCACGCGCTGCACATCGACGTGACCAAAGGCTTCGTGTATTTATACGGCAGCAACCTGTTCAGCGGCGGCCCGGTCGTTTTGGACCTGAACCAGGATCCGTACAACCCGACCTACGCCGGAAAATTCAACCAACTCGGTTATGTGCACGACGGCTATGCCGAAAACGACACCCTTTACGCCGCACACATTTACGACGGGCTGCTGTCTATTGTCGACATGAGCGACAAACAAAACCCGGTGGTGCTCGGCACCGTCGAAACGCCCGGCCAGTTCACCCACAATGCCTGGCTGCTCGACGACCACAAACACATCCTCACGACCGACGAAGCCACTCCTTCTTTCGTGACCTCGTACGACATCAGCGATCCGACCGATATCCAGGAACTCGACCGCGCCTCGACCAACGACGGCAACGGCTCCATCGGACACAATGTGCACGTCCGCAACGACTGGGCCATTACTTCCTGGTACACTGACGGCGTGGTGATTATGGATGCACACCGTCCTGACAACCTCGTGATTACAGGCTGGTACGACACCTGGGCGCCGCCGCTCGCCGGCGACTTTTTCCAGGGCGCCTGGGGCGCTTACCCGTTTTTCCCCTCCGGTACGATCGTGGTCAGCAATATCGAAAACCCCGCCCGCCTCACCGTTCTGACGCCCACTTACGTACGTGCGGCATATCTCGAAGGTTCAGTGACCAACGCCTGCAGCGGACAGCCACTCTCCGGCGCCAGCATCAGCGTCAACAGCAACGATCCTTTTATCAATACCGTAACCAGCTCCAACGGCGTGTTTAAAACCGGCCAGGCTGCCGAAGGCAATTTCACGGTAACGATCAGCAAGCCCGGTTTTACCACGCAAACCATCCCCGTGAGTTTGGTAGCCGGGGAGGTCGTTAATCTCAACGTGACCCTCCAGGCCGACGCTTATTCACTGTCGGGCACAGTGCTGGACGCGACGCTCAACACGCCTATCGCCAACGCACAGGTGGAGCTCAGCGGCCCCGCCAACTACACCATCCAAACGGACGGCAACGGCCATTTTGACCTCGATTGCGTGACCGCAGGCACTTACGAAGCCGTGGTCGGCTCCTGGGGATACCGCCCAGGAACACTGACGGTCAATGCCAACGGCAGCGCCGTTATCGAACTGGAAAAAGGCTATTACGACGGTTTTGCAGTGGATCTGGGCTGGACCACCGCCAACACTTCGGCTACCGGCCTTTGGGAACGCGGTCTGCCGGTGGGCACCACCTACCAGGGCGGAGCCTCCAACCCCGGCGTAGATGCCGACGGAGATGCCAACGGCGAATGCTACGTGACCGGAAACGGCGGCGGCGGCGCGGGCGACGACGATGTCGACAACGGCTCCAACACCCTCACCAGTCCGGTCATGGACCTCGCAGGCTACGACGATGCGGTACTGAGCTTCGACTACTGGTTTTTCAATTCCGGCGGCTCAGGTTCGCCCAACGACAACTTTACGGTGCAAGTCACTAATGGCAGCCAGACCGTCACCTTGCTGACCGAAACCGTTTCGGAAAGCCAATGGCGCGCCTCCGGCGATATTCACCTGGTTAATTACCTGACTTTGACCAACAACATGAAAGTGTCTTTCACGGCCAGCGACCTGCAACCGGGTCACCTCGTGGAAGGCGGCGTGGATGTTTTCCAGGTGGTGCCGGTGGCTTCCTCCAGTACGCAAAACATTGACCCGCAGGCGCATGTGCAGGTAGCGCCTAACCCGTCCAGTACCGATTTCGCGCTGCAATACGAGTGGATAAATGCCGCCGGCGCAACCCTTGAAGTCCGCAATATGCTGGGTCAGACCTTGCTGACCCGCACGCTGAATGGCGACAAAGGCACGGTTCGTTTCGGTTCGGATTGGCCCCGGGGGACATATTTTGTCGTACTCCGCAATGAAAATGGCCAGCAGAGCGCTCCCGCCAAAGTGGTGAAAAAATAAGGAAAATTACTGGTCAGAACAAAAGCGGGTGCTGCGGACTTTCGTCCGCAGCACCCGCTTATGTTCCTACATTCTGCATCTGCATTCTGCCGGGCCAGATTTTGAAACCGGCATAATTTTTACCTATTTTGTGCACAGAATCACCCGGCCCGCACCTGTATGTTCATCAAAATCTATTCTCCAGATGCATTTATTGAAAAAATGGCATGCACTGCTTTCGCTGAGTGTTCTTTTACTCAGCGCTTTGCCCGGAACAACCCAAAATTTCAACCTTGAATGGCGTTCCACCCTGACATTGCCTGGTCAATCGATCCTGAGTGTCGGCAATGTAGGAGGATATGTTCAGGACGGCAGAGAGTATGCATTGGTGTGCACTGAGGCTGGACTGGTCATCGTAGATGTGACTGAGCCGGATACGCCCATACAGATCACCGTCGTTGCGGCGCCCAACCCGACGCGCGAGGTCAAGGTGTATCAACATTACGCTTATGCTACCGGGACGAAATTACAAATCATTGACCTGAGCAATTTGCCCGACACCAACCTGGCCAATCACTATTATGCCGGCGACGGCGAAATTGACGGGCTGTTTGCAGGCAGCCACACCCTCCATATCGACACGGCAACAGGCTTTATCTACCTGCACGGAACTGCTTTGGGGGGATCCATCGTGCTCGACCTGAATATTGACCCCTACAACCCCCACTATTTGGGCAAATACGACGACTTCGGTTATGTGCACGACGGCTTCGCCTTCAATGATACGCTTTATGCCTGCCATCCCTACGAAGGTTTGCTCGCCATCGTGGATATGAACGACAAAGAAAACCCAGTCGTGCTGGGCACTACTCCAACCCCCGGAAACTTTACGCACAGCAGTTGGCTGCTGGGTGATCGGCGCACCGTACTGACCACCGATGAGGCATCCCCTTCCTATCTCGTGGCTTATGATTTCACCGACCCGGGCGATATCCAGGAACTTGACCGGATTGCCACAACGGAAGGCGGTTTTTCAGCACTGGCGCACAACATCGACGTTATCAACGATTGGGCCGTCGTTTCGTGGTACAAAGATGGTGTCGTACTCGTGGATGCCCACAAACCGGACAATCTCGTCATTACTGGCTGGTACGACACCACGCCGGAGATGGGAAACGGGTTTGGGGGCTGCTATGGCGCCTTTCCTTGGTTTCCGTCAGGAACCATTGCTGCAACAAATATGAACAACCCGACCGCCCTCATCCTGCTTACGCCGAATTATGTCAGGGCTACATACCTCGAAGGAACGATATTAAGCTCTTGCACCGGCGGACCCCTCTCCGATGTTGTGGTGAGTATTAGCGGTAACGATCCATTCGCTTCAACCCAAACAGACTTAAATGGCGTATTCAAGACCGGCCTTGCCGCAACGGATAGTTTTACGGTGACATTCAGCAAAATTGGTTTTACGCCACAATCGTTCGTCCTCAATTCTGCCCCCGGGGAAGTGTTCGAATTCAACATTACTCTTGAAGCAGAAACATACAACTATTCGGCTACCCTGGTGGAAAGTTGGACAAACATGCCTGTCGCTAATACTGCGATTGAACTAAACGGGCCTCAGAATTACACTATCCAAACCGACGGCAACGGACAGTTCAATTTGAATTGCATGCCCGAAGGCACCTATGAAGTTGTTGCAGGAGTGTGGGGATTGCGTCCTGCGATAATTTCCGTCACTTCCAGCGAGAGCACAGTGATTGAACTTGAAAATGGCTATTTCGATGGTTTTGCCCTGGATTTGGGCTGGACAATCAGCGGGACATCCACCGATGCGAATTGGGAGCGTTGTTTCCCCGTGGGTCAGGTGATCCAAAACGTCCTGACAAGTCCTGACATGGATGACTCCACAGATATCAATCTCGAATGTTACATCACAGGAAATGGTGACGGGGTAAACGTCATTGACGTAGACTTCGGCACCTGCAGCCTGACCAGTCCTTTCATGGATCTCTCCGAATATGAAGATGCTCTTTTATCCTTTACATACTGGTTTTATACGGGAACCGGCCCAGGCGCGGCAAACGACAACATCACGGTATGGGCGGAAAACGGCAGCCAATCGGTTGTCGTGTTTAATAAAAAACAACCACAAAGCGATTGGCTCTATTCCGGCGATATTCATCTGGCCGACTTTCTGGCGCTAACCGATTCAATGCAGATAAAAATTAACGTCAGTGATTTGTCCAACGACAATGTTGTCGAAGGCGGTCTGGATCATTTCCAGGTGGTACCGGTGATCTCTTCCAGCACGCATCATATTGACCAGCAAGCGCTCGTTCAGGTTACACCGAATCCGTCCAGCACCGGTTTTGCAATACAATATGACTGGGCCAAGGCTGACGGCGCGACTTTGGAAGTTCGCAACCTGCTGGGCCAGACCTTGCTGACCCGCACGTTGAACGGCGACAAAGGCGCCGTTCAATTCGGCTCCGAGTGGCCGCGCGGGACGTATTTTGCCGTGCTGCGCAAATCCGACGGACAGCAAAGCGTACCCCTGAGGATGCTGAAACAGTAAGCAGGAGGGGTTGATGAGGGTTTATAAGGGTTTATAAGGTTTATAAAAAGGGGATGGATGCTCTCAGCCCTTTTTATGAACCCATTCATCAACCCCTCTTCTTCCTATTTTTGTCCATGCAACCGATCAATCTCGCTCAGCAACGCCTCGAAGCCAACCGCAGCAGCCAGTCTCCTTTTCTTGATTTGGGCAATTGCGGGCTGACCCAGCTGCCCGCCGAGCTCGCCTCTTTTGAATGGCTGGAAGACATCAATCTGGGCACCGTGTATTGGGACGAAACCCTTGATAAGTTTGTCGAAAGCGCTGAAAGCGGCCCCAACAACCAACTCTCCGAAGAAAATTTTTCCGTGCTCCAGGGCCTGCCCAAACTCGGCAAACTCTCGGCCCGCAGCGCCAACGTCCGAAACCTGGCGGCCCTGGCCAAACTCCCTCACCTGCGCTCCCTGTCGCTGGGCGGCAACGATATCCGCAACATTTCACCCCTTGCCAAACTGAGGAAACTTCACACGCTTTCCCTGTTTGACAATGCCCTGGAAAATATCGCGCCGCTGGAGCAACTCGTCGACCTTAAAATTCTTTCGCTCAATTACAACAACATCTCCGACATCAGGCCGCTGTCCAAACTGACCAAACTGGAAGAATTGCACCTGGCCGGCAACGCCATTCTCGATATCCAACCCCTGGAAGGGCTGGACAAACTTTTTCGCCTGAACCTGAGCTCCAATCAGTTGCGCCTCATCAGGCCGCTGATGAACTTGCCCGCCCTGCGTTTTCTCAGCCTCGACCGTAACCCGGTCGAGGATTGCCCGCCGGAAATCGCTTTTTCGGGCGACGTGGAGCGGTTGCGGGCGTTTTTTCATTCCCTGGACAAAAGTTATCAGGAGAGTGTCGGCAACGCTCCGTCCGATTCCGGGGAGGCACAGCCCACGACAGAAGACAACCAGCCTATTCCGGAAGTCAAACTCATCCTTGTAGGCAATCCGACGTCCGGGAAAACCTCTCTGTCGAGGGTGCTGCGGCGGCGGCCCTTCAACGAAAGGGAAAATACCACCCACGGTATCCAGATTCGCGAATGGATCATCGATTCGGAAACCCTGGCCGGTATTTTGCCCGAAAACGCCCCCAAAACAAGGCTTCGCGTTAATATCTGGGATTTCGGCGGACAGGAATACTACCACGGCACCCACCAGATTTTCCTCGACAACAACGCTGTTTATCTGCTCCTTTGGGAAACGGCCCACGATGAAAACGGCATCAAGCCAACCGCGGTATTCCTCGACGGACAGCCGCGCACCCTGCCCATGGAGCATTTTCATCACGGTTACTGGCTCGATAACATTCGTTTTCATGCTTCCGGAGCCACGGCCGGCGGCAAGCCGCCCCTGTTTATGGTTCAAAACAAAATCGACCTCGACCAGGGCCGTGCGGCCTTGTTCGACCCTGCTTTGCTGAACCGTTATGAAGTAATCAACGTGGCGGGCATCAGCGCCAAACTGGCCCGCTCCCGCCGCGCCGCGGATCGCCGCTACCGCTACGGGTTTGAAATATTCCGCGAAGACCTGCTGCGGACCCTGTATGAAAAAGCCAGCGCGAATGCCCGCATCGAGAACCTGCCCGCTACCTGGGTACAACTGCGCCGCCAGATCCGCGACTTGCGGGCAGGCATCGCCGACAAAAACAATCCATTTGTTGCCGGCCTGAGTGAAAATGCCTGGTTGACCTTCGATGATTTTGCCGGCGCCTGCCGTGTGTCCAGCCCGCAACTTACTGATCCTGAAGTGGAAACCCTGGCTTTTTACCTGCACCAGATCGGCGCCGTGGTCTGGTTGCCGCATATCGACCGGAAGGTGTACACCGACCCTGCCTGGCTGACGGAAAAAATTTACCGGGTGCTGAACGAACGCGTTCGCGACCAGTCGGGGCGTTTCACCACGGCCGAAGTACGCGCCGACCTGCGCAATCCGGCCGAAACAGACCTGCTGCTGCGATTGATGCAGGAATGGGAAATTATTTTCCCCGCCGACCCGGACAAGGGCGCCTGGGTGGCGCCCCAATATTTGCCCGACGAGCACCCGATGGAAAACCTGTTCCGCATCGCGCTCACCGGTTTGCAGGAGCAATTTTTCATGGTGCGCGCGCCGCTTTTTCATTATCGAAAAATGCTGCGCCGGCTCATATTCCGTTACGGCAACGATCCGGGCGTCGGGGAAAAAGAATACTGGAAACACGGCATCCTGTTCGTGTCACAGACCAGCCGGCTGCGTGTTTTTCTCAAAGGACTCGACGATCCGGACGATCCAGGGCTGGGCCGCCTCATGATTTGCGTCGAACGCGGCAAGCCTGATACCGACCAGTGGCGGCAGCGCATTCTGACCGATCTGCTGGCCGTATTCCTGGACAACCGCCGCTCCGTAGCACCCAATTCGCCACAGCCCAACTGGTTCAACAACCCAGGCGCTCTGCGCGACGAAGCTGAAAAACGCCCCGAACTGGAACTCTCGCTCGACGGCCGGGAATTTATTCCGCTGCCCATGCTGGTACTGGCCGCGCGCAACGGCCTCTCGGCCATCGTGTCGCCAGGAAGCCGACAACGTATTCGTTTACAGGAGTTTGCGCCATTGCTGCTGGGTCTGCAGTTCACGCCGGCGCCGCCTACCATCTTCTTCTCCTATGCCCATGAAGACAAGCCCTTGCGCGACGAACTGGACAAACACCTGGCGCCCCTGCGCCGCCTCGGACGCGCCCTCAGTTGGTACGATGGCGAAATCGGGGCCGGTCAAAATTGGGAGGACAGCATCCGCCGGAGCTTGCGCAGTGCCGACATCGTCCTGTTGTTGATCAGTTCGTCGTTCCTGAATTCCAATTTTATCTGGGAAAACGAATTGCTCCCTGCCCTCGAACGCCACGACCGTGGCGAGTGTCGCGTGATCCCGGTATTGCTCAAACCCTGCGTCTGGCAGGACATGAATTTTGCCCGGTTGCAAATGCTGCCATCGACAACCGATACGGCTCGTTTACAGGCAGTTACCCTTTGGCGCGACACCGACGAGGCATATGCCACCATCGTTCAGGGTATTCAGCGTGCCTTGAAGGAACTGAAAATTGAATAAGAATACCGTGACGACCCTTCGCATTAATTCCTTCATTTTTTATTCGAAAATAATGACTCAAAAACTCGACATCGTCCACCGGTATTTCGAAGCGGTCTCCTCTTTTCAAACCAGCCCGGAGGTATTTGCAACCATACTCCATCCCGATATCGAACAGGTTGAATTTCCGAATGCTATCGTGCGGAGCACCCAGCGACGCACCTTGCAGGACATGCTGGCAGGCGCTCAGGCCGGCAAGGCTCTGCTGGCCAAACACCGGTTCGATATCATCAAAGTGATTGAGACCGACACTGAAATGGTGGTCGAGCAAATCTGGACTGGGGAAATCGGCGTGGAACGTGGTCCTTTCCGTCCAGGCCAGGTTCTGACCGCTTATATCTGTACGGTCTTTGAATTCCGGGACGGACTGATTTCCCGGCAAAGAAATTACGATTGCTACGAGCCGTTTTAAAGTGTTTTAACGTACCCGGCTGGGCCATTTGCTGTCGGCCGGCTCCACCACCCGCAGTTGTTTTTTGCGCCGCAGATGATGACGCAAAGCCAGCATGGCTGCTACGGCCGCTTTGTTTTGGTGCGATTCGATGAGTTTTTCTGCGGAGAAATAAAGCTTGACAAAATTCGTGTCGAACCGGCCCGAAACGAAAGCTTCATGGTCCATCACAAAGCGACCGAATGGCAGGGTTGTAGCCACACCTTCCACTTCATACTCCGAAATGGCCTCTTTCATGCGTTGAATGGCCTCGGCGCGAGTGGCGCCGTGCACGGCCAGTTTGGCCAGCATGGGATCGTAATAAATCGGGACGTCCATGCCTTCCTCGAAACCATTGTCGACCCGGATGCCTTCACCCAGGGGCGGACGGTAGCGGCTCAGGTTGCCAACGGAAGGCAGGAAGTTATTCAGCGGGTCCTCTGCATATACGCGGAGTTCGAGGGCATGGCCATTGATCTTTAAATCTTGCTGTGCAAAGGGGATTTTTTCACCCCGCGCCACCCGGATCTGCAATTCTACCAGGTCGAGGCCGGTGATCATTTCGGTGACCGGATGTTCTACCTGCAGGCGGGTGTTCATTTCGAGAAAATAGAAGTTCATGGTGTCATCGACGAGGAACTCGACCGTTCCCGCGCCGACATAGTCGCAGGCTTTCGCCACTTTGACGGCTGCCTCACCCATCGCCTGGCGCATTTCCGGGGTCAGTATCGCGCTAGGCGCTTCTTCCACCACTTTCTGATGCCTGCGTTGTATAGAGCATTCACGCTCAAAGAGATAGACAATGTTGCCGTGCGTGTCGCCCATCACCTGGATCTCGATGTGGCGGGGCGAAGTGACATATTTTTCGATAAAAACCGAGCCGTCGCCGAATGCCGAGACGGCCTCGCTGATCGCCCGCTCCATTTGTTCTTTCAGGTCTTCCTCACGGTCCACGACGCGCATGCCTTTGCCGCCGCCGCCCGCCGAAGCCTTGATCAGAATAGGGTATCCCACCCGCTTGCCGATTTCTTTGGCTTTTTCCACGTCGGTGATGGCCTCTTCGATACCCGGCACCATAGGCACGTGGAATTTTTTCGCCGCTTCCTTGGCCGCGAGTTTACTGCCCATCATTTCGATACTGAACGGGCTGGGACCGATAAAAGTGATGCCCGCTGCTGCTACCGCCGCTGCAAATCCGGCATTTTCACTCAAAAAGCCATAGCCCGGGTGGATGCCATCCACACCGTGCTGTTTGGCGATCTCGATGATCTTGTCCCCACGCAGGTAGCTTTGAGCCGAGGGCGCCGGTCCGATGCAGTACGCCTCGTCGGCAAAACGGACATGCGGCGAATTCCGGTCGGCTTCCGAATACACGGCAACGGTCTGAATGCCCATCCGGCGGGCGGTGCGCATGACGCGAAGGGCGATTTCGCCGCGGTTGGCTACGAGTATTTTTTTCATAGACGGGTTATGTTAAAAGCCACTCCGTCTCCTCTTCCAGTCTTTCGAAATACCTTTTTGATTGGGAATGGGACAGCGTACGGCCGGCAAAAATGCGAACCGGAACGATGCCCCGGATAGCATTGCTCAGAAAAATTTCATCGGCTGCCATTAGCCCTGCCGGGCTGAACGATTTCTCCTGTATGTCGCAGTCCCGCAAAATGGACATTTCCATCAAAAAGGACCGCATGGTGCCGGCTACGCAGCCATCCGTGAGGGGGGCTGTAAACATTCTTCCGCCATAACACCAGAATACATTGCTGGAGGTCGCTTCGACCACATGGCCAGAAGCGTTGATCAACAAAGCATCATCCCAGCCACGGTCCCTGGCCTCCATCGCCGCGGCCACGTAGCGGGCGGCATTGAGCGTTTTGAACCCGGAGTAAGCATCCACCGGAAGCCGGACGGATTCGCATACCCCCAGGACAACACCTTGTTCAAACCATTGAAAACGAGCGTTTTCCAGTGGCTCCGATGGGCGTGTTGTTTTGTGGAAAATAAAGTCCGCCGGCCGTTCGCCAGACGCTGAGCCGAACCCGGGCATTAGGAGGGCTGATTTTAAGTATCTCGGAACCGAAAAAATCGAGCTGCCAGTGCTGCGGAATGTCGTACCCCAAGGCCTTCATGCCGGCCTGCAATCTGTTTAAGTGCCGGTCCAGAAAAGGCATTTTTCCGTCAAAAACACGGATGGTTTCAAACAGGTTGTCGGCGTACCAAAGGGCGCGCTGGGCGACCAGCAGCTCATCGGGCAGACCAGGAAGGATGGTCGAATTGAGATTTACGGGCATGGCAAGGCGAAAATAGCGGACTCAGAGGCTGTTTGAATTGAGAAACTGTTTGAATTAAGATTAATAGATTACATGAGTGTTGATTTGAGAAGTAAAAGGATTGGGTAGCCTACTGCCTGTCCCTTTTACATCGACAATCAGCCATCAATATCAAAATTCAACACTCATGTAATCTATTAATCTTCATTCAAACAGCCTCTGCGCCCTACCCTGCCCCACCCGGTTCAGTTTCGGCGGTATCAGTCTGGTGGCTGTGGCTTTTGCGGTATTCGGTGGGCGTCATGCCGGTGGCTTTTTTGAACGCCGTATTGAAAGAGACCTTGTTGTTAAAACCGACCTTGTAAGCAGCCTCGATGACATGGAGGTCGCGGCGGCGGGTTTCGGCCAGCAAACGCTTGGCTTCCGCGATACGCAAGTGGTTCACATAGTCAAAAAAACTGCCGCCGAGGTGTTCATTGATCACCTGGGACACGTGGTGCTTGCTTGCTCCCAGCCGCCCTGAAAGGACGTCGAGGCTAAGCTCCGGATCGCGGTAGAGTTTTTCATTTTCCATGATTTGGACCAGTTGCCGCAGTAAGGTACGGCTGGCTTCCGAGGTAAGCCCGGAATTGCGGTATTTCGCAACAGCGGCAGGTTCCATCCAGCTATATCCTTCAAATACAGATGGTTGTGCATATCCTGCATACGCGATCAGGTAAATAAAAGCTGTCATGGCGGCGGAGATTTGATAATCCCAGGCGGAATTAAAAAACGCGAATCGGACCAGAATAAAATAAGAGGCATAGGCGACCGTAAAGCCCAGAAAAAAGCCGTTCAGGAGCAAAGCCCAGCGAGTGGTGGCCCCGACACGGGGTTGCCGGCGAATAAAACGGATATTCCAGATTCCATACGCCATCAAGTGAATAATCCGCAGCCACATGACCGGCCGGAGCAGCCACACAGGCACCGGAAAACCGTGGCTATTGATCAGGATAGCCCGTTTGTTGCCGGCATCGAGGCCATACCACGGGGCAAAAACCGCCAGTGCCAGTGCAAAGGGAACGAGGTGCAGCAGGTCTTGCTGGCCCAATGGCTTGTTGTCGTAAATCGTCCGCAGGTACAGCCAGATGATAGGGCCGAAAAGAAAAGGAAAGTGCGTACTCAGGTGCGCCATGTGTGGATACCAGCTGATGTAATTGGTCCAGTACAACACGTATTCAGTCAGGGTCAGGGCAAAAAGCAACATCAGGAGCGCCAGCAAACGGTTCGCGATGCGGTTGCCGCGCCGCCAAACAGCCAATACAAAAGCGATGAAATACCCCTGAACGGCAGCGATCAGAAATATGATGGTCCAGGTATCGAAAGAAGGCTGAGGAGGCATGGATAACGGGTCTTCTGAAAATCAAAAGTAAAGCATCCGGTCTCCGTTAAGTCGTTCGTTTCCTTCGGGAAAGGGCAAACTTGATCGGAATTACCACTTTGGCAGCGTCGGAGCGGCAGTTTTGGTGCAATTACTCACCAAACACAACGACACATGAGATACCTCCTGTTACTCCCCCTGGCCCTCGTGCCCTGGTGTTTTGCCGCGCAAAGCCTTTTTACCAAAATTACCGACTCGGCCAATCCGGCCGTCAATTTCTCCAACACCCCCGCGCCGTACAAAGGGGCCGTCTGGATCGACCTGGACGACGACAACTGGCCTGACCTCTTTGCCAGTCAATACTTCCTGTTTCGCAACAACCACGACGGCTCCTTTACCCAACTGCCGAACCTTAGCGGCGCGGTGCTGGGCCAAAACGCGGCGGGCTCTTCCTGGGGCGATCTGGACAACGACGGCCACCCGGATTGCGTCACGGCTGGCCTGGTATCCGGGTTACACCACAACAACGGAGACAATACTTTTAGCCTCCTGAATACTTCATTGCCAAACTTTTCCAACTACTCCGCCTGGGATGCCGCCCTTGCCGACGTGGACAATAACGGACGGCTCGACATCACGTATACGCACGCCTGCTGCAATTTTCACCCGACCGGACCCTTCCCCTGCAGGCTGTATTTGCAGGCTACCGACGGCAGTTTCAACCAGATTACCGGCTACGAATTCACCGACCAGAACAAGCCCTATACCATCCCGACCTGGTCGGATTACGACCTCGACGGCGACATGGACCTCTTTATCGGCAGCGGTCCGGCGGGTTCGCTGGGACCGGATTTTTGTTACAAAAACTTGTTGAAGGAGACTGGAGCGTTCAGTCTCGTCCGGCTGAGTGCCGCGCCTTTTGATGCCTTGCAAAACGGGCAGACCTACAATTTTCCCGACATCGACAACGACGGCGACCTCGACATGTGCCTGACCAACTACACCGGCATCGCCAGCCATCTCTGGCGCAACGAGGGCGGGGGCAATTACACTTCGCTGACCACTCCCTTCACAACCGATGGCGGCTTTTTGGCCAATTGCTGGGGTGATATCGACAACGACGGCGACCTGGACGTCCTGATTTCACTGGATGGTAACACTACGGTGCGCTGCTTTCGCAACCTCGGCAATGGCACGTTCGGCGCTCTCGAAAATGCCGGAACAGCCGGCCAGGGTGTCTGTGGTATTGCTCTGGCGGATTACGACAATGACGGCGATCTCGATTTTTTCACCAACGGCTCCGGTACGGCGCGGGCTTTGTTCCGCAACGACAACCTGGCCACCGGCAACCATTGGGCGCAGTTTACCCTGCAAGGCACGGTCAGCAACCGTTCCGCCATCGGCGCCATCATCCGGGTAAAAGCATCCATTAATGGCGTCCCGAACTGGCAGATCCGGGAAGTGCAGGCGCACAATTCTTTCCAGAGCCAGAATGATCTGCGGCAGCATTTCGGGCTGGGCAATGCGGCGGGTATCGATTCCATAGAGGTGCGATGGCCCTCGGGTTTGGTGGAGCAATTTGCTGGACAGGCCAGGGATAATTATTACGAAATCGTTGAAGGACAAGGCATTAGCCTCATCACTTCAAGCAAGGAGCCATCCCCTCAAACGACTTTCTCCATCACACCCAACCCTGCAAAAACGCAGTTCAGCATCAGCGCTCCAGATGTAAAAACGGTAGAAGTATTCGACTCGACTGGCAAATTGGTCCCTCTGCGCACCAGGATTACCGCAGAAGGCGCCGAAGTGATATTGCCCGCCGGACTAACTGCCGGAGCCTGGATGGTGCGGGTGGGCTTCGCGGACGGGAAAAGCGCTACGCGCTCTTTTGTAAAAATTTAAATCCTTCATTTTCAGTAGGCTGTGAAAACAATAAGGCGCCCGTCGGAAGATGGGCGCCTTTTGTTCAGCTCATATTTTCATTACCGAAAATGCAGGGCAAATATTTTCTCTCAACAGTACGGAAAGGAATAATCGCTACAACCCGTCCCCGTCCAGCATATTTCCTAAGCCGCCGAGGATACTGCCCTGCTCCTTGCCCTTCACCGTGCCGTATTGCAGGATGCGCGCCGCAAGACGGCTCACCGGCAACGATTGCAGCCAGACTTTACCAGGACCGCGCAGTGTGGCGTAGAACAGGCCTTCACCGCCGAACACCATATTCTTAATGCCTTTGATGAACTGGATATCGTAGTCGATCCGCTGTGTGAAGGCCACGATACAGCCGGTGTCGACGCGTACCATTTCGCCCACGGCAAGTTCGCGTTCGAGGATGTAGCCGCCGGCGTGAACGAAGGCCATGCCGTCGCCTTCCAGTTTTTGCATGATGAAGCCCTCGCCGCCGAAAAGGCCTGTACCGAGTTTCTTTTGAAATTCGATGCCGATCTGGACGCCTTTGGCGGCACAGAGGAAGGCGTCTTTTTGACAAATAACCTTACCGCCGAATTGCGAGAGGTCCAGTGCAACGATTTTGCCTGCGTAAGGCGCGGCGAAGGTGACCCGGTGCTTGTCGACGCCGTGGTTGGTAAAGGTGGTGATAAAGAGGCTTTCGCCAGTAATCAGGCGTTTGCCGGCATCCAAGAGTTTGCCAAAAAAGCCTTCTGCACGGCCGCTGCCGTCGCCGAAGACCGTAGCCATCTCGATGTTTTCGTCCATGAACATAAAACTGCCCGATTCGGCGACGACGGTTTCCTGGGGATCCAGTTCAATTTCAACGCATTGCATCTCTTCGCCGTGAATGCGGTAGTCAATTTCGTGGTTGCTTTTCATTGCTTGTGCAGTGTTTTTATTTGTTGAATGTCGGAGCGAAATTGTGGCAGATCTGGGTGGTGCCTGCGGGATTTACCGACGAGTATCCGGGAAAATAAGATAAACAGGAAATACTCGAACAGAAAGGGTTGCCGGGGATTGTACCGTGCTTACTTCATTTGCTTTTGAAATAAACGCCCAGACCCAACCCGGGACGCTTCGGCACCCAACTTCCCGAAAAAGCACCGGCCGCGGTGAGCACCACGCCCGTGCGTTCATTGATCTCCAGTATGCCTTTGGCGCCCACCGACCACCAGCCCTGACCATTCACATACAGACTCGTCATAAGGTTGTTTTGGGGTAGCGCAACCTCGCCATTGTCCAGAGGGGAAAGCCTTTCAGAGAAGCCGATCAAATAAATTTTCCAGATTTTATAACCGGCCTCCGCACCGAAATTCATAAAATGATCAAAACGATTGGTCCGAAGACCGTAACCGCCGTAGACAAACCAATATCCATGAGCATATCCTTTGCCGGCGCTCAGCATCGGCAGGATGGTAAAAGCGTCATAGCCCGTTCGCAAACCCGTGGCATCGTCATACCCGCCGGCCGGAAGATCGACGCGCAGCTGACCGCCAAAGCAGAGGCCCCATTTAAAATAACTCTGTCGGACGGCCAGCGAGGCATTGCCCAGACCCGACACTTTGCCCGCTTCCGTGGCTGGCTGGGAAGTGAGTACGGGCTCGCCGGAGCGCATAATACGCCAGGGGACAGAGCACCAAACAGTGGTGTGGTAGCTGATTCCATACTCTCCGTACAACTGTAGGGTTTGTTCCGAGATGCGGCGTTCCAGCGGCGTATACGATATTTTGCCTTTGGTAAATACGGCATCGTACTCCGGAATGCCCTGCCAGGACACCTGGGTATAAAACCGGCCTTTGGTCTGGGGCCAGGGGCTTTGCGCCTTGGTCAAAACAGGCAGGGTGCAGAGCAGCAATATCAAAAAGCGGCTCATGACTCAACCATTATACTCGCCGGTAATGGACTGCTTAACCACGCGGATAAAGGTTTTTTCATCCACCATGAGGCGCACCACGTTGCCGTCGATTTTGGTGATACGGCCGATGATGCCAGCCTGTGTGAGCACTTCCATGCCTTCTCTCAGGCTCTCCACAAACTTTTGCTGGTCCTTCTGCCGCTTGATTTGCGGGCGAATGAGGAAAAAGTAAAACACCACAATAATCATCAGCGGGAAGAACATGCTCATCCAGCTGCTGCCACCCGTAGGGGCTTGGAGGAAAATAAATTGCAACATAAAAAAGTTGTTAAACATTTGACAATCAATAAAAAACACCCGGCCGGGATTCGGCCGGGTGCGCAAAAATAGTTTTTCTCAAAAGCAGGCGGGCCGAAAGCCGGGCTTATTTCACCTCGAACATTTTGTCGTCCAGGCCCGCGTTCACTTTCAGTTCGGTTACCGTAGCTTTCATCGGCACGGGGAAGATGCCACCGAGGATCATCGTGTGCGGAAACAACACGCCGCCAACCTCTTTGTAATCGCCCAAATCGGTGGTTACCGTGGTGGCTTCGCCGTCGGGGCCCGATTCCACGCGGACTTCCCGCACTTTGAGGCTCGATTTCATGTCGTAGTATTCCGTAGTGGTTTCACCGTCGGGGCGCTTCACTTCAAGGATCAGGGCGTTGCTGCCGTTGATTTCTTCCACGCCTTTGACGGTGAGCGTGTAGCCCTTCGCAAGGTAGTTGGCTTCTTTTACGAAAGAGGCCTGTTCGCGGATGTCCTCGAGTTCGGTGCCTTCGAGCGGGCGCGTTGCGCCGCCCATGCCGTATTCGATGCCGGCTTTACCGTCGAAAATCTGCTTGGTCACTTCCTGGCCGTTCATGGTCATTTGCATGGCGAATTTGTCGCCGCCTTTCTGGAACGTGTTAATGACAAATTCGGGGCCGCGGCTTTTCATGACCGCGCTGGTTTGCACGTCTTTCAGGGCGGCGATTTTTGTCGTTCCGCCGATGGCATTGAGGTAGTCGGTGATGATCGTCTGGCCCGTCACACCCGCCGGAATGGCGCCCATGGCTTTCACCGGGTTGCCATACACGTCGTAGAAATTGATCTTTCCATCCGGAGCGAATTGTTTCAGCCGGTCGGCTACGTCATCCTTGTTGCCCACCACGAGGATGTGCGCGCGGTCGGGGCGCAGGTATTTTTTCGCCATCAGGATTACCTCTTCGGGCGTGACGGCATTGAGCACTTCGAGGTATTTTTCGTAGTAATCGGCCGGCAATTTGAAGCGGGCGGTAGCCAGGGCGAATTGGGCCACGGTGCCGGGTTCTTCCAGGTTTTGGGAAAACTGGCCGGTGAGCACGTTTTTCACGACCTGCAGTTCCTGAACCGCCACCTTTTCGGTGCGCAGGCGCTCGATTTCTTTCATGAATTCGATGATCGAGCTATCGGTTACGGCGTTGCGCACGCTGGCGCTGGCATTGAACCAGCCAACGAGTTCGTTGGGGTTCAGCGAAGTACGGGCGCCGTAGGTCCAGCCGTGGCCTTCACGCAGGTTGGCATTCACGCGGCTGTTGAAATAGCCGCCGAGGATGGTATTCATGACGCGGGCGCGGATCACGTCGTCCGTACCCGGCTGTAATTCAACTGGATAGGTGATATTGATGACCGATTGAACGGCGCCGGGTTTGTGCACAAAATCCACCTGGGTGGTTTCGGGCGGGCGCGGCATGGTGTAGTTGTTGGAGGGCACTTCGCCGCGCGTCCAGCTGCCGAAGTATTTTTTGGCCTGCTGTTCGGCTTTGGCTTTGGTGATGTCGCCGACGATCACGAGGTAGGCGATATTGGGCTTGAAGTAGGTATTGTAGTGGTTTTTGATCTGGTCGAGAGTGATTTTTCCGAGACTTTCTTCGGTCATCACTTCGCCGTAGGGGTGCATTCGACCGTTGCGGAGCACCGAGCCGACGTTGCCCGCAATGGTGTTGGCGTCGTCCTTGCTTTGGGCGAGGTTGCTTTCCTGGCGGCGTTTGGCTTTTTCGAGTTCCTCGTCCGGAAAGGTCGGATTGAGCAGGGCGTCGGACATGACGGTCAGCAATTTGTCGGAATGCTTGACGAGGCAATCGCCCGTCAGTCCATTGGCATCGGAGAACAAGGAAGCGCCGATAAAATCGACTTCTTCGTCGATCTGGGATTTCGTGCGGGTTTTAGTGCCTTTGGTAAGCATTTCGCCCATGAGTTGCACGTAGCCTGCGGCGTCTTTTTCCAGCACCGGGTCGTTGTCCACAAAAATGCGATAGGATACTACCGGGAGTTTGTGGTTTTCCACGACGATCACGGTCAGGCCATTGTCCAGGGTAAATGTTTCGGCTTTCCCAATCTGGATTTTCGGCGCGGCGCCAGGTTGCGGCGCTTTGGCGCGGACGTCGCCGGTGGGGATCGGGATCGCCGGGGCTTTACCCGAGGGGCCGGCCATTTTGTCACCCGTTTTGGGGGTGCAAGCAGCAAATACCGCTGCTGTCACTATAATGAAAAGAAATACTTTCTTCATTTTAAGAAATTGATTTTCAATAAAATAAGGTTGATAAAGGTTGATGAGGGTTGATAAAGTTTATAAGGTTGATAAGGGTTGATGAGGTTTATAAAGGTTTATAGGGTTTAGGAGTAAAAGAGAGGCTAAGCAATCCTTTTATAAACCTTATAAACTTTATCAATCCTCATCAACCCAGTAAGCCTGATCAACCCTCATCAAGCTGAAATTATGGCTGTGCCGACTTCGGCATCCAGTACAGGACTACGCGGTTGTTTTTGGTGAAGTACTGGTTGGCAACGCGTTGAAGGTCTTCGCGGGTCACCTGACGGTAGCGGTTGAGTTCGGTGTTGATGAGGTTGGCGTCACCGTAATACATCTCGTAATTGGCGAGGCTTTCAGCAATGCCGGCTACTGTGTTGTTGGCGCCGATGAAGTCGTTTTCTACCTGGTTCTGGAGTTTCTGGAATTCCTTTTCGGGCACGAGGTTGGTCTGAACATCGGTCAGGATGGCGTCCATGGATTTTTCCAGTTCGGCCGGCTCGACGCCCACGTTGGCGATGGCGAACATGATATTGACCCCGGGATCTTCCAGGTTGAGCGGGAACGAGCCGGCGAACACAGCCTTTTGCTGCTCGTCCACGATGATCTTTTGCAAGCGGCTGCTTTCGCCCTGGCTCAGCAGTTGCGACAACATGCTCACGGCATAAAAATCTTTCGTGCCCTGGGCGGGAGTGCGATAGGTGTAAATCACGGCCGGCAGCTGTACGTTGTCGAACACCGTGTCTCGTTTTTCGCCGCCCAGAGCCGGTTCCACAATTTTCGGGCGGAATATTTCACCGGCGCCGCGCGGGATGTCTTTAAAATAGGTGTCGATCAACACCTTCGTTTGCTCGATGTCGATGTCGCCGGCGATGGACAGAATGGCATTGTCCGGGCGGTAAAAGGCGTGGTAAAAATTCACGTAATCCTGTTCCTGGGCGGCGTCGAGGTGTTCCATGGAACCGATCACCGAATGGTGGTACGGATGCACGGTAAAGGCGCGCATCATGGCTTCTTCAAGCAGTCGGCCGTAGGGCTGATTGTCGATTCGCTGGCGGCGTTCTTCCTTCACCACCTGGCGTTGGGTTTCGATACCTACTTTTTCCACTTTGGCGTGCAGCATGCGCTCGCTTTCGAGCCAGAGGCCGAGGGCCAGCTGGTTGCTGGGCAGCACTTCGTAGTAATAGGTGCGGTCGTACCAGGTGTTGGCATTGTTCATGCCGCCGGCGTTGTTGATGTAATCGTCGAATTCGCCGCGTTTGATGTTGTCGGAGCCTTCGAAGAGGAGGTGTTCGAAGAAGTGGGCGAAACCCGTGCGGTCGGGTTTTTCGTTCTTGGAGCCGACATGGTACATGACCGAAACGGCGACGATGGGGGTGGAATGGTCTTCGTGCAGCAGCACTTTCAGGCCGTTCGGCAGTTCATATTCCACAAAACGGATGTTTTGTGAAAAGGCGCCGGCCGCGCCGGATAGCAGAAAAAGAAGGGAAAACAGTAGCCTTGGCATACCCGTTGTTTTTGATGAAAAAAGGTGGGACAAAAAGTCGGGCGCAAAGTTGGGGAAATCCCTACCTAAGCCATCGGGGATTCGATGAAAGTTTGTCTCTTTTCGGCTAAAAACGGGGTGGAGACCAAAAAAATGGGGCGGCACCTGGCCGCCCCTTATAGTGCATAAGAGTTTTAGAACAAGTGTGGCGCGTTCCGATTTACGTTTACGAAGCCTTGAAGGCTTCGTAAACGTAAATCGGGCCGCAGATCACCTTATCGGCGCAGGACGAAGAGGCAAAAGCATCCGGTTTGGCCTTGAATACAAAGCCCATGCTCAGGATGTAACCCATTGCTTCCTTGAGCGCAGTATTGCTTTCGAAAGCCGGATCGGTATTGATGTCGGCATGCACTTCGAGGGCTACATCGTACACGTCCAGTAGTTCACAGAGCGCATAGGCGACCTCTACCGAGCGCCCTACTTCGAGAATCATGCGTTCGCGCAGGGTCATTTTGCGGACAGTTCTGTCGTTGGAAATGAACATAAACCCGCCGCGTTTTTCCCGCAGGAACACGATCACCGTGGCAAAATGCACCTCTTCACCGATCACTTGCGAATCCGTGCCGATACAGACTTTCAGTTTGTAGCCTGCTGCCGTTTCGCGGCGGATGGTATCTTCCACCGCAGTCAGAAGGGGTTGTTCGATCCTTTGGCCGTTGAGCCGTCTCCACTCCATAGTGTTGCAGTTTTTGAAAAAAACATGAATGAATCAAGGTCAGGAGGAAAACCGAAGGCCTTTTGGGTGATTCAAAGATATGCCGGGAAAAAACCTGATTTTCCGGCTACCTCAAAATTAACGATTAAGTAAACAATACTTTTGCCCAATCGGTTCCAGTCCGCCGGACAAACGCCAATCCCGTACCCATGACAAAAGAAAAATTGCTCCATTTGATCAATTCGCGCTGGCGCATGCGGCTTTTTTTGCTGTGGAAATTGCCCTCAGCCTGGTTCATGGGCATCGGCGTGCGCGAATGCGACGGCCAGCGGGCTGTTGTGCGTTTGCCGTTCGGCTGGCGTTCGCAAAACCCGTTTCGCTCCTCCTATTTTGCTGCACAGTGCGCGGCGGGTGAACTGTCCACGGGAGTGCTTGGCATGATCGCTATGGCGGGTCGGCCACCTGTGTCGATGCTGGTGCTGCGCGTGGAAGGGGAATTCTACAAAAAAGCGGCGGAAACGCTGCTGTTTACCTGTGAAGATGGCCCTGAGATCACAAAAGCGGTGGAACAAACGTTGGCCAGCGGCGAGGCGCAGGTGATTCGGGCCACGTCCGTGGGGCGTTTGCCCGACGGGTCGGAAGCTGCCAGGGTATGGATTACCTGGTCGTTCAAGGCGAAACGCAGATGAGCAAGTCTCCTCCGCTGTATTACATTTGCCACTACCCAAAGGCCGGGAAATGGCCGAACATCCTGAAAAAAGTAGGGGGCGGAAGCTGAAAAGCCTGAAAAGAGTAAGCAAACATCTCAATCACTGAACTTTTATGAAAATTCGGCACACACTGCTCATGCTGATCATTTGCCTGTTTGCGGTGAAAGGCTATTCGACCATGTCCGTCATGCCCGGCAACTTCCCGACGCAGCAAATGGAAGCCACCGCCAGCAAAATGAAGGCAAAAGGCGATCACAAACTCAGCTTCGCTGAAAAAGTGATGGTCAAAATGGCGCAGAAGAAACTCCAGAAAATGGAGAAAAAGATGAACAACCGTTCTTCTTCCGCACCGGGGATCGAAAAAGGCGTTTACATCATCGTCGCCATCCTTATTCCTTTCCTGGCGGTGGGCCTGGCCACCAATTTCGAAGGCAATGATTGGCTGATCTGCCTTTTGCTGACCATCCTTTTTTACCTGCCGGGATTGATCTACGCGCTGATTAAAATGAAGGACTATTACGGATAAAACCCAGGGGGATTCCGCTCTATTTCATCCCGAATTGCTCTCTCCCGAGTGGTTCGGGATGTTTTTTATGTAAAAATGAGGTTCGAAAAAAAACGGGCGCCGCTCCGGTATTGGAGCGGCGCCCGTTTGCAAATTAAAAATCAGCGCGGAATCAATTGATCATCAACTCGTAAGGGATTCTCGCCTGAATTCCCTTGTTCTTCCTGAAATCCTGCAAGGTCTTGTACACCGGGTACATTTCACCCAGTTCGTTGCGAATGGCCCAGGCTTTGACGTCGTCTTCATTGTCGTCTTTCTGGGTAAGTTGTTCGACGAAACGTTCGAACCCTTTTTGTGTACGCGGGTATTCCACTGTGCGGTATTTTTCGAGGTTGGCCAGTTTGGCAGCGGCCGCCAAAGCGCGATCCAGGCCACCAATACCATCCACCAATCCGATCTGCTGGGCCCGGGTGCCGGTCCAGACGCGGCCCTGAGCGATTTCATGTACCTGGTCGCGGGTCATGTGACGGCCGGTAGCCACTTTTTGCAGGAAATCTTCATAAATCCGGTTCACGCCGGTCTGGATGATCTCTTCTTCCTGCGGCGAGAAGCCGATAAACGGCGTGCCGAAAGCCGAATAACGGCCGGTACGCACGGTGTCCATCGTGATGCCCAGGTTTTCCTTCATGGTTTTTTGCAGATTCGGTACGATGCCGAACACGCCGATGGAACCGGTGATGGTATTCGGTTCGGCAAAAATGCTGTCGGCCTGGCAGGCGATGTAATAACCGCCCGATGCCGCTACGTCGCCCATGCTCACCACGACCGGTTTGCCGGCCTGGCGGCACAATTGCACTTCCCGCAGGATATTCTCACTGGCCAGTACGCTGCCGCCCGGTGAATTGATGCGCAGCACAACCGCTTTGATATTTTTGTCTTCGCGGATTTTCCGCAGAATTTTGACGTATTCGCCGTCGTAAACATCCCCCGGATCGCCTTTGGCGCCGTCGGAAATAGTGCCTTCGGCGTACACTACGGCGATCTTGTCCTTGATGGTAAAGTTGGTTTTTTTGCCGCGGGCAGTGGCATAATCCTCGATGCTGACGCGATGCAGTTTTTCTTTTTTGTCGAGGCCGATTTTGTTTTTCATCAAATCGAAGGCTTCGTCTTCGTAGGCAATCCGGTCGACCAGGCGGGCTTGAAGTGCACTTTGCGCATCCCGACCAGCAAAATTGTCGGCCAGGGCGCGGAGTTCATTTTCAGGAATATTCCGGCCGGTGGCGATATCGTGGATAAATACATCGTATAATCCGCCCAGGTATTCGCGGATCTGGAGGCGGTTTTCATCACTCATATTTTCACGGCGGAAAGGCTCGGTAGCGCTTTTGAATTTGCCCGCATAGAAAATTTTCATTTCGATGTCCATTTTATCGAGCAGTCCTTTGTAGAACATGATGGTGCTCGCCAGCCCCCGGAAATCCACGGCGCCGACCGGGTTGAGCAGGATGCTGTCCGACACTGAGGCCATGTAATAGGCGTTTTGGGTATAGTAATTGGCGTAGGCGACCACGAATTTGCCGGAAGTTTTGAAGTCGGCCAGGGCAGCGCGCAGCACGGAAGAGGTGGCTTTGCCGCTCAGCAGGTAGGTGGCGTTAATGTAAATGCCTTTGATATCGGGGTCCGTTTTGGCGCGCTGGATGGCGGCCACCATGTCGGTGAGGCCCAGCACGTCGTCCTGATTGATGGCGAAGGGGTCCATCGGCAGGTTATTCGTTTTTTCGGGGATTGGCTCGGTGAACTTGATTTCAAGCACCGAATTCGGCTTGATGGTCACTTTTTGTTGCTGGCCGGCGCTGCCTGCGAGGCCGGCGATCATACCGATGCCGAGGAGACCGAGAAGCGTCAGGGCGAGCATAGTGCCCAGACAGGAGGCGAATAAAAATTTAAAAAACTGGTTCATAACCCAAATATTAGATTTCTTCATTGGGGGCATTATTGCCCGGAAAAACAAATCGGAGGCAAATATTTTTACTCCGCAAAGGAAGAAAACACCCCTCCGAACGGCTTGAAAATTAGATCAATGGCCGAATTTCAGGGACGGTTGGAGAGCAACAGGAGAGCAATTTTTGCCTGATGGCGACACTGCGGGCAACGTTTGTACATCGAAAAGTCTCTTTGTCGCAATTTTGACCAATGCTCTGCTGGATGGAATCGTATAAAATACCCTACTTTTCGCCGACTGAACTGACGTTTAATCACTCCTCCCGGAGCATTCCCATCCCGTGCTTTGACCATGAAAACGACGGCGTTATTGCCGTGACATACACACAAAATTCACTACCCGGATGAATTGCTCATTACCCTATCCGCTGCAAAAACTTTTGTTTTTGGCATTCCTATTCACTGCGGCCGGCACTGCCAACGCCCAATTTCTCCAAGTCACCGGTGGCAGCACGCCTCCGTTCACGCCTGAAAACCTGATCTCCAACATTTTTCTCGGCGACGGTGTGGAAGTGACCTCCATCATCTACAATGGCGATCCGCTGGCCGTCGGTTACTTCACCGGCGGCACCCAGAGCATTGGCCTGGAACGCGGTATCGTGATGACCTCGGGACGTGCCGCCACCCAAGGCGCCAACCTCGGTTGCGATGAAGTCGGCTCCGATTTTGCCTCCAGCAACAATGGCGGCAACATCACCGACCCCGATCTCGCCGACCAGACAACAGCCGGCGTTCAGGACGTCGCAGTGTACGAAATCACCTTTATTCCGGTGGCCGACACCCTGCGTTTTCGCTACGTTTTCGGCTCGGAGGAGTATCCGGAGTATGCCTGCAGCCCGTTTAACGACGTTTTTGGCTTCTTTATCACGGGTCCGAACCCTACCAATCCAGGCAACCCCTACGTTGCTTACAATATCGCCAGGGTGCCGGGCACCAGCTTGCCGGTGACCATCAACAACATCCACCCGGCCAACCCGATTTACAACTGCGGGCCTTACAACGATCAGTATTACAACAACAACAATGGCTCCAACAACCAGCCCAGCTACGACGGCTACACGGATATCTTTATCGCCGAAGCCATCGTGGTGCCCTGCCAGGAATACACCATCAAACTGGCCATCGCCGACGCCAGCGACGAAGTATTCGATTCAGGCGTATTTCTCGAAGCCAAAAGCTTCGGAACCGGCTCTTTGAAAGTGGAACTCGCTACCGTGAGCCTCGACGGCACGGTGACGGAGGGGTGTTCGCAGGGCAGTCTGTCTTTCAGCCTGCCGACGGAAGTCACCGCTGATTTTCCTATCGACTACCATATTTGGGGCACCGCTACGAACGGCGTTGACTATCAAGCCATTGCACCGAATTTGAGCATCGCGGCCGGACAAACCCAGGTGGTCATTCCTATCATTGCCTTTGAAGACAACGTCGCGGAAGGCCCGGAATATATTGCCGTAGACGTACAGCGCGACCCCTGCAACCGCGATACCATTTATATTTATTTGCGCGAAAACGGCCTGGTGCCCCCCACGCTTCGCGGAGACACCAGCATTTGCACCGGTGGCCCCGCGCTCGAACTGGACGGCACCCTGCCCATTCCGCTGCCCGATCCGCCGACCTTCACCAACACCACCGACTACCAGATTTTCCCAACCAATACCGCTATTTTCTCGAATATCAACGTATTCGGGGTGCAGCCGGTACAGCTGGGGCCGGGTGTCATACGTTCGGTTTGCGTCAACCTGACCCACACCTGGGTGGACGACCTCGATTTGTACCTCATTTCTCCCAGCGGCCAGTTCCTCGAACTAACAACCGACAACGGCGCCAACGGGGACAATTACACCAATACCTGTTTCACGCCGCTGGCCGGTACAGTGATCAGCTCGCCCGGTCCATTTGCACCAGCGTCGTCAGCACCTTTTACGGGCGATTGGCTGCCGGAAGGTCCCTGGACCGACCTCTGGGACGGCGATTATCTGACAAACGGCACCTGGAAATTGCAGGTCGTGGACGATGCCAACGGCTTTGTGGGCTACCTGCGCGACTGGACCATCACTTTTGAACCTTCGTACAAAGTGAATTATCAATGGTCGCCCATTACTGGCCTCGATTGCCCTACCTGCCCGATTTCCAACGCCAGTCCGACACAATCTACCGTGTATCACCTCACCGCCACGGACTCCTACGGCTGCATGGTGCAGGATTCGGTCGCCATCGACGTACAAAATGCGCTGGACGCGCCCCTGGTGGCATGTGTCAATCAATCCAGCACGAGCATCTCCTTTTCCTGGAACAGTGTTCCTGGGGCAAGTGGTTATGAAGTAAACGTCAACGGAACGGGCTGGGTGCCTGCTTCCGGCCCCACAAGCCACGACGTCACCGGTCTGGCGCCGAATACCACGGTGAATATTGAAGTCAGGGGTCTTGGCGGCCTGCTTTGCCCGGCCAATATCGGCGCAGCGTCCTGCACCAATTGCCAGGTTCCTGTGGTCAATATCAGTACCACGGGCGTGAGTTGTTTTGCCGGAACCAACGGCTCGGTAACCCTCGTACCCGACGGCCTCAACCCGCCCTACACCTTTGCCGTTGCTGCGCAAACCAATGCCACGGGTGTTTTCCAGAATCTGGCCGCGGGTAATTATATCGCTTCCGTAACTGACGCAGGCGGCTGCCAGGCGCAACTTCCTTTCAATATTCCAACGCCGCAAGCCCTGACGGTTACGCCCACGGTGCAACAAAACGTGTCCTGTTTTGGCGGCGACAACGGCTCAATTTCAACGACAGTGACCGGTGGCACCAGCGGCTATACCTATCAATGGAGCAATATGCAGGCCACGCCTTCGGCGCAAAACCTGGTCTTCGGAACTTACACAGTTACCGTAACAGATGCCAACAACTGTACTTCTACAGCCAGCGCATCCGTCACACAACCACCTGATTTGCAATTGAATGCGACAGCAGTCCACGTAAAATGTTTTGGCGACTCCACGGGCTCGGGCTCGGCTTCGGCAATCGGCGGCGTACAACCTTACGATTTTGCCTGGAACAATGGCCAAGGCTCCGCCATCGCTACCGGTTTGCCGGCCGGCACTTTTACAGTGACCGTCACGGATGCCAACAACTGTAAGGAAACTACCGTCATTTTCGTCACTCAACCCAACCTGCTGACTGCCAGCGCTTCGGCAACCCCGGTCAATTGCGGCGGTGGCTCCGACGGGAGCGCGAGCGTAACCGCGGGCGGTGGTTTCGGGGCCTATACCTATAATTGGAGCAGCGGGCAAATGACACAGAATATCAGCGGCCTTCTGCCACAGGTTTATATGGTTACCGTCACTGACGGCAACAGCTGCACAGCTGCCGACACTGTCGACATAACCGCTCCGCAGCTGCTCACCGTCGTCGCCACGCCGACCGATGCCAGCTGCTACGGCACCTCCACAGGCTCGGCAGTAGCTGCGCCAACCGGAGGTACCGCCGGATACACTTTCCAATGGAGCAATATGCAAGGCAATGCCACGGCTCAAAACCTGGCCGCCGGTGTCTATACGGTGACGGTGACGGATACACACAATTGCACGGCAACCGCTACGGCTTCGATCGGTCAGCCGGAAGCCATCGCCTTGAATGCCGATGCAACCGACGCCACCTGCTTCAACAGCGCCGACGGCTCCGTTCAGGTGACCGTTCAAGGCGGCACGGCGCCCATTAGTTATTCGTGGGATTCAGGAGAAACAACTCAAAACCTGAGCGGCAAAGCGGCCGGCATTTACGTCCTGACGCTCACCGATGGCAATAATTGCACTGCTTCAATCGCCGAAACGATCAATCAGCCTGCGGCCATCACCACTACCCTTACGCAGCAAAATGTGGAGTGTTTTGAAGGTAACGATGGCACCTTGCAAATCAACGTCGGTGGCGGAACGCCTGGCTACACGGTGCTTTGGAACGGCCCGAACGGCTTTAACTCCGATCAGACCCAATTGGCGGGACTGCTCGCAGGCAACTATTCCGTGACCGTAACCGACGCCAACAATTGCACGAAAATTGAAACCGCCAGCCTCACCCAACCCAGCGAAGGCATCACGATTGCCCTGCCGCAGATCTCGGATACGATCTGTTTCGGCGCCACTACCGGCACTGCCACAGTGCTCGCACAAGGCGGTACGCTGCCGTACGTATATGCCTGGGACAACGGCCAAAACAATGCCACCGCCGTCAACCTGGCCTCCAACCAGTACAGCGTAACCGTAAGCGACGCCAACAATTGCTCCAAAACGGCGACCACTTTTATTTTCCAGAAACAAGAACTCAATTTCTACGCCGAAGCCCACGACCCGCTCTGCCACGACGGACAAGACGGCAATGGCGAGGTCACGGTCATATATTACGGCGCCGATCAGGCAAATCTGAGTGATTTTGTCTTTTCCTGGAATACTTCCCCCGCACAGACAGGCCCAACGGCCAGCAATCTGACAGCCAACCAAAGTTACACCGTTACGGCAACTGACGACATCGGTTGCTCCGCTACGAGAACGATCACCGTGGGCAACCCGGATGCTCTGCTCGCCCGGATCGACTCTTCTGCCAACGTCCGCTGTTTCGGCGAGGCCAACGGCTGGGCAGTCGCCAATATCCTCGGCGGCATCGGCCCGTACACCTACTACTGGAACGGCAACCCATCGCAAAGCACCCAGCGCGCCGTCAATCTGGCCGCCGGAACTTATCGCGTTACGATTACCGACCTCAACGGCTGCACGGCCGGGTCGCAGGTTCAGATCACGCAGCCTGCCGTGCTCGATGTCAACTTCCAATCCGTGCCGGTAAAATGCTTCGGCGAAAGCAACGGCTCAGCCTCGGTGCAGGCTACCGGCGGCGTCACGCCGTACGTTTATCTCTGGGAAAACGGAGCACAAACCACTTCGACAAACAGCCTGGCAGCCGGCTTTGCAAGCCTGACTTTGACGGATAAAAATGGTTGCCAACTCCTTGATTCCGTTTTGATTAAACAACCGGACAGCCTCCTGGGCGGCACCGCTGACAAACGCGACGTGCTCTGCTTCGGCGAACACGACGGCCGCATCTTTATCCATGGCGCCGGCGGCACTCCGCCATATCGCTACGCCCTCGACGACAAACCCTGGAACGGTTCTTCTGTCCAGATCGCCTTGTCTGCCGGCATTTACGTTCCTCACATCCTGGATGCCAACGGCTGCACTGCGGAGCTTCCGTCCGTGGAAATCGAACAATTACCCGCCGTATCGGTCGATCTGGGTGACGATGTGACGATCACACTCGGAGAAAACACCCAACTGTTCGCGCAGGTGGAAAATGCCGTCGGACCGGTGACTTACGCCTGGAGTCCGGAAGACAGCACCTGGCTTAGCTGCCTGCGCTGCGCCGATCCGTTTGTAGACTCACTGTATTATGCCAACACTTTCACGGTGTACGTGGTGGACTCGCTGGGCTGCAAAGGTGAAGACCGGATCACAGTCCTGGTGGAAAAACCGCGGCGCATTTTTGTGCCCACCGGCTTTACGCCAAACGGTGATTTTGAAAACGACATCCTCCTGGTTCACGGACAAAAATCGGCGCAGGTGCTCGAATTCCGCGTGTACGACCGCTGGGGCGAGATGCTTTTCGAAGCCCGGGATTTCCCGGTCAACGACCACGTCACCGGCTGGGACGGCAACTTCCGGGGCAACCCCGTCGACCCGGGTGTTTACATCTGGACCTTGGAAGTAAAATATATGGACGGCGTCAAGGAATTTTTCAAAGGCAGCACGACGTTGTTGCGCTAGAAGCCGTCCGAAAGATTTTTTCAACTTCGCATTCACAACCCGTGTCCGGCCTCCCGGCGCGGGTTGTACTTTTGCGCCACATTTGAACCAACAACTCGGCGGTCCGGCAGATTTGCATCGAATGATGAGATGATTCACCACCGCACCCACAACAGATATGAATATCGTTTCCTTGCTCCAAAATGCTGTAAGTCAGGCCGTTGAAACACTTTACGGCGAAAAGATCGACGCCGGTAAGATTTCCGTGAGTCCCACGCCGGGCGATTTTACAGGCGATTACACCGTGGTCGTTTTTCCTTTTGTCAAAATGTCGAAAAAAGGTCCGGAGGTCACCGGTGTCGATCTTGGGCAATTTTTGAAAGACAACGTTGCAGAAATCAGCGACTACAACGTCATCAAAGGTTTTCTCAATCTCGAAATCGGCGCCGCCTACTGGCAAACTTTTTTGCAGGACGCCCTTTCCGATCCCGGTTTCGGTCGCCAGCCGCGCACGGGCCACAAGGTGATGGTGGAATATTCGTCGCCGAACACCAACAAACCGCTGCACCTCGGCCACGTCCGGAACATCCTGCTGGGCTGGTCGTGCAGCCAGATCCTCGATGCCGCAGGCCATGACGTGGTGAAGGTTCAGGTGATCAACGACCGCGGCATCGCCATCTGCAAAAGCATGTTGTCGTGGCTGAAATTCGGCAACGGCAAAACGCCTGAAAATTCGGGCGTCAAGGGTGATCACCTCGTCGGCGAGTTTTACGTGTTGTTTGAACAAAAAAACAAGGCAGAATACGCTGCCTGGCAACAAACGCCCGAAGGGCAGGCGGTTTACGAGGCCAAACACAAACCCGACCAATCCGAAAAGGATTTTTTCAAAGAGTTTAAAAATCAATGGGCGAACACCTATTCGGCACTCAGCGCCGAAGCGCGTCAGCTGTTGTTGAAATGGGAAGCGGGCGACCCCGAAACGGTGGCCTTGTGGAAACAGATGAACAGCTGGGTGTACGCGGGTTTTGACCAGACCTACAGCGAACTGGGCGTCTCCTTCGACAAACTGTATTACGAAAGCGACACCTACCTCCTGGGCAAAGAGATCGTGGACGAAGGCCTCGCCAAAGGCATTTTTTACCGCAAGGACGACGGGTCGGTGTGGGTCGACCTGACCAGCATCGGTCAGGATCAAAAACTCGTGCTGCGCTCCGACGGCACTTCAGTGTACATCACGCAGGACCTCGGCACAGCCCGGATGCGCTACGAGGAATTCGGTTGCGACCGTGTGGTGTACGTCGTGGCCGACGAGCAGAATTATCACTTCACGGTGCTGTTTGAAGTGCTCAAACGTCTCGAAGAGCCTTATGCTGACGGCCTCTATCACCTGGCTTACGGGCTCGTCGAACTGCCCGAAGGACGGATGAAAACCAGTGAAGGAACGGTCGTGGACGCCGACGAAATCATGCAGGAAGTGGTCAGACTGGCCGGCCAGCAAGCCCTGGAACGCGGTGATGTGAGCGGTTTTTCGGCCGAAGAACAAGCCGCTCAGACACGCCTGATCGGCATGGGCGCCCTGAAATTCTTCATGATCAAGGTGAATCCGAAGAAGAAGATGACCTTCAATCCGGAAGAATCAGTGGATTTGCAGGGACAAACCGGCCCTTACATCCAATATTCTTTCGTAAGGATCAACGGATTGATGCAACGAATTGAAAAAGAAAACCTTGATCTTGCCGGCTGGGTCAGCTACGCTGATTACCAACCGCAGGAAAAAGAATTGTTGAAAATGCTGCACGAATACCCCAGTGTGGTGGTCCAGGCAGCAAACGATTATGATCCTTCCCACATCGCCAACTTCTGCTACGCCCTCGCCAAAAGCTACCACCGCTTTTGGCACGACCTTTCCATTTTCAATGCCGATTCCGCCGAAGCGCGGGCTTTCAGATTACAACTCAGCCGGATGGTTGGCCAGGTGCTGAAATCCGCGATGCTGCTCCTCGGAATCGAAATGCCCACCAGAATGTAAAAGTTGCAGTTGCAGTTGCAACTGCCGCTGCAACTGCAACTGCAACTGCCACTGCAACTTAAAATAAAGCCAATGCTCACCGACATCGAAATCGCACAACTAGCCACCCTCGAAAAAATCATTCCACTCGCCGCACAACGCCTGGGCATCCCCGATGACGCCCTCGAACCCTTCGGGCATTATAAGGCCAAAGTGGCGCTCGACTACCTCGCCAACCTGCCCGAAAAACCGGGCAGCAAACTCATCCTGGTAACGGCCATCAGCCCCACGCCCGCCGGTGAAGGCAAAACCACCACATCCGTCGGCCTCGGCGACGGATTGAGCCGCATCGGCAAAAAAGCCATGGTTTGCCTGCGTGAGCCCAGCCTCGGTCCCGTGTTCGGCATGAAAGGCGGCGCTGCCGGCGGCGGCCACGCACAGGTGGTGCCCATGGAGGACATCAATCTGCACTTCACGGGCGATTTCAGCGCCATCGCACTGGCCAACAACCTGCTGGCTGCACTGCTCGACAACCATATCCATCAGGGCAACGAACTCGGCATCGACGTACGCCGTGTAACCTGGAAACGGGTGGTCGACATGAACGACCGTGCGCTTCGCGACATCGTGGTGGCCCTCGGCGGTACTGGCAACGGCTACCCGCGCGAAGACGGTTTCGACATCGTGGTGGCTTCGGAAGTCATGGCTATTTTCTGCCTGTCCACCTCGTTGAGCGATTTGAAAAACCGCCTCGGCAACATCGTCGTCGGGTACACCCACGATCGCAAGGCCGTCACCGCCCGCGACCTGAAAGCCCACGGCGCTATGGCTGTGCTGCTCAAAGACGCCTTGAAACCCAACCTCGTTCAGACACTCGAACACACACCGGCCTTCATTCACGGCGGTCCGTTTGCCAATATCGCCCACGGATGCAACACGGTGATCGCCACGAAAAACGCCCTGAAACTGGCTGATTATGTGGTCACAGAAGCCGGTTTCGGCGCCGACCTCGGCGCTGAAAAATTCATCGACATCAAATGCCGCAAATCGGGCCTGCGGCCCAGCGCGGTGGTGGTTGTCGCCACGCTCCGGGCCTTGAAATACCACGGCGGCGTGGATTTGAAAGAACTCAACCAGGAAAATTTGCCGGCTGTGGAAAAAGGCTTCGCCAACCTCGAACGCCACGTGAACAACGTGCGCAACCACTACGGCCTCCCCTGTGTGGTGGCGCTCAACCATTTCACCTACGACACCGAGGCGGAAATCGATTTGCTGCGCCAAAAACTGGCGCCTTACAACGTTCCGCTCGTCGTGTCGCGGCATTGGGCAGAAGGCGGAAAAGGCGCAGAAGCGCTGGCCACGACCGTCGTCGACATGATCGAAAACACGCCCTCCGATTTTCATTTTGTGTACGAAGAGGAATTGACGCTTTGGGAAAAAATGAAAGCGATCGCCACCAAAATTTACGGCGCTACGGACATCACCGCCGACACGGACGTGCGCAACCGCATCAAAAAATTGCAGGAAGAAGGCTACGGCCACTATCCGGTCTGCGTCGCCAAAACGCAGTATTCTTTCTCCACCGACCCGAAACTGCGCGGCGCACCGAGCAACCACGTGGTCAATGTGCGTGAAGTGCGGCTGGCTGCCGGCGCAGAGTTTATCGTCATGGTTTGCGGCGATATCATGACCATGCCGGGCCTGCCCAAGGTGCCTTCGGCGGAGAAAATTGACATCGACGAGAACGGGAAGATCGTGGGGCTGTTTTGAGTTTTACCACTGAGGTTTTATTGACCACATAAAGGACACATTAGGGCACATAAAGGAAAAGGCAGAGGGGTGGTTGAATGAACGCTTGGGCCAAAGACTATTCCGTGATTGCCCCAACCCTTTTACTTTATGTGCCCTAATGTGTCCTTTATGTGGTCAATAAAACCTCAGTGGTAGCCTTTCCCGGGAATATCGTTGCGAAAGGTTTCCACGCATTTGCGGTCCTGCAAGGTGACAAAAACCGTGCGCCCGTCCCGTCCGCCGAATGTGAGGTTGCTCACTTTTCGGCCCTGCGTTTTGATTTCCCTGACCATTTTCCCGGAAGGTGACAGGATGGTTACAAGCCCCCCACCCCAACGGGCGACATATAAATTGCCCTCGCGGTCGCATTTCATGCCGTCCAGTCCGTGCTCCTTAAAATGAATAAACAGGCGTTTGTTGGCCAGATTGCCGCCAGGGTCAACGTCGTAGGCCCACACATTTTGCTGGATGGATTCATTCACATACAAGGTTTTTTCATCAGGACTGAGTTCGATACCGTTGGTCGTGCCCATGCCGGTTTCCAGCAAAACGGCTTTGCCCTCCGGAGTGACCCGCCAAAGTTGGCCCCCGCTATTTTTCCAATCCGGGTCGGAGGCATAGATCACGTCGTCTTTCGTGATGCACAGGTCGTTGGGTTGGTTGAAGCGGTCGTCGTGGCAAAACACGGAGACTTCCCGTGTTTTTGCATTGATTTTCAAAATGTTGTGTCCTGAAAAATCGGCCAGCCGCAGGTCGCCCCGGCTGTCGAACCGGATGGCGTTGGCTGTGCTCCCGGCCGGCAATTCCACAAAAACCTCCGCATTCCCGCCGGGCTGAAACCGGCCGACGGTGCCGTCTTTTTGATAATTCACCACGATTGCCGGACTGGTCCACCGCCGGTCCTTCGCAATTTTCGGTAAAAGAATTGACCGGGGTGAAATCGGTTGACTGGAACAGGCGGGCAGAATGGCAATTGGACAGGCAGAAAAGGATGGAAAACAAGAGGCGAATTCGATGCATTCTTTTGCGATTTAAGGTGCTATAATCCTGAAACACTGATGAATCCGTTTGTTCCGAAAATCATCCGGCACCGTTTTTTTGCTGATATCCTGAATGTCGGCAGCGCGAACAGCCTCCTGATCCAATTTAAAACGCCTGTAATTGGTGGAAAAATAGATGATCCCACCCGGCGCAGTGCGTTTGAGCACGCGGTGAAGCAGTTCGACGTGGTCGCGTTGAACGTCCAGGGTGCCATCCATACGTTTGCTGTTGGAAAAAGTCGGCGGATCGAGTATGATCAGGTCCCATTTTTCCTGAACGGGCTCGCCCAGCCACGACATCACATCGGCCTGCAACAGGCGATGCTGCTCGTTGGCAAAACCGTTCAGGGCCAGGTTGCGGTCGGCCCATTGGAGGTAGGTGTTGGACATATCCACCGTGACAGTTTCCGTGGCGCCACCGGCTGCGGCGTACACCGAGAACGAACCGGTGTAGGCGAACAGGTTGAGCACCCGTTTGCCGTTGGCCTCCGAACGGACCATCTGGCGGGTGTTCCGGTGATCGAGAAACAAGCCGGCGTCGAGGTAATCACTGGGATTGATGATGAATTTCAGGCCGTTTTCCCGCACGATGTATTCCGCACCGACACGGGCAAATCGCTCGTACTGCCGAAGGCCTTTTTGGCGCTGCCGGTATTTCAGATAAATCAGTTTGGGATGAATATCAAAAACTTGCGACAAGGTGCGCACGCAGCCTTCCAGCCAGTCGGCGTGCGCCTCGGGCGTCATGCCGTGGTCGCGGGCGTATTCCGCCACGTGCAGGATGTTTTCATAAACGTCTACTGCCAGCGGGAATTCGGGAATGTCCTTGTCGTACACCCGGTAACAACTGATGCCCTGCCGGCGCGCCCATTTTCCCCAATGGCGTAGCATTTTGGTCAGTCGGTTGGCGAACATCTCGAATTGCGGTACTTCCTGCATCAGGCGGTCAGTTGGTTTTGGGTTTGAAAAGGCGCGCGGCGCGCACGGCGAGTTGCCAGCCTTTGTAGAGGCGGCTGACTTCCGTTTTTTTCAGCAGCGGCTTGAAGGCGCGTTCCAGTTGCCAGTTTTTGGAAATATCGTTGAGGTCCTTCCAAAAGCCGACGGCCAGTCCGGCGAGGTAGGCGGCGCCCAGGGCAGTGGTTTCCTGAATAACCGGGCGTTCCACCTTCGTACCGAGCAGATCGGCCTGAAATTGCATGAGGAAATCGTTTTTCACCGCACCGCCGTCGACACGCAAAGCTTTGAGTTTCAATCCAGAATCTTTTTCCATGACCGCCAGAACATCCTTAGTCTGGTAGGCAATACTTTCGAGGGTGGCGCGAATCAGGTGCGCTTTGGAAGAGCCTCGGGTAAGGCCGAAAATAGCCCCGCGCATAGTGCTGTCCCAATACGGCGTGCCCATTCCAACAAAAGCGGGCACCACGTACACCCCTTCGCTGGATTCAATACTGCGGGCGTAGCCGTAGGTATCTGCAGCATCTTTGATCAGTTCAAGGGCATCGCGCAGCCATTTCACGGCCGAACCGGCCACAAAAATGGAGCCTTCGAGGGCATACTCCACCCGCCCTCCGACACCCCAGGCGATGGTGGTGAGCAGGCCGTTTTTCGATTCAACGGCTTTTTCACCCGTGTTCATCAGCATGAAACAACCCGTGCCGTAGGTGTTTTTGGCCATGCCTTCGGCAAAACAGGCCTGCCCGAACAGCGCTGCCTGCTGATCTCCGGCCATGCCGCTGACCGGAATGCCGGAACGCCCCATCACCTCAGCGCGGGCATGTCCGAACACGCTGCTGCTGTCCATGACCTTTGGCAAAACGCTTTGCGGCACGTCGAGCGCCCGGCAAAGTTCCTCGTCCCAATGCAACGTGTGGATATTGAACAGCATGGTTCGCGAAGCGTTGGTGTAGTCCGTGGCGTGCGTTTTTTCGTCGCTCAGGTTCCACAGCAGCCAGGTATCGATGGTGCCGAAAAGCAAATGGCCCGCTTCGGCGTCGCGGCGTGTGGAGGGGTTTTGATCGAGTATCCATTTGATTTTGGAGCCGGAGAAATAGGCGTCGATGACGAGTCCTGTTTTTTGGCGCACGCTGTGTTCCATACCCCTGCGTTTCAAATCATCGCAGATGTCCATGGTCTGTCGGCTTTGCCAGACGATGGCCCGGTGTACGGGTTTGCCGGTTCGTTTGTCCCACACAACCGTGGTTTCGCGCTGGTTGGTGATACCGATGGCGGCGATGTCGGCGGGATTGATCTCGCGAAGCACCTGACGCACCACGTTTTGGACCGATTGCCAGATTTCTTCGGCGTCGTGTTCCACCCAGCCGGGCTGAGGGAAAAACTGGGTAAATTCCTGTTGGGCCACGGCCATGATATTGCCTTTGCGGTCGAAGACAATAGCGCGGCTGCTGGTGGTTCCCTGGTCGATGGCAAGGATGTATTTCATGCAGAGCGGTGCGTGGTGAATATTGGGCGAAAGTTGGCAAAATTTCACACAACGACACAAAGGGCACGAAGAGGAATCCTCTTCGTGCCCTTTT
>JBGAJY010000266.1:0-6828 GCA_044224705.1 Saprospiraceae bacterium
CAAATATTCCCAGAAACCCGGTATGACAAAAAGCTCATCCTCGGTTGACCGAAAGCCTTTGAATATCAACCACGAGATGTAAAATTTAAGTTTTTGGATAATATAAAAATTATCAAGGACCTCGTCGACATTCAGCAGTTTTTGCATAAAGTCGGTGTTTGAAACCAACTTAGACGCTCTGTTGAAAATATTTCGGTGAAACTGAAAGCTGGCTAAATAATGGATGGTTGACTGTAGTGGCTTTTCTTTCTGGAGTCTTTGAAAGTTTTGTTCAACCCCGGACAGGTGTTTTTGCATTTCAGGTTTTTCCAACGCCATTTGAATATCCAGCAATTCCTTTAAGGGGTCTTGTCTCCGAATTTCCAAAGCTAAAAATTGTAGGGCCAAATGAGTTAGCTCTGAGGCTTGACGGCGGAGATGAGCATCATCCATTTTCTTTCCAGGATACAACATCTCCCAAACCGACTTTTTGTCAAGTCGATTTATGGTTTCTGGCCCTTTCCGAATCGCGGTATTGCATAAATCAAAGAGCATCACCAAATCTTCCTGTTCATTGAAATAAGGCGACAACAGGAATTTCCGGAAGCGATTCAGGTCGTATTTGCTAAAAGTAGCGAGTAAAACGAGCAGTTTTTCACTGAACATGCCGGGCGTCACAGTTTTTTGACAATCAAACGTTTGTGTTATATTTCGAACAATATTATTTTCGGCAAGTTTAGAAAAATGTTCTTGTCCGCGCACCGGATTATCTGAATCTTTGTTGTGTGTTGAACCAACCTGTTCTCCCCTTGGCCCCGTCATTCGGTATAAATCTGTAAAACCTCCGCTTATGCGCATCCGTACATTCCGGTTATTGAGCCTGGCCATGCTGTTCCTGCAGGCGGGAATCGCAACTGCGCAATGCGACCGCGTGGGCTGGGTCGCCAGTACGACGCCCGGTTGCGGCGCAAAGATCATCGACCTCGACAACGGCGAAATTCTGCGCGCCGTCGGTGGCGCCGGCAACCTGATCGGCGGCCAGACGATCAGTTTCAGCAGCGAACCCATGGGCTTGCCTGCGGGCTGTCCGGACGAAGGCCTGGAAGTCGTATCGCTCACCTGCGTTTCGCCCAACCTGCCCTGCAAAGCCGATTTCGGCTATGCGACCGACAACGATAATGCCTACCGATTGGCTTTTCAGGCCGATGTGTACGACGCTCTGGCGCAAACCTGTTCCTGGGATTTCGGCGACGGCGCCAGCGCGACGGGCGCCAACGTACAGCATACCTTCCCGCACGAGGGTTATTTCACCGTCTGCCTGACCGTTTCGGACAATACCGGCTGTGCGGACGACCTCTGCCAGACAATTTTTGTCAGTGCCCAAAACCCCAACTGGTGCGGCTACGAGGTAAAAGTGACGGCCATCGGCACCACCATGTACGGCAAACTGGTGCCCATCAACTCCGACGGCGGCACGATCACTTCGGTGCAGTGGTTCAACAGCAAAACCAACCAGGTACTGGCCCAAACGCCCGAATTCACATACCCCTTGCCGGGCTACGGCGTGTATCAGATCTGCGCGCAATATGAAATAACCAATCAGGATGGCCTGAGCTGCACCACTACGCGCTGTCAACAGCTGAACCTGCCCGAACCGGGCTGCGCCAATGCCTTGCTGGCCAATGCCACGGATTTTTGCCCCTCCTTCTTTGCACCGGTTTGCGCATGCGACGGCGTTACTTACGGCAACGAATGTGAAGCCATGGCCGCGGGCGTCAGCGGCTGGTGGGCCGGAGAATGCGGCGCGGGCAACAGCTGCCTGGCCGATATGTACGTGGAAATTGTGTCCGGAACGCCGGACGCCGGCTATATCGTTGTGTTCCACAACCAGTCGGCCGACTACTACTTCACTCAGCTGGACTTTGGCGACGGCACGCCGATTTACCAGGGCGCCAGCTGGGATACGGTCTCGCACCACTACGCCCAAAGCGGCATCTACCGCGCCAACCTGACGGCCTGGAAAAACGGCAGCAACGTGTCGTCGCTGACCAAACTGGTCGTAACCGACGCCCTCAGCCTAGTGGCCGCTCCGTTGCCCAATGGCACCGACTACGTGATGCCCGGCGATGCGAACGGCGACAAAAAAGCCAACGTGTACGACCTGCTGAACGTGGGCGTGGGATACAACGACGAAGGCCTGCCGCGCCCCTATGCGACCACCAACTGGGCCCCGCAATTTGCGCCGAACTGGACGGCGAAGACGGGCCCCGGCGTGAACTACAAACACCTCGACTGCGATGGCAATGGCAAGGTCGACGTGTTCGACACTGACCCGATTGAACTGCATTATGCAGCCATCGATACCCTTCAAACCCCGGTAACGCCCGGCGCAGCAAAAGTCTGGGTGCAATTTGCTCAGGACACCCTTTTTGTCGATCCCGACAACCCGGCGCCGCTCAGCATCAGCGCCGACGTGATGGTCGGCAACGTATCCAATCCGGCCCTCGGGCTCTACGGCCTGGCCTTTGCCCTGCGCTACCCGCAATACGTCAACCATGATCCGGAAGCGATCTACGACGGCAATCCATTCTTCGGTCCGCCGCTGAATACCCTGTTTTTTACCAAAGATATTTATCCGCGCCGCCAGTTCGACATGGGTTTGGTGCGCAACAATAACCAATGCGCCTCAGGGTACGGCCGTATTGCCAATGTGACCTTTGAGTCGGATTTCGTGATTATCGTTGACATTGTAGCACGCGCTGCTAATAATACCGTACCCTTCACCGTGTCCGTTTCCGGCCTGAAAGCAGTGGATGCCAACGGCGATCCCATCGCGCTCGACGGCGTCGTGCAGGACACGCTTTGGATCAAACCCCTGCAAACTTCCGGCACGCACAATCCGGCACTCGATCAGGCCATCCAGGTGTATCCCAACCCGGCGACCGACGAAGCCATGCTCTTTACCGGCGAATTGGGCGTAGAGCGCATCGACGTGGTGAACGGACTGGGCCAAATCGTCCGGAGCATCGCGCCCGCCGGCGGAAGCATCAACCGGATTCCAGTCGCAGACTGGGGTGCCGGGCTGTACAACCTGCGCATTTACACCGATAAAGGCGTGGCGGAAAAGCCGCTCGTGGTGCGATAAGAGATATTGATTTCCCCACTCGAACCCCGTCTGGCGCGCAGCGCCTGTACGGGGTTCGATATTTAATGCCCCGTTTGACGCGCAGCGTCTGCACGGGGAGCCTTAGCACTCCCTCACTGCCCCTTGCCGACGCTGCGCGTCAGACGGGGCGGCGGAAAATCCCGCGTATCCTTTGGGTGAATATTTCAACTTGTTTCTTTCTTTACCCTCAACATGGCTGTAAAGACCTTTTTCTGCATCGATGCCCATACCTGCGGCAACCCCGTGCGCCTCGTCGCCGGCGGTGGACCGCTGCTGCATGGCGCCGACATGAGCGAAAAACGCCAGCATTTTTTGCGGGAATACGACTGGATCCGCTGCGGACTGATGTTCGAGCCGCGCGGCCACGACATGATGAGCGGCAGCATTCTTTACCCGCCGCACGACCCGGACAACGACATCGCGGTGTTGTTTATCGAAACCAGCGGTTGCCTGCCGATGTGCGGCCACGGCACCATCGGCACGGTCACTATTGCTATCGAAAACGGGCTGGTGCAACCGAAAATAGCCGGAAAACTGCGCCTGGAAACACCCGCAGGCCTCGTGCTGGTGGAATATCGCCAGGAAGGCAAAAAGGTGAAGTCGGTCAAACTGACCAACGTGCCGGCTTTTCTGGCGGCAGAACAACTGGCGGTGGAATGTCCGGACCTGGGCGCTTTAACCGTGGATGTCGCCTACGGCGGAAATTTTTACGCCATTGTGGACCCGCAGGAGAATTTCCCGGGGCTCGAACATTTCCGGGCGGAGCAACTCGTGACCTGGGCGCGGGAAATCCGGAAGCGCCTGAATGAAGCGCACACGTTCGTCCATCCCGACAACCCGACGATCCGCGGCCTGAGTCATGTGCTTTGGACCGGCAAGCCGCTCGACCCCACTTCTACGGCCCGAAATGCCGTTTTTTACGGCGACAAAGCCATCGACCGTTCGCCTTGCGGCACAGGCACCAGCGCGCGCATGGCGCAATGGTACGCCCGGGGCCGCCTCAGGCCGGGCGACGAATTTGTGCACGAAAGTATTATCGGCTCCAAATTTATCGGCCGCATCGAAGAAGAAACGACGGTAGCCGGGCGACCGGCCATGCGGCCTTCCATAGAGGGCTGGGCGATGGTGACGGGCTTTAATACGATCATCCTGGACGACGACGATCCGTACGTTCACGGGTTTCAAGTGATTTAATCTAAACCCTCCGCCATGACCCAAGTAAAGGTTTTTGAGTTCAATCCGTTTGCCGAGAACACCTATGTCGTGTACGACGATTCGGGGGACTGCGCCATTTTCGATCCGGGCTGCTATACAGCCCAGGAACGCGGCATTTTAAAGGATTTTATTGAATCGAACGGGTTAAAGCCTGTCCGGCTGATCAATACGCACTGCCACCTCGACCATGTGTTCGGCAACCGTTTTGTAAGCCAAACCTGGGGTTTGGAACTTGAAATCCATCGCGGCGAAGTGCCGGTGCTGGAGCGTTTTCCGGTCACCTGCCAGATGTACGGCATTCCGAATGCGGAGCCTTCGCCGGCTGCCGGGCGTTTTCTGGAGGCCGGCGAAACGGTTGAATTTGGTCAGACCCGGCTGGAGGTATTGTTTACCCCAGGCCATTCGCCGGCGAGTTTGTCTTTTTATTGCCGGGAAGAAGGCTTTGTACTGGCGGGCGATGTGTTGTTTCTGGAAAGCATCGGCCGAACCGACTTTCCGGGCGGAAACCATGAAACCCTGCTGGAAAGCATCCGAACACAACTGTTTACCCTGCCGGATGCCACGATGGTGTACCCTGGCCACGGGCCGGCCACCACGGTGCGCCATGAAAAAGAATACAATCCCTTTCTCTGAACCTGGCGATTGCGCACATTTGTGGTATGCTTCCATACATTTTACGCCGCATACTGCTCGCTTTGCCCACCTTGTTGATCATTTCCCTGATCACTTTCGGGCTCAGCAAATGCGCAACCGGCGACCCGGTTCGTGAGGTGTACCGCGACAATTCGCCTCCGACGCTCGACCCCGAAGCACAAGCCGCTGCCTATCAACGGCTCGCCATCACCCTGGGCCAGGACAAGCCAGTGTTTTATTTTTCCCTGACCACCGGCATTTTTCCGGATACCCTTTACCGCATTTTTCCGCCGGAACGGCGCAAACGATTAAGAGCACTTACCGCCCGAAGCGGTGACTGGCCCAGTGTCAGCCGTTATGAACAGCAACTTGCCGAAGCTATAAGAGCAGTAGAGAAACTGCCCGATTCATTGCCTCAAAAAAGCCGTGGTTTGCTGGCATTGAGCAATTTTTTTTCCATTCAGGAAACAGATCACCTGACGCCGGCGCTGGACTCGTTAAAAGCTTTTGAAAATGTCGCACAAGGTTTTTCCCCGGCGCTGACACAGCAGCTGGCCGATTTTCAGGCAACAGCCCGGGTGCTGAGCAACAAGGACTACGGCTCCTATTTCCCCACGCCCGCTTTGCATTGGTATGGCGCGGACAACCAGTACCACCATTGGATCAGCGGATTGTTACAAGGCGACTTTGGCATTTCCTATACCAACCGGCTCGCGGTGGGACCCCAGCTTTATCCTTACGTTTTGCCTACGTTGGTGCTCAACGGGCTGGCTTTGCTGCTGGCATATTTGCTGGCCGTACCCCTGGGTGTAAATATGGCGCGTCGGCAGCGGCAATCCTTCGATACGTGGACGCGCCGGACCTTGTTGTTTTTGTATGCATTGCCGGTTTTCTGGCTGGGAAGTTTGATGATCCTGGCCTTCGCCACGCCTGGTATGGGACTACACCTGATCAACGGCATTTCGCCTGATAGCCCGTGGCAGGGCAGCCGGTTCAGTTTTTTTCAATGGTGTGCGATCAATGCACCCAAGTTCATTTTGCCGGTACTCACCCTGGCCATCCACGCCTTAGCGCTGCTGGCCATGCAGATGCGGGGAGGTATGCTGGACATCGTGGGGCAGGATTTTATCCGGACCGCCCGTGCGAAAGGTGTACCGGAAGATTTGGTGTATTGGCGACATGCCTTCCGGAATGCCTTGTTTCCGCTGATCACCGTGTTTGCCAGCGTATTTCCCGCGTTGTTTGCGGGTTCATTGGTAGTGGAATATCTCTTTAATTTTCCGGGTATGGGTATTAAGACACAGGAAGCGTTTATCCGACGTGACTACCCGGTGTTGTTTGCCATCATGATGATTGCTGCGGCGCTGACTATTATGGGTAACCTGATCGCGGATGTGTTGTTTGCCTGGGCTGATCCGCGGGTGCGGTTTTCCAAAGGAAAGGGCTAAGAGCATGTTGAAAGGGTGTCGAACAATGCGCTGGTCGGGGGGTAGCAATTGGGGTGCTGGCAGGGCAGCAGCACGCATTTGCGTTGGTGCAAGCGAGCAGTTCATTCCATTCGATATCGGCCGGCGCGCGGGGTAACGGCGGGCATGGGTCAAGTGGTTTTTAGCGAAAAAACACTAAATGACCCGCAGTTTGAGGTTTTGTTTCCTGAACAGAATTGGGTAACAAAAAAGCCCTTGCCACACATAAGTGACAAGGGCTGTTAATTTGAGTTGGCATCGACCTACTCTCCCGCGGCAACAACCGCAGTACCATCGGCGCTGGTGGGCTTAACGACTCTGTTCGGAATGGGAAGAGGTGGGACCCCACCGCCAAAGACACCAACAATT
>JBGAJY010000267.1:0-6831 GCA_044224705.1 Saprospiraceae bacterium
GTGAGAAGCAGACCTCGGAGGTTGGCGGCACAGCAGAATAAGCCATTTTTCGTAATTTTTTGCCGCCAACCTCCGAGGTCTACGCGGCCCGGGCATTTTTCAGGCACACCTTAGTCAGGTCAAAAACGACCGGATCGTTGTTTCGGCTTCACTCACCAATTCAAAGATTTTCAACTGATTGCGAGCCCGGACGAGGTTGTGTTCGGGGTACCCGGTTTTGTAATATACGTCGCCGGCAAGGTAGTCGCCCAGGAAACGCAGGGCTTGTTCGCCGATGATCCAACGCGCGCCGAGCGGCAAATTTTCCAGTTCAGTTTTGGTCAAAAAACCGTCGGTTTCGCTCAAAAAACCGCGGCACAGCGCTTCGAGCACGGCTGTCCGCAGCCCGAGCCGGACCGGGTCGGCGTCCTCGTAAGCGTCGGGTACAAAAGTGCGCACCATGTCGCCGAAGTCGGACAACACCGTTCCGGGCATCACGGTATCCCAGTCGATCACCGCAATAGCTTTGCGGGTCGAAGCATCGAGCAGCACATTGCCTGCCTTGGTATCGTTGTGGGTGACGCGCAGGGGCAACCCGCCGCTGTTTTTCAAACGGCTGAGCGCCTGAAAAACGGGTTGAGCGGCGAACAACTGTTCGATCTCCGCCTGTACCGATGCCGCCCTTCCAGCCGGATTTTCCTTCAGAATTTGTTCAAAGGCCGTCCAGCGGTGGTCGGTGTCGTGAAAGCCGGGGATGGTCTCGGTCAGGCGTTCGGCGGGAAAGCCGCCCAGGGCGCGCAGGAAAGCGCCGTAAGCCTTTGCGGCTTCGAAAGCCATGTCCGGGTCGGCGGCGGTTTCGGGTACGAAACTGTGGTCGAGGAAGGTGAAAACGCGCCAGAAATTGCCCGCTTCATCGCGCTGGAGGTCGTTGCCGTCGAGTCCGGCGAGGGGCAAGGAGATTTGGTAAGGATAGTTTTCCTGCTGGGAAAGGTATTCGGCCACGGCGCGGATGTTGCGGGCCACGGTTTCCGGTTTTTTAAAAACCTGGTGGTTCAGGCGTTGCAGGAGCAGGGTTTTCGGAACGCCGTTTTGTTCAAGATCAATGCGATAGCTGTCGTTGATGTTGCCGCTGCCGAGCGGCGCGGCGGCGAGCAGGCGCTCGAAGGGAAGGAATTGGCGGAGGAGGGATTCCATGTTTAATTATTCAAAAATCTCCACCCGTAATTCGTCCAGACGGATCGTCTTTTTGCTTTCGGCATTCCAAAAGAAGATGGTGATCTTATCCCAGGGCACTTCCGGGAATTGGGTGTCCAGGTAAACTGTCTGAACCTCATTGCCATCGGCATAACGTTGCAGGCGCATCATGTTCTCCTTGATTTTTTTGCCTTTGTCAAAGAACTGAACGGTCAACTGGGCCATGCGCCACCAGTCCCATTCCTTGTTGTCGCATTGAAAAGAAACGCTTGTCCGAATCCAATTCGATGAAGCGAGCTGGAGCGGGGGGGGGGGGGGGTAATTTCGGGTGAAAATTGAATTTCATTATTCAAAATCAAAGATTTCCTGCCGCTGATCGGCCGGTCGGTGGTAACGCCCAGGGTATCGTTTTCAAAATCGTTCCGGTAAATTTCCCGCACATTTCGACGTTCGCGACCGGAAAATACTTCTGCATTATCCAATAATTTACCTGCCTCCCGGCCATCCGTACCAGGTCGCAAGCCGCGCCAAAATATTGATTTGTTCATCTGCTCGGTGGCAAACAAGCCATGCGGACGATGGGCCTGGTACGTCCACCACAGATTTACCCAAAAGAAAGGCAACGCAAGCATCGCCAGTACTACCGAGCGCCATTTTTGCGCCGTAAACCAATTAATCATGGCCGCCAATGGAAACACCCAGACCGCATAACTTTGCACCATCGCTCGCATACCCAGACTGCCGCCGTACCACCACATATTCCAGGCCGACGTGATGTACAAAAACAGCAAGCAAAATGCCGTCAAGGCTGGTGACAAAGCGGGTTGCTGGCGCCGAAATGCGAACAATCCGATCACTGCCAGGAACATCACCGGTGAATACATCAGCCACCCGGCCTTGTAGCTGAACAGCACGTCCGAAAGATGCGGCTGCGACCAGTTAAATCCTTGATCCTCATAGCTGTAAACGATCCATTCACCGGCCACGAATTTCCAGTAGGCCAGTTGGAGGAACATCAAAGACCCCGACAAAAGGACGGCCACGCCCAGCGGTCGCCATTGTTGCCGGAAAAAGGAAACCCGCTCCACCAATGCTTTCCCGGAACCTACGCCCCAAAACAAGGGGATGATGGCCGAGACCATTTCGGTGGGCCGCGTGAGGGTCATCCAGCCGACCAATACCCCAACGGCCGCCGCCCAGGCGAACGAAGGCCGGCGATAAAACCGGATCGTGCTGAAAATCAGCAGGCTGTAAGCCGTGAACAGCCAATTGTGCGTCATCGCCCCATCGAAAGCCGTGTAATTCAGGTAATTGGTGCCCAAAACAAGGAACAGGAGCGCCAGGGCCGTCGTCCGCTCCGAAAAATATTCGAGCAGATTGCGTCGCGTAAACCACAGCCCGAGGAGCGCAATGAACAAGCTGCCCCAACTGATCGCCGCCTGGTACGGCCGCGAAAAACCATCGGCCGGGTAGCCCAATGGCTCGGCCAAAACGTGCGCCAGGGCAAACCAGGGCAGAAATTGCAACGCCTGCCCCATGGAGTATTTGATCACAAACCCGTCGGAAGGATGCCGGAATCCTTGTGCGAGTTGCACCTGGTATTTCTCCTGGACACTGTCCAAAAACTCCGCTTTTTTCAGGTCATGGTAAATAAACGTCGCCGGCAGGTAGAGATAGTAGCCGGCTACATCATAAGCGATGGTCGCTTCGCTGTATGACTGTTTCCATTTCGGATAATAAAAAACAGCCGCCGCGAGGATTAACGCAGCACAGAAACCATAACTAAGAAGAGAGGAGCGGGGCATCTGAAAGAGTGATGAGTGATGAGCGATGAGTGTAAAAGTCGAAAAAAACATAAATACTCATCACTCATCACTCATCACTCATCACTCAATTCAATCCACCCAATCCGCCACAAACACGTTTGTATCCCGCCCGCCGCCGTTGTTGCGGTTGGAGCTGAACGAGATGTGCTTGCCGTCCGGCGAGAACATGGGGAAGGAATTGAACACGCTTTCCGTGGTGATCTGTTCGAGCCCCGTGCCGTCTTCGTTGATCATAAACAATTGAAAATCATAACCTTTCTTCGAGTGGTGGTTGCTCGAAAAAATGATTTTTTTGCCGCCGGGGTGAAAAAACGGCGCCCAGTTGGCTTTACCCAGGGAGGTTACCTGGCGCAGGTTGGAGCCGTCGGCGTTGCAGGTGAAGATCTCCATGGCGGTGGGCGCCACGAGGCCTTTTTTCAGCAGGTCCTGGTATTCGCGGATTTCGTCGGCGGTTTTGGGGCGACTGGCGCGGAAGACGATTTTGGCGCCGTCGGGCGAAAAGAAGGCGCCTCCGTCGTAGCCCAGGTCGAAAGTGATTTGTTTAAGGCCCGAGCCGTCGAGGTTCATCGTCCACAGTTCGAGGTCGCCGGAGCGGTCGCTGGTGAAGAGGATTTTGTCGCCTTTGGGGCTGAGCACGGCTTCGGCGTCGTAGCCGGGCGAGTTGGTGAGGCGTTTGGTGATACGGCCTTTTAAATCAGCGACATAGATGTCGTAGGAGCTGTACACGGGCCAGAGGTATTTACCACCGGCATGGAGGTCGGGCACTGCCGGGCAGGTGTCGCCGGCGCTCATGGTGCTGGCGAACAGGATGTGTTTGCCGTCGGGCATAAAATAGGAGCAGGTGGTCCGGCCGCGGTTTTTGCTGATGGGCAGCGGCCGGTAAGCGGTATCGGCGGCGGCTTTGTTCACCTTCATGGCGAAGATCTGGTCGCATTGCGCGCCCCAGGATTTGTAGTTGCTCTGAAAAGTCAGCCAGCGACTGTCGGGGCTCCAGTAAGCTTCGGCGTTGTCGCCGCCGCGGGTGAGCTGACGGATGTTGCGCAGGTGTTTGGCTTCTACGGGGCCCGGCCGGCCGTCGGTTTGGGCATGAGCCGCGGAAAAGGCAAAAAGCAAAAGGCAAAGGACAAATAGACGCATGGGTTCAGTTGTTTTTCGAGCCGCAAGGATAGGGCGGGGCGGTGGGAAAGCGGTCAGAATTGAGTCAAAAAGCAGGGTGATCGACCAATTTTTAGAAAATAATCCGCGACTTTCATCAGGACACCCATTTTTCAAATCCGCGCCGGCCTACATTCGCCCAAACTTTTCCAGGGTGAATGGATAATCGCTTCTTCAAACTCCCCTTTCACTTCGATGCCGGGCGGCTGCGGCAGGACCTCGATACCTGCGTGGCCCTCAGCTGGCCGCAGCATTTTAACAAGCGCGATTATGAGGGCAGCTGGACGAGTATCGCGCTGCGTTCGGCCACAGGGCAGGAGAGCGATATCCGGACGATTTCTGCGCATTCGAGTTGGATCGACACCCCGTTGTTGTCGCAGTGTCCTTATTTTCAGGAAATTATGAGCGTGCTGGCCTTCGAAAAAGAAACCGTTCGCCTGCTGGCCCTGGCCCCGGGAAGCCGGATCAAAGAGCATACCGACCAGGGATTGGGTTACCTGTTCGACTGTTTCCGGCTGCACATCCCGATCACGACCGACGAGAAAGTAGCCTTCGTCGTCGACGGCTGCCAGCTGACCATGCAGGCCGGCGAGTGCTGGTACGCGGATTTCAGCCTTCCGCACAGCGTGGCGCATGAAGGGACACAGCCGCGTATTCATCTCGTGGTCGACGGCTTGCGCAACGCCTGGACCGACTCGGTTTTCCAATCGGCCGGATATGATTTTGAACTGGAAAAACGGCTGAAACAACCCGATCAGGCCACTTTGAGAAAAATTATTGCCGAACTGGAGCGCCAGGGCACCCCGGAAGCCGAGGCGGTCGCCGCGCAGATGCGCGTCGGGTTGCAGGAAGATTTCCCCGAAAAACAGGCGCCCTGACGCGGTTTTTCTCCCGAACGAATTTGCGTTACAAGACCTCCCGTGCCCCGTCCGTCGAAATACCTGCAACCGGAAGGCCCACCCTGGCGTTATTCGCAGCGATGTATTACAAATGGCTACTCTGTCTCCTGCTGGCTGCCCCCTCGCTGGCCGCGCAGGACATTTCATTGATCAAAGCCGATCAGATCGGGCGCTGGAAAGCGGCTGCCGGCGACACGGTTTTTGTGATCAATTTCTGGGCAACCTGGTGTAAACCCTGCGTGGAGGAACTTCCCGTTTTTGAAAAAATCAACGCCGAATTTGCCGGCCGGCCCGTACAGGTCGTGCTGGTGAGCACCGATTTCAAACGCAATCTGGACAACCGCGTCCGGCCTTTTGTACAAAAGAAAAAACTGCGCAGCCGCGTGGTTTTTATGGACGAATCCAATCCCAATATGTGGATCAATTCGGTTAATCCCGATTGGTCGGGCGCCATTCCTGCTACGCTCATTGTCTCCAAAAACCGGGGCGTGGAACGCTTTTTTGAACGGCAAATGACTTACAAGGAACTGAGGCTGGAAATCCGGACAGCCCTGGGCTTGTGATGGGTCTTTGGTTTTTGGGATACGCGATTCGTGTTTATGAGCAATTGCAAATTTACCCCACCCAAAATCGCGTATCCCAAAGACCAACAGCCAAACACAAAAATTTCTTCACCAATAAAAATTAGGCAACATGAAACGACTCCTTTTCTTCGGCACCCTGGCCTTGCTGGCCCTGGCGGTCATGGCTTTTCGTGCAGTTGAAGGCCCTGCCGGCTATGTAATCGGCGATACAGCCGCCGATTTCAACCTGAAAAACGTGGATGGCACGATGCACTCCCTGTCCGGTACCCAGGGCGCCAAGGGTTACATTGTGGTGTTTACCTGCAATGCCTGCCCGTATGCCCAGGCTTACGAGGACCGCATTATCGCCCTCGACAAAAAATATGCGGCCAAAGGCTACCCGGTCATCGCGATCAATCCCAATGACAAAACGGTGCAGCCCGGCGACAGCTTCGACAAAATGAAAGAACGCGCCAAAGCCCATAATTATCCCTTCGTATACCTCTACGACGAGACGCAGGAGATCGCAAAAGTCTATGGCGCCACGCGTACGCCGCACGTTTTCGTGCTCGATGGCGCCCGCACGGTGCGTTACATCGGCGCTATCGACGACAACTCCGAAGACCCCGCCGCCGTGACCGAGAAATACGTGGAAAATGCCGTAGATGCCCTGCTGGCCGGCAAGGAAGTGCCGGTGAAGGAGACGAAAGCGATCGGATGCTCGATCAAGTGGAAGCGCTCGTAAACCTGCGTTTTGCCGCTAAGGTGCTAAGGCGCAAAGACTTCGCGAGTTTCTTTGCGTCTTCGCACCTTTACGGTAAAAAATCATGCGAATCACGGGTTTGAAAGCCGCCCCAGCGGGGCGACATCTTTGTAGCAGGGTGGACAATAGATTCCATTTCCGCTCCGGAGGAGCGGCAACAGTATCCAAAATACCGTCCCGCTGGGACGGAAAATCGATTGGACATATGGGGCCTACAAAGATTTCGTCCCTACGGGACGGTTTTTGAGGCTCAATACCCCCATGATTCGTATGATTCACCTGCCCTTAGTTTTTTGAACAAGATTTGAACAGTCTTTGGACTGGCGAAGCAACAGCCTGCGGGATGAACTTTGTTGACGCAACGACGATGTTGCTATTTTTATTCAACAAACTGAAACCCACTGGCTTATGAAATCATGGTCCCATCTCTTGCTCATCGTATTCTTCGGCGC
>JBGAJY010000019.1:0-45747 GCA_044224705.1 Saprospiraceae bacterium
TCACTTCATCACTCCTCACTTCATCACTCCTCACTTCATCACTCCTCACTTCATCACTCCTCACTTCATCACTCATCCCTTCATCCCATGTTCACAAAATCCAACTCCCGCCCCTTCCTGATCGCCGGACCCTGCTCGGCTGAAACCGAAGAACAAGTGCTCGCCACCGCTCACGGACTCGCCGGACTCGGCGTGGACCTGTTCCGTGCAGGCGTCTGGAAACCCCGCACCCGCCCTGGCGCGTTCGAGGGTACCGGCGCGCCGGCCCTGCCGTGGCTGCGGCGGGTCAAGGCCGAAACCGGCCTGCGCACCACCATTGAAGTCGCCAACGGCCAGCAAGCCTACGAGGCCCTGAAATTTGGGGTCGATGTGCTTTGGATCGGCGCGCGCACCACCGTCAATCCGTTTTCCGTGCAGGAAATCGCCGACGCGCTGCGCGGCGTAGACGTGCCGGTTTTGGTCAAAAACCCGGTGAATCCCGACCTCGAACTCTGGATCGGCGCCATCGAGCGGCTCCGCAACGCGGGAATCAGTCAGATCGGCGCCATTCACCGCGGGTTTTCGGCGTACGCTAAAAGTAAATTCCGCAACGCGCCGTGGTGGGAAATTCCGATCGAACTGCGCCGTCGGATGCCCGAATTGCCCCTTTTGTGCGACAACAGCCACATCTGCGGCAACCGCGAAGACCTGCTCGAAATCGCTCAACAGGCCCTCGACCTCAACTACGACGGACTCATGACCGAGGTGCATTGCACGCCCGACGAGGCCTGGAGCGACGCCAAACAACAGATCACGCCCTTCACCTACAGCGAATTGCTCGCGCGCCTCGTGGTGCGCCGCGAGACGACCGACAACCCCGAGTTTTTGGAAAATATCGAACAGCTGCGCCACAAGATCGACGAGATCGACCTCGAAATGCTCAACCTGCTGGCCCGCCGCATGCGTTGCGCACAGGACATCGGCCGGTACAAGTTGCGGAACAACATCGCTATTCTGCAATCGACGCGTTGGAACGAGATCCTCGAAAAAGCCTTCTCTCTGGGCCGTCAACGCGGTTTGAATGACGATTTTGTAGAAAAATTCTTCGCCGCCGTGCACCAGGAAAGCATCGCCCACCAAACGGTGGTGATGCATGCGGGGGCCAACGTAACGCAGGCTTGAGCAAATCGTACCTTCGCCGGCATGAAACCAACCGGAATGTCCAGGCCCCTCCCAGCGAAGGCCGATTTGCGCTACTACGCCATATTCAAGCCCTACGGGATGCTTTGCCAGTTTACCCGCGAAACGCCGGAGCAGGTCACGCTGGCCGATCTGGATTTTACGTTCTCCACCGACGTTTACCCCGTCGGTCGTCTTGATACGGACAGTGAAGGCCTGCTCGTATTGACCAATGACAAAACCCTGAATGCCAGAATGTTAAACCCCCGATTTGCGCACCCGCGCACCTATTGGGCGCAAGTGGAAGGCAGTCCGGCCGAAGCAGCTCTGGAGCGGCTCCGGTCGGGCGTGGAGATCCGGATCGATGGAAAAACTCACCAGACCCGGCCTGCCCAAGCGGTGGTTTTAGCTGAGGCGCCCGGGCTGCCAGAGCGGCACCCACCGGTCCGTTTCCGCAAAACCGTTCCGGATGCCTGGCTGGAGCTGACGCTCACGGAGGGCAAAAACCGCCAGGTGCGCCGGATGTGCGCCGCCGTCGGATTGCCGGTGTTGCGGCTGGTCAGGGTATCCATTGGCCGCTTGCAATTGGGCGACATGTATCCCGGAGCAGTGCGCGAGCTCAGCGCAGAAGTCATTCAGCATCAACTGTTTTGACGTTTTTCCCCGCGTTGTCCGGCATAATTCCGAACAGGGATTCCAGCTTTTTCCAGCGATAGTCAAAAATGCCGGTCAGCTGCCGGCGCACGAAAAGCCGGTTGGCCAGATTGCCGAGAAAACCCAGCGGCAGGCGGTAATGCACCAGATCGGTCATTTCCACGCCGCCCGGGATAGCCCGAAAATGGTGCTGATGGTGCCACAAGGCGTACGGCCCGACGCGTTGTTCGTCCACGAAGAATTTTTGCGGCTCCACGTGGGTGATTTCCGTCATCCAAAAGAGCGGGATGCCGAGAACAGGTTTCACGGTGTATGTGATGATCTGTCCGGCGTACATGCTTTGGAGAAATTCGGGGTCCGAATGCACAACAAAACCCATGTAAGACGGCGTGATCACCTTGAGGTTGTCGGGCGCCGAGAAAAAATCCCAGGCTTGTTCGAGAGGTATGGGCAGTTTTTGTACCCGTTTTAACGTAAAAATGGCCATTGTCTGAGTTTGCTACCCAAAACAATGGCCATTGCATACGGTTTACCGCGAAGCGGAAATCACATGTTTTCCGGCACGAATTTGTCCAGATTTTCAGGATATTCCTTCTTGAATTGATAGCGGATCAGGTCGGTGGAGGTCACGATCCCCACCAGTTCCTTGTCGTCGTTGACGATGGGCACGGCGTGAAAAAGGTGCTCTTTGAGGACTTCCGCCACAGCGCCCAGGTGCTGATCAGGTTCAAGGGCGGCAATATGGGTTACCATCAATTGGGTCACCGGCGTGTTTTCGTATTCCGCAACGGACTGGCCGAGTTTGAAAATATCCCAGGAAGATACCAGGCCGACCAGTTTTTTGCCGTCGAGGACCGGAAGGTGGTGAATGTGTTTGGCCAACATGATCTTACGCGCATCGCCGAGCGTGTTCTCCGGCGTGAGGGTGATGACATCGCTGGTCATTACCGCGCGTACAAGTTCGTTCATCATAGGCTGTGGAAATATTGGTTGAGTGAAAAAAATAGACAGGATATAGTTTTACCGTCGAAATTAGAGCCTTCCCCGGAATCCAGCAAAGGAATTCCGGTTTTTGAAAAATTTTCAACCGAACTGCAGGGATTCGAACGGTTCAAGACTCAGTTTCCCAATTCTTTTGCCCGGATCAGCGCAGCCCCGGCGCCGGCCATCACGCCGGCGTGCAACCGGGCATCGCGAAACACGCGCAGGGCCGCCTCGGTCGTTCCGCCTTTGCTGGCCACTTTTGCGATCCATTCTTCGCAGGACAAATCGGCTTTGTTGTACAAATCCACGGCGCCGGTAAAGGTTTGAGCTACCAGCAATTCGGCCTCCGAAGGCGAAAAACCCATGTTTTTGGCCGCCTCGATCATGGCATTCATAAAATAATAGACGTAAGCCGGCCCCGATCCGGAAATGGCCGTGGCGGCGTCGATCATGTCCTCCTGTTCCACGTAAAGCGTTTTGCCCGTCGTGTTCAGCAGGTTTTGCACCGTCACAAGTTCGATGCGCGTCACGGCATCCGTCGAAGTAAAAGCCGTGACCCCCGCGCCGATCTGGGCCGGCAGGTTCGGCATGGCGCGGATCACTTTTTGGACGCCCAGGGCCTCGGAAATAGCCGCCAGCCGCACGCCGGCCATGATGCTGAGAAACACCTGACCGGGGTCCACAAAGTGTTTGATTTCGGAAAAAAGTCGCGGCGAATCCTGTGGTTTCACCGCTAAAATGCACAAATCGGCCTCGCCGACGCAATATTGCGGGTCGCTGAAAAAACGCCCTTCATGGGTCTGGCTGAGTTGGTTGGCCTTTTCATACGTGCGGCAAAGCACCATGAGGTTGTCGGGCGTCACGATGCGGCTGCGCAAAAACGTCTGCGCATAGGTCAGGCCCATATTGCCGCCGCCGAGGATGAGAATTTTCATGATAATAGACAAGATGCCGGCGTAGCGGATGAAGTTATTTCATCAAAAACTGCGCGCCGATTGTGCCGCAAAAATTGGACTTTTCGGCAGTAAAATCCCGATGCATGAAAAATATCCACCCGCGTTTTCCTTTCTTTTCCGTCGCCGCCGGGCTCTTGCTGTGCTGCGGACTGGCCTGTCAACAACCCGACGTGCATAACACAACTTCAAACAATGCACCACGGCCGGCCTGGGCGCTGGCCATCCACGGCGGAGCAGGCGCGCTCCGCAGCACCGAAATGACCCCCGAAAAAGAAGCAGCGTACCGCGCCGCCCTCGATACCGCCTTGAGCATCGGTGAAACGGTGCTCAAAAACGGCGGCACCGCGCTCGACGCCGTCACCCAAACCATCAGCTGGCTCGAAGATTGTCCGCTGTTCAATGCCGGACGCGGCGCTGTGTTTACCCACGAAGGCCGCAACGAGCTCGACGCCAGCATCATGGACGGCAGCAACCAAATGGCCGGAGCCGTGGGAGGCGTCACGAATGTTAAAAACCCCATCCAACTCGCCCGGGCCGTGATGGAAAAATCACCGCACGTGTTCCTCACCGGCCGCGGCGCCGAACAGTTTGCCATCGAAAATGGTATCGATACCGTGGCGCAGCGCTGGTTTTTCACCCAGGAGCGCTGGAACGCGCTGCAAAAAATGCTCGAAGCAGAAAAAACAAAAGGCCCGGCCGGAGCCTTGCACAAGTACCCGGACGGCAAATTCGGGACGGTAGGCTGCGTAGCGCTCGATCAGGCCGGCAACCTGGCCGCGGGCACCAGCACGGGCGGCATGACCAACAAACGCTGGAACCGCCTGGGCGATTCGCCCGTCATCGGCGCAGGCACCTATGCCTCCAACGACGCCTGCGCTGTATCCTGCACCGGGCACGGCGAGTTTTTCATCCGCTACGCCGTGGCACACGACGTATGGGCATTGATGGCTTACAAAGGCCTGCCGCTGGCCGAAGCCGCCGATTTTGTCGTCAATAAAAAACTGGTGGAAAAAGGCGGCGAAGGCGGACTCATCGCCGTGGACAAAGACGGAAACATCGCCTTGCCCTTCAATTCGGAAGGCATGTACAGGGGATTTGCCCGGCCGGGAGAACGGCAGGTGGATATTTTTAAATGATGAATGATGAATGATGAATGATGAATGATGAATGATGAATAGCGGAACCAAAATTTCGGTGCTTGAGTTTGCCTTTTCTACCTTCAAATCCGGTGGGAGATGACAGAGACCATTTATGTAAATGAAACCATTTCGCTGACGCCTTTTGAGCCGGGAGACAAAACCAATATGGTGTTGTACCTCAACGACCCAATGGTGTACCGCAACACCCTTCGCGTGCCGTCTCCCTACACCGACAAAGACGCGGACGAATGGCTGCAGGTACAGGTGTATGAACGCCGCGCACAGCTCGGGCGGGAGGCCAATTGGGCCATCCGGCACAGCCAGTACGGGCTGATCGGCGGTATCGGGTGCTTCTGGAAAACCGGGCTGGACGGCCACAGCGACGAGATCGGATACTGGCTGGCCAAGCCGTGGCGCAGCCAGGGTCTGATGAGCGCCATCGTCCTCGCATTTTCCGACTGGCTCTTCGCGACAAGGCCGTCGCTCGTTCGGCTGGAAGGCATCGTTTTTGCCCACAATCCGGCCTCCGGCCGGGTGTTGGAAAAGGCGGGTTACGAGCGGGAGGGCTATTTGCGAAAACTTTATATCAAAGATGGAGCATACCTGGACGCCGTGATTTGGGCAAAAATCAGGGAGTAGGCAGTCGGGGCACACCAAAATAAACAGGGCGCAAAGTTTTGACTGTCAAAACTTTGCGCCCTGCGCTTATGGTCTGGTGCCTGTGTATTATTGCACCACAATCTTCCGCTGCGCCGTGCCGGCGGCCGTCGTCCATTCGAGCAGGTAAGCGCCTTTCGGCAGGCCGTTGAGGTCTACTTTTTGGGCAACGGCGCCGTTCGGCCAGCTGAGGTTATCGGTCCGGAAGGTTATGCCCTGCACATTTTTCACAACAAATGACACCTCGCCGCCTTCGAATTCATCGAGGGTTACGCTGAAAGCGCCGGTAGTCGGGTTCGGAAACAGTCGGAGCGAACGGGCGAATGCCGGCTCGTCTGTAGCGAAAGCATCCGGGACAACCACGACCGTCACGGGGGTCAGCGCGCTGCGGCATTCGATGCCCGGCAGGTCAATTTCCCAATTGTAAAAATAGTAGTAGCGGTCGGTGGCCAGGTCGGAGCCGGTGATGCTGATGTATCCGGCGAGGTCGTAAGGATAAGCAACGTCCTGATCGCTGCGGCGGAGCTGCGGGCTCACGGTGCCGAGCACGGTCTGGTTCACCGAGGCATCGGTGGTCAGTTGTAGTCCGGTGGCCACGGGCAGGTCGAAACCAAGGTCGATGATAGTAGTACCGTTGGGGATATTGACCGTTTTGGAGGCCAGCACGGTGCCCTGGCTGTCTTTCAGGTCGATTTTGCGGTCGCCTACTTTGGTAGTGTACACTTTCACCCGGGCGAGTTTGCAGGGCGAGTAGCAATCGAAGATCAGGGAGCCGTTGAACTGTGTGCCGCTCAATGCCGTGCCCGCGTGGTCGACCGGTCCGACAAACATATTCGGCTGATCGGTATTCAGCACGTTTTCAACCCAATAGGTGGCATCTGCGGTCAGCGGTGGCGTGGTAAAGGAGCCTCCGGTAGCCACGATATTTCCACCGCTGGGGGCATCGTACCACACCAGCGAGTCGCCGGTGGCGGTCAGTACAGCAGTTTCACTGACCAAAATGGTATCGGGTGTGACGGTGGCCAGGCTGGCATTCAGCACCTGCACGCTCTGCGGTGCGGAACTGAACTGTGCGCAAAGCCCCGAAGTGGTCACGAAATAGTTGCCCGACTCCGTCACTTCGATGCTCTGGGTGGTGGCGCCATTGCTCCAGGCATAGGCCGAAGCAGGCGACGACGTGAGTGTAACCACGCCCCCGGAGCAGAAAATAGAGTCACCGGAAATGCTCAGGCTGGGGGTTTCCACCGGGTCCACGATCACGGTGACAGGGCTCGAACCGGCGCTGCATCCTTCGGCGGTACTGACTGTTACTGCGTATGTGGCTGCAGTAGTGGCAAGGATCGACTGCGTGGTTTCGCCATTGCTCCAGGAGTAGGCGGCGAAGCCGTCGGGAGCGCTGATGGTCACGGATTGGCCCGAGCAGAAGGTGGTCGGGCCGTCGGCTGCGATGGAGAAAGCTTCAACCGAGCAGCCGCCTTCCTGCAAGGTAAGATATTGATCCACAGCGGGTTCGATGAGTATATCCACAAGACCCGATGGCCAGCGGACCACCACGGAATCGATCGCCGTGAGTTGCCCCATGCCGAAATGGATTTGCATGGAATTCTGGATGCCGTAGCTCTGGCCGGAATGCACCTCGCGCATTTGGATGCCCAGGGCGCTGTACAGGATCACTTTTGCGCCGACGGCGTTGCGATTACTTTGCACGCCGCGCAGGTTGAGACCGAAATAATGGTTGTTGTTGCCGCTGTTCATCCACAACACATCGGGGATGGTGCTGGGATCGGTATAAATTTCCGCATAGCCGCCGTAGATGTCCTGAAAGCCGTCGTGGTTCAGGTCGCCGATGGCGAAGGACTCCATTTCGTTGTTATCGAAGGGATTGGGCACTACGGTAAAGGTTTTGTCGCCGTTGTTGCGCAGCAGGTGCTGCTCGCTGCCGGCCACGACGATATCGACAAAACCGTCGTTGTCAAAATCGCTGAACACGCCTTGGAGGGGCAGGCCGGTGATGGCTGCCGCGATGCCTGCGGAAGCGGCGATATCGGTAAAATGGCCGTTGCCATCATTTTCCATGAGCATGCTCGGCACGTCGTGGTTGGTGATAAAGCAGTCGAAATCGCCGTCGTTGTCGAAGTCGCCGAAATCGGCCGTCCAACTCTGGGCGCCGATGCGCAGGCCGGCGGTATTGGTCACGTCCTGGGTGTAGGTGCCGTCGCCGTTGTTCAAAAACAACTGGTTGATCCGGCGCGGATCGGTGGGGTCGTTCACGCCCTGGCGGCATTTGGCAATGTAGAGGTCGAGGTCGTTGTCGTTGTCCACGTCGCTCCACACAGAGCCGTAATTGCCCGAATTGTCGGAGCTGGGCACCGTGGTCAGGTCGATCCAGTTGGGTTGGTAGGAAAAGTTGCCCGCGCCGTCGTTGGCGAAGATCCGGGCCACACCGTCGTCGTGACAGACGAAGGCGTCGAGCCAGCCGTCGTTGTTGATGTCGGCAAAATTGACGCCCTGAACGAAGGTCTCGGGGCTGTTCATGTTCTGGATATTGAACGTGGAACCATCGGCCGAAAAACCCACGATCTTCACACCGTCGAGGTAGCCCCCGGCGAGAACGTCCGCGAAACCGTTGTTGTCCATGTCGCCAGCGCACATGCCCCACTGGCTGCCGCCGGGGAGGTCGGCCACCGGATGGTGGATAAAAGGTTGATTGGGAGCGGTTTGCAACTCGAGCGAAAGAATAGAACCCTGGTCCATGCGAGCAATGTCGTCGAGACCGTCGCCATTCACATCCAGAACGGAAATGGCGACGCCGCTGTGGTACGCGGGGGTTTGGAGCAGGCTGGTTTGTTTGGTAAATGAAATTTGGGCAACGGCAGCCGTAGCGAAGGCGCTGGCTGCCAGAAGCATCGGAAGGCGGCAATAGAGTTTCATGTCAGAGAAGGATGGGAATGCAATGTTTTGCTAAAACGCCGCGCAAGATAGGCCGGCGCCCGATTATTTTGCGAGCCTCTCCCGGCTTGGCTAATTGCAGACAATACTGGAAAGGAGGGTTTATAAACCTTATAAACCCTTCCTTCTTCATTCCCCACCTCCGACAAACGCATACCCAATGGCAAAGGACCACCACCATTTGCCGTTATACTCCCATTCGTCGCCCACGTTGCTGGCATAGTCTTTTCCGACCACGAGGCCCACGTTGCAGTCGCCCAATTGAAGGATCAAACCGGTGCTCCAGCTGATGCCGGGCACTACGTCGGCGCCGGCTTCGGACAAGTCGAGGGAAGTGTTGGCATTGTCCAGGTTGATGAAGGTGAGCCCTGCCGTAACAGGGACCATCAGGCGGTAATTGTGTTTTTTCGACAATACCTTGCTGGCCCCGATGTACCCGCCGATGGTCACGTCGGTGGTGAGCCGGAAAGAATGGCTCTCGCGATTGGGACGGATTTTAAAGGGAAGGGTCAGTTGTCCTCCGCTGAATTCCCAGTCTTTCAGGATCATGAGCCCGCCCCGATCCGGGGGGGCAGCCGCGCTTGTTTTCATACTGCTGTCGGACTGTGCCGGGGCTTGCAGCACCACCTCACCGTTGGCGGGATTGCCTTCGCAACCCTGGGCGCTGCCCGGGAGGGCATTTGTGCTAAAAAAGATACCGGTAAGAGCCAGATTACGGAGAACATTTTGAGGTTTCATGACTGGACGATTAAGTATTGTTCGGTAACGCAGTTTTGTGATGAATAAATTCACCTTAACTACATATTCACAGTTAAAAATTTTTCCAATAACCTCAAAAAAGTCCCGGAACGGCCGTTGCGGCATCGCTTATCTTCGCCGCTGAACATGACGACCGAAGAAATTCTGCGCGATGTGCGCGCCGGCAAATTTGCCCCGGTGTATTTCCTGCACGGCGAGGAACCGTTTTTTATCGACCAGGTTTCCGACGCGATCGAGGCAAAAGCCCTGACCGAGGCCGAAAAAAGCTTCAACCAAACCATCCTGTATGGCAAGGAAGTGGAAGCTGTCGGGCTGCTCGACTACCTGCGCCGCTACCCCATGATGAGCGAGCGCCAGGTCGTCATCCTGCGCGAAGCCCAGGAAATGAAAGGCCTCAGCGATCTGCTGGGCTACATCGACCACCCCATGCCCACCACCCTGTTTGTCGTTTGTTACAAACACAAAAAATACGACCTCAACACCAAGTTCGGCAAAGCCCTGAAAGCCAAAGCCGTCGTGCTCGAAAGCAAGCGACTGTACGACAACCAGGTGCCCGACTGGATCATCAACTATTGCAAATCGCACAAAATCAGCATAGAAGCGAACGCCGCGGCCCTCCTCGCCGATTACCTGGGCACCGATCTCGCCAAAATCGCCAACGAACTCGACAAACTGGCGCTCAACCTGCCCGCCGGCGCCACCGTGACGCCCACTCACGTGCAGGAATACGTCGGTATCAGCAAGGACTACAACGTGTTCGAATTGCAAAAAGCCCTGGCTTTCAGGGACTTGCCCAAGGTGGCGCGCATCGAGCAGTATTTCGCCGCCAACATCCGCCGCAATCCGCTGATCATGACCCTGGCCAGCCTGGGCAGTTTTTTTGCCAAAGTGTACGCCCTGCATTTTATCAAAAACGCTTCCGAAGGCGAGCAGGTCAAAGCGCTGGAATTGCGTTTCGAGTGGTTTTTGAAAGATTACAAAGCCGCCGCGCAGCATTATTCCCTCGAAAAAACCATCGCCGTCATCGGCCTGCTCCGCGATTACGACCTGCGCTCCAAAGGCGTGTACCCGGACAATCCCAGCCCGGAAAGCAGCGACAACACCGACGAGGTGGAACTGATGAAAGAACTGTTTTGGAAAATTTTGCACTGACCACCCCCGCCCCACTTCCCCATGCCTGCGTATCCGAAATCTATCCTTGAGTGCTTTCAGACGCATTTTGGAACGGCTCCAGCACTCCTCGTCCGGGCGCCCGGCAGGATCAACCTCATCGGCGAACACACGGATTACAACGAAGGGTTCGTACTGCCGGCGGCCATCGACAGGGCCGTCTGGTTTGCCGCAACACCGCGTACCGACCTGCATTGCCGTTTTTTTGCCTTCAACCTGGATGAACGCTTCAACTGCGATTCGGATGCGCTCCAAAAAAATCCCGCGCATCCCTGGGCCAATTACCTCATGGGCGTCATCGATGAAGTGCAAAAAGCGGGTTTTGAGATCAGCGGGCTCGACCTTGCTTTCGGCGGCGACATTCCCACGGGCTCCGGGCTCTCCTCTTCGGCCGCCGTGGAAAGTGGAATGGCACGGGTGCTCGACGTTTTATTTGACCTGAACATACCCCGGATGGACCAGGTCAGTCTCGCCAAACGCGCTGAAAACAACTTCGTCGGGCTGCAATGCGGCATTATGGACATGTTCGCCTCCGTGATGGGTCGCCAAAATGCCTGCGTCAAACTTGACTGCCGCAGTCTGGCATTCGAGTATTTCCCGTTTGAATCCCCTGATTTTACACTGGTTTTGTGCAATTCAGGCATCAAACACGCGCTCGTGGACTCCGAATACAACACCCGCCGTGCGGAATGCGCCGAAGGCGTGCGCCTGCTGAGTGCCGTTTTCCCTGGAATCAGCAGTCTGCGCGACCTTACCTCAACGCAGATCCTGGACCGAAAGCAGCACCTGCCGGAGACCGTCTTCCGGCGCTGCCGGTACGTGACGGAAGAAAACGAGCGCGTCGAACAAGCCTGTACTGCGCTGAAAAACAGCGACTTTCAGCAATTCGGGCAGTTGATGTACCAGACCCACGAAGGTTTGCAGCACGACTACGAGGTCAGCTGCCCGGAGCTCGATTTCCTGGTGGAGGCCACCCGCGGCGACCAAGCCGTGCTGGGCAGCCGGATGATGGGCGGCGGTTTTGGCGGCTGCACAATCAACCTGGTGCGGAAAAATGACGTGGAAGGCTTCATCCGGCGGATAAAAACGGCCTACCGGGATGCTTTCGGAAGAGAATTACCCTGCCACGAAGTCGTCCTGAGCGAAGGGGTATCCGTAATTTCAGGCCATGACAAATGACTTTCCCCACCGCCGCTGGAACCCCCTGACCGAAAGCTGGGTGCTCGTGAGCCCGCACCGCGCCAAACGCCCCTGGCAGGGCCAGGTGGAAAAACTGCCGTCCGATGGACGCCCCGCCCATGATCCCACTTGCTATCTCTGCGCCGGCAACATGCGCGCTAATGGAGAGCAAACGCCTGATTATCAGGATGTTTTTGTGTTCACCAACGACTTTTCGGCCCTGCTGCCCAGGAGCCCCGGCGCTGGGCATGCCCACACCGGCCTGTTCCGCTCGCAGCGCGAACGGGGCATCTGCCGGGTTATTTGTTTTTCGCCGCGGCACGACCTGACCATTCCCGAAATGGACACCCCGGCCATCCGCCGCGTGGTGGAATTGTGGCAAAAAGAGTATGCGGAACTGGGCCGGCTGCCCTTCGTGCGCCACGTCCAGATTTTCGAGAACAAAGGCGCCATCATGGGCTGCTCCAACCCGCACCCGCACGGCCAGATCTGGGCGCAGGAACACATCCCCGACGAGCCCGCGAAAAAACAACGCGCCCAGGCCCGGTATTTCAAGGCGAAGGGCCGGACGCTGCTGGCGGATTACCTGGCCGAAGAACTTAGCCGAAAAGAGCGCATTTTGTTTGAAAACGAGCATTTCGCGGCGCTGGTGCCGTATTGGGCCGTATGGCCTTTCGAAGCGATGATCGTGCCGAAGCGACCGATGGCGCGCATCACCGATTTGTCCGGTGCTGAAACGACGGCTTTCGCCGACGCGTTCCGGCGGCTGACGGTGCGCTACGACAACCTTTTCGCAACGTCATTTCCCTACTCGGCGGGCATCCACCAGGCGCCCAGCGACGGCAAGCCGCACCCGGAATGGCACTGGCACATGACTTTTTACCCCCCATTGCTGCGCTCTGCAACGGTCAAAAAATTCATGGTGGGCTACGAAATGTTCGCCAACCCGCAGCGCGACATTTCTCCGGAAAAAGCGGCCGAAGTGCTGCGGGCACAGTCGGAACAACATTATAAATCTGCCACAACAGGATAAAATACAACAATTCTCTTAACATCGCAGTTCCTGTCCATATCATCCTGCCTCTGTTTTAACAATGAGAACACTCGCCACTTACACTGTCGCTTCCGGCGACACCCTCTACGGCATCGCACGCCGCTTCGGCATGAACGTCGCCGAACTGCAATCGCTCAACGGCCTCGGCACCAGCAGCAGCCTCAACGTGGGGCAAAAACTCAAAGTCTGGGTCAGTTCAGACGACTCCGCGCCGGTCACTCCTCCCACCACCCCAACCACTCCGACGCCCACGACCCCTTCGTCGCAGGGCAATTGGGGGACTTCGGATTTCCGTACGGCACGTCAGCAATTCGCCCTGGACGTCCGCCAGGATGCCGGCTTCAAACGTTATTTCCTGACGGTGCCACTGCTCAGCGGCGGCTCGGTGGTCGCCAACATGCGCGACAACCTGACCAACTCCCGGTACATGGTGTATCCCAACGGCATTCTGTACGCCGGCCAGTCCTCCCTGGCATTGGACATCGGCAGCGTACAAGCGGTCGGACTTACCTGGGCACAGGCCAAAGCCCTTCAATACGTGTCTACACACGAAGGGAAATTCGACGCGATCAACAGCTACGACAAGGCCATATTCTCCTACGGATTTATACAGTTTACCGGTGCGGCAGCGGTAGGCGCCAGCCTCAACCGATTATTGGCCAGTATGGAAGCCAACGCGCCGAGCCAGTTTGCTCGGGTGTTCCAACGCGTCGGCATCGATACTGAAGCCGGTAATGTGACCGTGCTGGACGACAACGGCAGCAAACTCTACGGCGACAATGCCTGGCTGTACATCCAACGGAATCCGAGGCTCTACGGCGCCTTCATTCAGGCGGGCTACGACCCTACCCTGGTGCGCGAACAATTGCGCATGGCCAACACCCTCTACGTTCAACCCGCACTGAACTACAAACTGGACGTCAATGTGGCCGGGATCAATATCCATATACCGCGACTGAGCGACATCCTCACCTCGGAAGCCATGCTCACCATCGTGATCGCCCTCGCTGTGAACCAAGGCAACGGCGGTATGAGCCGCATCGTGGCGGACGCCATTTCCAGGGTAGCTGCTCAAATGCGCCTCACCACCCTGGCAGCGCTCGCCCAGATCAACGAACGTCAGGTCGCCCAAACGATCGCCGACACCTCCGCCGACGACCGCGTGCGCAACCGCACGGTGGGCGTGCTTAATTCGGGGATGAGTTTCGCGTGAAGGAGATGTTTAACGGAGAACATACCGCCGCCGAATCCCCACGGGCCGTGGGAATGCGGCAGCGGTGATAAAACCTGCATTCTACGCTTAGAGCATGTTGAGCTTTTCCTTGCCGAGGCGAAAACGGTCTTCATAGGGCATGAAAACAAAGCTTTCCCTTTCCCTTCTGCTGTACGGTGGCTGGCTTTTTAGTCAGCAGGTAGCCGATACCGTTTATCAATATGCCATTCCTCAACCGCGATACGAAAACGGACAGGGAAGCATCGTGCAGGTAGACGCCGCCCACCACAATTTCCACACCATTGGCGACCGGTACGCGCCGTTTGCCCGGCTGCTGCGACAGGACGGATATCAGGTCATTTCCAATGAGGAAATGATCAGTCCGGCCGTTCTTAAGCGCGGCAAAATATTCGTCATTTCCAACGCCCTGGACAGCACCGAAAGCTGGGAACTGCCGGCGCATTCCGCTTTTAGTGTATTGGAAATCAATACTTTGAACACTTGGGTAAAAAATGGAGGCAGCCTGTTTCTCATCGCCGATCACATGCCCTTTGCCGGGGCCGCTGCCGACCTTGCGCGTTCATTCGGCTTCGAATTCATGAATTGCTATGCCCTGGACAACCGTCGGCGCAGTGCGGCGCGTTTTTACAAAGGGAACCAAACTTTGGCGGATCATGAAATAACCCGCGGTATTGATACGGTCGTCACCTTCACCGGCAGCGCGTTCCATATACCCAAAGGCGCCACCGGCCTGCTGGCGCTTCAGCATTTCACCCTTTTGTTTCCAAAAATTGCTGCACATTTTGAGGAAGACACCCCGATGATGGAAAGCACCGGATATTATCAAGGCGCCTGCATGCCATACGGCAATGGGAGGATTGTAGTGATGGGCGAGGCAGCTATGTTCTCCGCCCAACTGGCGGATGCCGACCGGAAGCCGGTAGGTATGAATCATCCTGCAGCAAGTCAAAATGCGCCATTCCTGCTCCGGATCATGCACTGGCTCGACGACCGGTAGATAACGGGGTGAATATCAAAAATTTGGAATCACAGAAGGGAAAGGGCTGCCGGTCAATCCAGTATGGCCAGATATTTCTCGAAATGCGCAGCCGGAGCCGGTTTGCCGGAAATGAACCATTCGATTTTGCCTTCTGCAGCTGCATTGTCAGCAATAGGCAACTGGGCGATCAGGTTGTTGACAGTGCCCGCATTGCCGTCCATGATCCGTACATCGGGCGGCAGGACCTGCCGGAAGGCATTTTTAAAAAACAAAAAATGCGTGCAACCCAGCACCACCGCGCCGTAGGCGCTCAGGTCGTAGCCGGCCAGTTTGTCTTGTAAATACGGCAATACGATTTCGTCGGAAAATTCGAAGCGCTCGGCCAGGGCCACCAACCCTTGTAAGGGTTGATAATCAACCTGCTGTTCGGGGTCCACCCGGGCTACGAGGTCATGAAATTTTTCCTCGCGCAGGGTCAGTTCGGTCGCGAAAACCAGCACCCTTTTGCCGGGCCCTGCGGCAGCGACGGCGGGTTTGACGGCCGGCTCCATGCCGATTACCGGAAATGCATATCGTGCCCGGGCATCGCCGATCGCTGCGCTGGTGGCAGTATTGCAAGCCACGACGATGGCTTTGGGATCACGTTCGGCCAGAAAATCCAGGGCATGCAGCAGCAAATCGCGCACCTCTGATTTGGACCGGATGCCGTACGGGGCATTGTCGCTGTCGGCAAAATAGAGGTAATGCTCTTTAGGAAGCACTTTCAGAGCTTCGTGAAGCACTGAAAGACCGCCGATACCGGAGTCGAAAAAACCGATGGGCTGCATGGTGATTGGAAAAAGAAAGTTGCAGTAATAGTAAAAAGTGGCAACTGCAACTGCAATTTTTTACTGCTACTGCAACTTCTTAATTAGAGAGTCCGAGTTTGGTGCGCACGAGTTTCGTCACATCCAATGATTCGTCGCCATACAGGACGATGGACGAGGCCGTATCAAAAACCATGGAGAAGCCTTGCTCCGTGGCCACATCTTTCATGGCCGTGTTGACCTTATCGAGGATGGGTTTGTACAGCGTCTGGCGTTTTTCAGCCAGTTTTTGGTAGACTTCCTGTTGGTACGCTTCGATTTTGGCCTGTTCTTCCTGCAAGGCAGCGGCCTGGGTATCGTAGTCTTTGGGAGAAATGGTGCCGTTTTCTTTTTTGCGGTCGAGCTCGGCGGCTTTGTCCTGGAGACTTTTGACCATTTCCTGACCGCGTTTAGTCAGTTGGGTCTGAAAGGCCTGGAGGTCGCTGTCAGCTTGTTTTACTTCGGGAAGTTCGGCCAAAAGGGCCAGGGAGTTGCAGTAGCCGAATTTTTGGGCGAATGCGCCACCGGTAACGGCTACCAGGAGAATCAGGGTCAGAACAAAAGTTTTCTTCATTGTCAGATGTCAAATTTGCAAGCAAAGGTAAATGCAAAGGGCAAAATGCAAAGGGCAAGAGGCAAGAGGCAAGAGGCAAAAGGCAAAAGGCAAAAGGCAAAAGGCAAAAGAAAAAGATACCATTTTGCCTTTTGCCCCTTGCCTCTTGCCTCTTGCCTCTTGCCTCTTGCCTCTTGCTCTTTGCCTCTTATTTCTTCAAAAGGGCTTTGATGTCTTCCGTTTTGTCGTACCGCTTATCGGCGTACAACATGCCGGAAGCGCTGCCTTTGTCGAAGATAAAATCGAAGCCCTTGTCCTGGGCATACTTCTCGATGGTGGAGTAGACGCGATCCTGGATGGGTTTTACGAGTTCCTCACGTTTTTTGAACAGGGCGCCTTCGGGACCGAATTTTTGGCGTTGCAGTTCGCGCACCTCTTTTTCCTTGGCAGTGATCTCGTCTTCGCGCTGCTTTTTCATGTCTTCGCTGAGCAGCACTTGTTCTGCCTGGAATTTGGAGTACATGCCCTTGATCTTGTCCTGTTCCTGGGCAATTTCCTGGCGCCAGGTGGTAGCGATTTTGTCCAGTTGTTCCTGGGCCTTCTGGTAGTCGGGCAGGCTTTCCAGCACGTCGGTCACATCGACATAGGCTATGCGCTGTGCCGTTGCGAGGCCTGTCAGCAACAAGGAGAACAGCGCGGTCGAAAGAAATTTCTTCATCATGATGGTCTTAGCAATTAATTGGATGAATGGTGAATAGTCTTGGTTTCGTTGATTTTTGCGTCAAAAGTAGCGGTTTTCGAAAGCAAGGCGGCTTTCTGACGTAAAGCCGGGCGGCAAAGTTGCCTTGAGGTTTTAACAAATTTTGCCAAACAAAATCTAACTGCCTGTCAAGCAAAACCTTGTAACACAAGCGCTTACCCCTCTTGTTGCAGCTTTAACCCGAACTTAACCCGGCCTTAAAAACTTGTTAACCGGATGATGCGGCTTTTATCCAGGGGGCCGAAAGGACGCTACAACCTGTAATTTCGCCGCCAAATTTGTCATTCGTAAATCGCCCTACTGTGCACCACATCAGCCCTGACCACCTTTCGCTGGACACCATTCGAACCATTCTACAGGAGAATCTGCCCTTGACACTTTCCGACGAAGCCCGACACTGTATCCAGCATTGCCGGGAATACCTGGACCGCAAGCTGGCTGCCAATCACGAACTGTTTTACGGCATCAATACGGGTTTCGGTTCCCTCTGCAACGTGCGCATCCCCGACGAAGAGATCGGCCAGCTGCAGCACAATCTCGTGCAATCGCATGCTGCCGGCACCGGCGACCCGATCCCGGTCGACATCGTCCGGCTCATGCTGCTGCTCAAAATCCAGGGCTTGTCGCAGGGCTATTCGGCCGTCCGTGAAAAAGTAGTGGATCGCCTCATCGATTTTTTCAACGCAGGGCTTTACCCGGTGGTGTTCGAATTCGGCTCCCTCGGCGCTTCGGGCGACCTCGCGCCTTTGGCGCACCTGTCCTTGCCGCTCGTGGGCCTGGGCGAATTCTGGCAGGACGGCCAGCGCCAGCGTGCTGATACCGTGCTGCAATTGTACGATTGGACGCCCCTCTCCTTCAAAGCCAAAGAAGCCCTGGCCCTGCTCAACGGCACCCAGTTTTCGGCAGCCTATGCCGTTTGGTGCCTGCTCGAAAGCCGCCGGCTGGCCCGGCTGGCCGATTTCAACACGGCGATCGGCTACGACGCGTTCAATTGCCGGCTCTCGCCCCTCGACCCCAATATTCACCGCATCCGGCCCCACGCCGGCCAAATCGCCGTGGCCGAAAGGGTGCGCAATTTCCTGACCGACAGCCAGATAGCCGTTTCGGAAAAAACGAGCGTGCAGGACCCCTACGCATTCCGTTGCGTGCCACAGGTGCACGGCGCCTCGCAGGACGCCCTCGATTTTATCGAAAAAACGGTGCTTACCGAGATCAATTCCGTGACGGACAACCCTAACGTGTTCCCGGATGAAGACCTGATCCTCTCCGGCGGCAATTTTCACGCCCAGCCGCTCGCGCTGCCGCTCGATTATTTGGCCCTGGCCCTGGCCGAACTGGGCAGCATTTCCGAACGCCGTATTTACCAACTGATCGGCGGAACGCGCGGCCTGCCGGCTTTCCTCACGCCCGACCCGGGCCTGCATTCGGGCATGATGATCGCGCAGTATACCGCCGCAGCCATCGTGAGCCAGAATAAAACCCTTTGCATGCCTGCCTCGGCCGACAGCATCGTGAGCTGCAACGGCCAGGAGGACCATGTCTCCATGGCCGCCAACGCCGCCACAAAGGCCCGCCGCGTAGTACTCAACCTCGAACGGGTATTGGCCATCGAGTTCATGGTAGCCATGCAAGGCCTCGAATTCAGGCGGCCACTGCGGTCCTCCCCGGCCATCGAAGCGGCACACGAAGCGTACCGGGAGCACGTGGCCAAACTGGAAGCCGACCGCGTTTTGAGCGATGATATTGAAAAAACCATCCTTTTTTTGCGGGAAAATCAGTCGCTTTTCCTGTAATCCTGCTTTTTCAAACTCACGGTTTTGTCCGGAAACAAACTTGCGGACGCGGCCAGTTCGGCCGCAACCTGTTGTTCCCATCGCAACAGCACAGCTTCCGACAGGCCGCTTTGCATCCACTCGGTATCGAATGTAGCGGCGCGTTGCTGCGCGGCGGATTGTTGCTCTGCGAGCATCGATTTGGCCTGGCCGGTCATGGATTTCAGGTTGGGGGCCAAGGCCGTCAGGCGGGTTTTAAAGCCGCGGGCTGCCAATTCGGCGAGGTTAAAATGCAATTGGGCACGGCGGAGAAATTGGCTTTTTTTGCCAGGATCGGCCGGCATCCAGGTATTGTCACTGAGGAAAATCGTCTGGGTGCGCACGGTAATTGCATTAAAAAAATCGCCTAATAACCGGTATTTCAACACACATTGAACTACCGGCAGTCCGGCAACACCGGCCGGTGCGCTGCCCCGTAAATCGCCCGCCATGAGGGGTCGGGAGCTGTCCCAACGGATCTGACTTTCCAGCCCTTCCAGGCTGGGCACGCGGTATACTTCGGCCCGGATGCGGCTACAACTGGAGCCTGTTTGATCGGGCAACGTGTGTTCCACGATGACCAGCACGTTGGCGCCCAATCTTTTAGCCTTGTTTCGGGCGCGTTCCACTACTTCGGGGTATTCGCAGTCTCGCGACCAGCCGCGGTCCTTCACGAGGATGGTCGCGAGCGGCCGGTTGGACAACAGGTTCTGCGCTTCTCTGGATTCCAGGACGGCCGCGTAGGGCAGGGAATCCAGGCCCGTTTTTACGCGTCGGGGAATTGTTTTGACCGGCGGCTGACAGGCCACCGTGAGCAGCAGGATAACAAAGGCTAACAGGTTGAATATCTTGTACATAATGAGTAATTGATTTTTTACAAAGCCTCCCCTGCGAAGGCAAAACGCGGTTGCGCCACACCGTCGACGAGCACCTCTTCCATAAACATGACCTTGGGTCGCACCCACCAGCCCCGTTCGCCGTACAGGGCCTGGTACACGACCAGTTGTTCGCCGGTTTCGGAGTGTCGGGCCTCGCCCAGAAGGAGGTAAAAACGGCCTTTGTAGTGGCGGTAGACGCCGGGTTGTAGTAGCATAATTTGTTGTTGTTCAGTGTTTTTTATTAAAAGCATTAATGACTATCCGCATATTGAACCCCAAATTTTGCGCTTTAACACAGCCGCATAGCGGCGACATTTTGGTAGTCCAAGGGTTCATATTTAACACAAAAACCGCGTAGCGGTGACATTATGGAACGTGATTAAAATGCCACCGCTACGCGGTTATTGCATGGATGGACAACAGACCTTGAAACGCGAGGTTGAGGGTTCAATATGCGGATTGTCAAGAGGATATTTTCATCGTATCGACTGTGGCGTTATCCTCAACAATTCCAGCCACGCCGCCGCCAGGCCTTCCACCATATCTCCAGCCGTCAAAGCCTGCTCACTGCGCTCTTTTGCTGCCAAATCGCCTGCCAGTCCGTGTAAAAAAACACCCAATCGCGCCGCGTCGCCGGGCGGATACCCCGAGGCTAAAAGACCCGTCAGCAGGCCCGTCAGCACGTCGCCCGAGCCGCCGGTGGCCATGCCGGGGTTGCCCGTCGAATTGAACCAGCAGCAGCCGTCGGGGCCTGCAACAGCCGTATAAGCGCCTTTGAGTACGATAAATACGCCCAGTTCCTGCGCCTTGGCCCGTTGCAGGTCGTTGCGGGCAAAGTCGTTCGCCGTTGTCCCAAACAATCGCTCAAACTCCTTCGGATGTGGCGTGAGGATGCTGTTTTTAGGTATAAATTCCCACATGGGAGGATGTTGGGCGAGCAAATTCAAGGCATCCGCATCGAGCACGACCGGGGTATGGACGTTGCGCAGCAAATGTTCCAGGGCTATGGCAGTTTGCGCATCCGTACCAATTCCCGGGCCTATCCCAATGGAACCATAAGCCGTCAGCGCAAGTAAATCAGTCCAGTGCGTTGCCGAGGAATCCAGTGTGCACATGGCTTCCGGGACTGCCGTTTGCAGGATGTCCAGCCCGCAAACCGGTGTATGAACGCTCAGCAAGCCGGTTCCGGCCCGCAGGCAGGCGCGGGCCGAGAGCACGGCGGCGCCCATTTTGCCTCGACTGCCCGCCACGAGCAGGGCATGGCCGAAGGAGCCTTTGTGCGCAAATTTTCCGCGCGGCCGGATGAGCCAGCGAGCATCGTTTTTTTCAAAAAAATAAAAAGGCGTGTCGGTTTGCTCCGCAAACGAATGATGCAACCCGATGTCGCCCACCGCCCATTCCCCTACCCTTTCGCCGTTTTCGGAAAAAAAGAAGGCCCGTTTGGGTTGCTGGAAGGTAAATGTGCGCCCTGCAGTGACGCAAGGGCCCGTGGTGGGCGCGTCGCAAAACAAGCCGCTGGGCAGGTCGATGGAAACGATTTCATTGGGCAAGGCATTCAGAAAATCAACGACTTGTGCCCAGTCGCCTTCCAACGGACGATTCAGCCCCGAGCCGAACAATGCGTCGATCACAAGGGCATGCTCCGGTATTTCAGGCAAGTCCGGGGCATTTTTCAGCCAAACGACCGGCACCTCGTCGGCGGCAGGCATCAGGGCCATTTGTGCGTCAAAATCGGCCGATCGGCGGCCGGTGAAGTCGCAAACCAATACCTTTGGCGCGTAAAACCGCCGGTATAGCAAGCGGGCGACAGCGAGGCCGTCGCCACCATTGTTGCCGGTGCCGGCGAAAATGACCAGGGGCTGGTCGTTATCCCCGTAAATACCTGTAAACCAATCTGTAAACGTCCTGGCAGCCCGGTTCATCAGTTCCACGGAAGTGATGGGCTCCTGCGCGATCGTGAAGGCGTCCCAGGCCCGGATTTGCTCGGCATTGAAAATTTTCATGGCATTCGCAATCACCCCGCCACCACGTTGTGGAAGGCTTTTTGAACAAATATGACACAACTCAATCAATTTTTTTCAGGCTTAAAAGTAGTGGAATTTGCCAGCGTACTGGCCGGCCCGGCGGTCGGGATGTTTTTTGCCGAGCTCGGCGCGGAGGTGCTCAAAATTGAAAACAAAACCACCGGAGGCGACATGACAAGGGGCTGGAAAATGGCGAATGAAGACCCGGAATGGAGCATTTCGGCCTACTTCTGCAGCGTCAACTGGGGCAAAAAACACCTTTTTCTCGACCTGAACGACCCCGCAGAAGCGCAAAACGCCCTCGAACTGGCGCTCGCTGCCGACGTGGTCATTTCCAATTTCAAACCCTCCTCGGCACGCCGCTGGAGCCTCGACCCCGAAAATCTGCGCGCCCGAAACCCAAGGCTCATCGTCGCCCAACTCAACGCTTTTACCGATCCGGAAGACGAAAGCCCCGCCTTCGATGTGGTACTTCAGGCCGAGGCGGGTTTTATGCATATGAACGGCGAAGCCGATGGTCCGCCCGTCAAAATGCCGGTGGCGTTTATCGACCTGCTTGCCGCGCACCAGTTAAAAGAAGCCATTTTGCTGGCCCTGCTGCACCGCGAACGCAGCGGACAGGGCGCCGTCGTGAGCACTTCCCTGTTCGAAAGCGCCATCGCCTCCCTGGCCAATCAGGCATCCAACTACCTCATGAATGGCAACGTGCCGCAGCGCATGGGCACCCGGCACCCGAACATTGCGCCGTATGGCGATGTTTTTACGGCAAGCGACAACCGGCCGGTATTGCTGGCAGTTGGTACAGAACGACAGTTTCGCCAACTTTGCGCCGCTTTGGATTTGCCCGAATTGGCCGAACATCCTGACTTTCAGAACAATACCGCCCGCATCCGCAATCGACCGGCCTTGATTTCCATCCTGGCCGAAAAAATAAGCGCCGATACCGCGGACGCATGGCTGGCGCGGTTCAAAAAACTTGGCGTGCCGGCCGCACAAATCCGCGACCTGCGCTCCGTATTAAATTTCGCGGCATCCGGCGATATGATCTTAAAAGAATACACACCGGATCCTCGAGACCCTGTCACCCGGCGCGTGAAAACCGTGGCCTTTCATTTATTGACCGACTGATGCGATCACATTCCGACACTTACTTCCAAACGTCGTTTTTCCGGCAAAAAAGCCGTCCTCATGAATAAAGAAGCCATCCTACAAACCCTGCGCGCCGTGCGCGACCCGCAAACCGGTCAGGACATCATCACTGCCGGCATGGTGCAAAGCCTTGATATTGACGGCGATAACGTGAACCTCACGCTAGCTGTGCCTTCCCTGCAAATGCAGGGCAAAGCTGAATTGAACTTCGCCTGCATCGGCCTCATCGCCGAAAAATTCCCGCAAGCCAACCTGAACGTCCACTTCACAGCCCGCGCGCCCGGCGCCGACCAGGCGCCGCCCAGTATCGTGCCGCATATCCGCAACATCATCGCCGTGGCCTCCGGCAAAGGCGGCGTAGGGAAAAGCACCGTGGCCGTCAACCTCGCCCTCGGACTGAAAGCCCTCGGCGCCCGCGTCGGACTGATGGACGCCGACGTGTATGGCCCGAGCCTGCCCACCATGCTCGGACTGGCCGGCCAACGCCCAAAAGTGCAGCAGGTGACCGGCCAGATCAAAATGCTGCCGCTGGAAGCGCACGGTCTGCCATCCATCAGCATCGGCAACATCATAGAGCCCGACCAGGCCGTGGTACTGCGGGGGCCCAGGCTGGCTGCCGTGATCAAGCAATTCTTCAACGACGTGATCTGGCCGCCGCTCGATTTTCTCGTCGTGGACCTCCCTCCGGGTACCGGTGACGTGCAGCTGACCCTCGTGCAAACCGTTCCGGTCACCGGCGTCGTACTCGTCACCACGCCCCAGGAAGTCGCCCTGACCGATGCGATGAAAGCCATGAACATGTTTTTACTGGATCAAATCAAGGTGCCGATTCTCGGCGTCGTGGAAAACATGGCCTGGTTCACTCCCGCCGAACTTCCTGATAACAAATACTTTATCTTCGGCCAAGGCGGCGGCAAAAACCGGCGCTGGCCAGTCATTCGGTCCTTTTGGGTCAGGTGCCGCTGGTGCAAAGCATCCGCGAAGGGGGCGATTCCGGTGTGCCCGCAGTGCTCGACGAAGGCAGCATCGTCGCCAATGCCTTTTTGGAAGTCGCCAAAAACACCCTGCGGCAGATCGCCATCCGAAATGAAATGCTGGAACCCAGCCAGATCGTACACCTGACAGGCGGGAATTGAGGTTGAAAAACAGCAGCCGGCGTCGCCGGCTGCTTTTTTGTTTTTCCAACCCTCAATTCCCGCCTGTCAGGTGTACGCGTCAAAACTTCGGACAAAGAATCTCTTCACTGTCATAATTGCCCAAATACGCAATGGATAACTCAAAGGCCCCCTGCCGCTGATTGGCGGACAGCGCTTTGAGGTTCAGGTCGTAGCTCAGTCCCACCAGCACGTTGTTGAACTCGATACCGGCAAGCGCCACCACGGCATCGAGTCCGAAGCCGTCGCTGTTGCGCACGGGGCGCGCCCAGCCGCCGAGGTGCAGGGCAGTAGAGCCGTATTTGCCGAATTCGGTGCGGAAATTGGCGCCCGCATTCAGCTCCATGTGCGGTCCCTGCATGGCCACGAGCACGCGCGGCAGGAAAGAAACCTGACGGTTCAAGGGGATGTTGGCCGACAATTGCCCGGAGATTTTCATGTACAATTTGTCGCCTTCCGCCTTGTTGCCATTAAAGGAAATGACCGGCTGGAGAAAATGGTGCAATGCCGCGCCTGCGAAAATGGCGCCTTCCTGGCCGAAACGGGCCGTGTAATTCAACCCGACATTATAGTCGGCGAAGGAAATATTGTTTTCCGGCAAATCTTCCTGGGTGTTTCCCGTGTATCCGTTGCCGTCGAACTCGTCGTGAAAATTCAGCGATTCGTAATTGACGCCGCGTTGGGTCAGCCCCCCTTGGATGCCCAGCGAAAGGAACTGCCGGTTGTCGGTGCCCAGCGATTTGTGGTAGGCCAGCGACAGGGCGATCTGGGTCGTGTTGAAATCGAGCACGCTCACCTTGTCGTTGAAAAACAGGATGCCGAGGCCCACCGCGTCGTCGTAGACGGATTTGCCCGGCGCATCGAAACGCAGGTCGGCGCCGAGGGCGAAGGTTTTGATCGGGTTGTCGAGAATGCGGCGCCACTGGTCGCGGTAGTTCATGCCGACGCGGTATTTGCCCTCAAAATTGCCCGACAAAGCGGGGTTCAGGGTGAGCGGCGCGGCGTAGAACTGGGTAAAATGTTTGTCCTGGGAAAAGGCAGAATGGAGGAGAACGAAAAGGAAAAAGGGGATGAGGAGCAATTTCTTCATGTCGTCGGGAGAAAAATTTTGGTAAAGGTAAACGCAGTTGCGGTTTGGAAATGGCTATTCCATCGAAGTTTAACCTCCCGGTGGCTGCGTTTTCCCAAAATTTCTACCTTTCGCCGACCCTTCCGACCGCCCTGTCCTTCCTTTTCTTTCGTCCAAACCATTTGCCATGGAACAATCGAACACTGAATTCAAACCTTACATTCCTGCTTCCAACACGACCGTAAAGGAATTTACGCTGCGCGCCATTTTGCTCGGCGCGGGCTTCGGGATCGTGTTTGGCGCGGCCACGGTGTACCTGGCCCTGAAAGCCGGCCTCACCGTTTCCGCTTCGATTCCGATCGCTGTTTTAGCCATTTCACTCGGCCGTAAATTCCTGAAAACCACGATTTTGGAAAACAATATCATCCAAACGGCCGGCTCGGCGGGCGAGTCCGTGGCGGCGGGTGTGGTGTTCACCTTGCCGGCTTTCCTCTTCCTCAGCGAAGGCATCGGCGAAGGTTATTTCAATTACTGGACCATCCTGATGCTTGCCATTTTCGGGGGCATACTCGGCGTGTTGATGATGATCCCGCTGCGCCGTTCGCTGATCGTGAAAGAACATGACAATCTTCCTTACCCCGAAGGCACGGCCTGCGCGCAGGTGCTCATCGCAGGTGAAAAGGGCGGCGATTTTGCCAAAACGGCTTACCAGGGCCTCGGCGCTTCCTTGCTGTATGCGCTGGGTCAGCGGGTGTTCCACATCATCGCGGAAACACCGGCCATCAACAGCGGCCAAACGAACAAATACCTTCCGGCAGCCCGGGTGAGCGGCGAGATTACGCCGGAATACCTCGGTGTAGGCTATATCATCGGTCCGCGCATCGCCGGAGTACTCGTGGCAGGCGGCGTGCTGGCCTGGCTGGGGCTCATTCCGCTGCTGGCCACGCTCGTGCCACCGGATACCATCGCTGCGCAACTGACGAAGCTGGACCTGCTCCGCTCCATTACGGATGCAACGGGAGCCGTGCGTTATCCTTTCGGCTGGAATCCGGAGACCCACACTTTCACCGACCTGACCAGTGCCGTTTACCGGGCTTACGTGCGTCAGATCGGTGCAGGCGCGGTAGCAGGAGCCGGTTTTATCACCCTGATCAAGACGATCCCGACCATCGTGGCATCGTTCCGTGAAAGTTTCAGTGCCCTGCGCAACCGCGACGCCAATGTGGCGGTGGCCCGCACGGAGAACGACTTGTCTATCAAAGTCGTCGCATTCGGCAGCCTTGCGCTGGTCCTTTTGATGGCAGTGCTGCCGAGCATTCCGGGCGACAGCGTCCTGAGCAAATTGCTCATCGGCTTGCTGGTGATTGTGTTCGGTTTCTTTTTCGTCACGGTATCGAGCCGTATCGTGGGTATCATCGGTTCGTCGAACAACCCGATTTCGGGTATGACCATCGCCACGATCATGGGCACCGCGCTGGTGTTCATCGGTGTAGGCTGGACGGGGAAAACCTTCGAACCGATGGCCCTGGTGGTCGGAAGTATGATTTGTATCGCTGCGGCCAACGCGGGCGCTACGTCGCAGGATTTGAAGACAGGCCACCTCGTCGGCGCCACGCCGCGGTATCAGCAGCTGGCCTTGTTCATCGGGGTTGTCGTGTCGTCGTTGGTGATCGGCTGGACGGTCAAGGTACTCGACACGCCCACCCAGGAAATGGTCAGCCAGGGCATCAAACATGCGATTGGCGAAAAATACAACGCCCCGCAGGCGACCCTCATGGCGACCCTGATCAAAGGTCTGTTGTCATTCAATCTCGACTGGCAGTTCGTGCTCGTAGGCGTTTTTGTGGCCATCACGATGGAATTGTGCGGCGTGAAATCGCTGTCCTTCGCGGTAGGCCTGTACCTGCCGCTGTCCACGACCCTGCCGATCTGGGCGGGCGGCGCTTTGCGCGGCCTGACCGACTGGATGGCCAAGCGCAAGGGCGAAGAGGCCGAAGACGCCGATTTGGGCAAAGGCAGTTTGTTCGCCACGGGTTTGGTAGCGGGCGGCGCTTTGGCCGGCGTGGTGGTGGCTTTGCTCTCCGTGAATGAATCCATCGCGGCCGGACTGGGTAAAATCAACCTCGAACACAGCCTGAGCGACATGCTGGGCGAAGGCGGGTACCAGTTCCTTGGCGTACTGTTCTTTGCAGCGCTGGGCTTTTTGCTGATCCGGGCGGCGAGGAAGAAGTAACGTTTTTTTGATAGAACACGGATAAAACGGATGCAGGCAACACGGATTAGCACAGATTTAGATCCAAGCGAATCCGTGATGCCTGCATCCGTTTTATCCGTGTTCTATTTATAAAAACACTCAAACCATCAACGTAATACGGAAAAAACCTCCGCTTTGCTCGATCGGGTAAGTTCCCGGGACAAGTTCGTTATGGGCCAATTGCAGGCTTTGCGCCAATTCTCCGGGCAACGAACAGGCCTGTGGCAGGCAAAAAACCTCATTTCGGAAATAATGGCGGAACAAGTGGCTGCAGAGGTCGCTGTTGTGAAACCTCAGCACCAGCGAATGCGCGTCGGGCGAACTCAGTACGGCGCGGGCGCGGCGGCATTCACGGGGTCCTGAAGAAGCGGCAGGGGCGCCACGGTGGGCTTCAATCCTGCAAATGCCGGTACCGGCACAATCCTCGCGCGGGGAGCCGAACACGACGTCGGCGAGGACAAAATCCGGTATAATGGAAGCAGGTTGTTCGGGCCGATGGGCCCGTCGGATGCGATCGGTTGTTGAGAAATTGTTCATTGTGTCGTTAGCGATTGATTAAAAAAACAAGTGATTACCAGGATTGAGAGACCCTTTGCAAGAACTATTCCAAAAATTGCGAATGGAATGTAGCGGCGGCTGTAACCCGAAAGGCGCCAGGCTTGTCATACCCGGAAAACAATTGAACACATGACGACTACACTCCCGACCACCCGACTCCGGGTGTACAACATCCCGCACAAAGGCCTGCGCAACGCCTTATCACACTTCACCCTGCTTGCTGGCAACACTGACTACCGCGACGAATTCGCCGTGGGCCAGCTGTACAAAACCGGCCGCGAAGTCTTCGACATGCTCAATGAGCACGCCGAAATGGAAAATGAATTTGTCCTGGCTCCCTTGGAAGCCCGTTGTCCCGGCGCCGGCCACCACAACTTCGAGGACCACGAAGTGATCGAGCAACACCAAACCGAGCTCGAACAAGCCCTGAACCGCCTGCACAGCCTGGTGCGCGCCGGCGTGGACGCCCGAGCCGAAGGCGAGGCATTTTTCCTGCAACTCAATCATTTTTTCAGCGCCTACCTGGCCCACATGCTGGAAGAAGAAGAGGAAACCCAAGTGAAAATCTGGGAATATTTCAGCGACGACGAGCTGATGGATATGCACCGCCGCATCGCGGCGAAGATCTCTCCCGAGCATACGCTCGTGATGATCAAATGGTCGGCACCCGCCCAGTCACATCCCGACCGCACGGCCTGGATACGGGGCATACAGGCCGGCGCACCGGCGCACGTCTTCGAACAGGTGCTCGACGTGCTGCGGAAGTCCTTGTCGCCCTTGCAGATGGAGATGTTGATGGGGGAATTGCACCTGAATTAACTTCGCAGGATAGCCCTCGGATAAAACGGATGCGGGCAACACGGATTTAAACGGATTTTCATTCATTTTTTATCCGTTTAAATCCGTGTTGCCCGCATCCGTTTTATCCGAGGGCCAAAGCCTATAAGTATATTTATTTTTGTAAAGGCAGTATCCTGATTCGAACTTTTTGCTCGTCTACAATAACCGATGCCCCATGCAGTAGGCTGTCTGAAATCTGTCCTAAATACTGTTCAAAAAAGGCGAAAACCGATTTTGCCGTGATGGCCTGCCCCTGATACGAATTCTGCTATCTTAAAATCCGGAGTATTAGGGTAGCCAATCTCGACGACATGCCTGGCTTCATGGCCTGCGCTATTCAGCAAAGCAGCCAATGACGGCGGCATGTTCTCGTCCAACAAAAATTTCATCAGGCGGCTTTTTCAAATGGAATGACCTGATCATTCAAAACCGTAGAAGAAAAAGCCAATGCTTGCAGAACATCCTCTTTTTCAACCCAATAAAACGCCTGAAGAAGTTCATCAGCGCTCATTCCGCCCGCTAAATATGCCAGGACGGAACTGACAGGAATACGCGTGCCTCTGATGCGTGGTTTGCCCATGCAAATGTCCTGGCTAACGACAATCCGGGAAAAGTTGGAAATACATATTCCAGAACTGAAGAAGTAGTTTGAAACCAAAATAGGGAAAAATCCTTAAATCCGCCCCGGCTCCGCCTCCTTCACCATCCCGTACACCGCCATCACCACGTCCTCCGCCTGGGGTTTGGAGTGATAATCGCCGTCCTGGCCATAAGCCGTGCGGTGGTCTTTGGCAAACAGCGTCACGGGCGCCGAATCCAGCCAGCGGTAACCGCCTTGTTTTTCCAAAACCTGTTGCAGGATATAACCCGATGCGCCGCCCTCGAAATCTTCGTCGAGCACCACGAGGCGGTTCGTTTTTTTCAAACTGTCCACACAAACCTGCGGCAGGTCGAAAGGCATGAGCGTCTGGATGTCAATCAATTCTACGGAGATACCTCGTGCGGCCAGCAGATCGCAGGCTTCTTCGGCCACCCGCACGCAGGAGCCGTAGGTGAGCAACGTGACGTCGGTGCCGGCGCGCAGGACCTCGGGTACGCCCAGCGGTACGGTGAATTCGCCCACGTTGTCGGGCAGCCGCTCTTTCAGGCGGTAGCCGTTGAGGCATTCCACCACGATGGCCGGGTCGTCGGAGCGCAACAGGGTGTTGTACATCCCCGCAGCTTGCGTCATATTGCGCGGAACGCAGAGGTGCATGCCGCGCAGCGAGCCGAGCATCATGCCCATCGGCGAGCCGGCGTGCCAAACGCCCACGAGCCGGTGGCCGCGGGTGCGGATAATGGCCGGGGCGGCCTGCAGGTTGTTCGAGCGCCAGCGCAATGTGCAGAGGTCGTCGGACAGCGGCGAGAGGCCGTACAGCAAATAATCCAGGTATTGAATTTCAGCGACAGGACGCAGGCCGCGCATGGCCAGGCCGATGGCCTGACCCATGATGGTCCATTCGCGGATGCCGGTGTCGAACACGCGCGATTCGCCGTGTTTTTGCTGCATTCCGCGAAGTCCCTGGTTCACGTCGCCGATAAAACCCACGTCTTCACCAAAAAAGAAGAGACCTGGATTTTTTTCCAGATTTTGGTCAAAACATGCGTTGAGCACCTCGTAGCCGTCTTTCCAGGGCGAATTTTCTGAAAAAACAGCGGGTACTACGGCGGATTTCAGTGGTGATTTGGGCGAATCGCTCAACAGGCGTTCGCTGTACATCCGTTCGCCTTCCACGGTTTCCGAGCGCACAAAATCTTCGAGCGCTTCCACGGCAGCGCCGTTTATCCCCGTCAGGGCAAAAACGGCGCGTCGGGCAGTTTGCAGTAATTCGTAGCGGAGCGGCTCGCGTTTCTGCGCCAGTTCGTTGGAAAGCGTTTCAAGTTCCGGGCGGTCCGGGGCGGCGGCGCGGGCATTGGCGAGCAATCCGTCCAACTGGCTGCGCAGGCTTCCGACGCGGTCGTGATAGGCCCGGAAGGCGCGCTGAGCGGCTTCCGTGGCTTCGCGTTTGGCGGCTGTTTTGATGGCGTCGAGTTCTTCGGCGCTGGCCAGTCCGCCGCTGACGATCCAATCCGCCATCCGCCGGTTGCAATCGAATTCTTCTTCAAAAGCGAGGCGTTCGGGGCTTTTGTAGCGCCGGTGGTCGCCGGAGGTGGAGTGGCCGAGTTGCTGGGTCACTTCCTGAATATGGAACAGGGCCGGCTGGTGGGTACGGCGCATGGCCTCAATGCCTTCGCGGTACAAAAGGCAAAGGCCGGGATAATCCCAGGCTTTGCCGATGTGGATGCTCAGTCCTTTTTCGCCCGCGAATCCGGACAGGGCTTCGGAGATGCTTTCCTTGGTGGTCTGGTATTTTTTTGGAACGGAAATGCCGTAGCCGTCGTCCCAGACGCTCACGGCCAGCGGCGCCTGCAGCACGCAGGCGGCGTTCATGGTTTCCCAAAAAGCGCCTTCGGAGGTGGAGGCATCGCCGATGGTGACGAAAGCGACTTCATTGCCGGCGTCGGAGAGATCGCCGCAGAGGGCCGGCGCTTCGCGGAATTTTTTGGAGGCGAAAGCCAGGCCGAGGCCGCGGGCCATTTGGCCGGCCGTGGGGGCAATGTCCGAAGTGATGTTGTAGCGGTTTTTCAGGTCGAGGAAATTGCCGGCATCGTCGATGAAAGGGGTGGCGAAGTGGCAGTTCATCTGGCGGCCGCCGGAGAACGGGTCGCCATAGGGGTCGCCGTAGAGCTGCGCGAAAAACTCGTCGAGCGTCATCAGGTCGAGGGCCAGCATGAGCGTTTGGTCGCGGTAATAACCGGAGCGGAAATCGCCTTTTTTCCAGGCCTTGGCCATGGCCACCTGGGCCACTTCCTTGCCGTCGCCGATAATGCCGAAATTGGCTTTGCCGGTGAGCACTTCTTTTCGGGCAATCACGCTGGCCTCGCGGCTCAGGCAGCAAATGCGGAAATCGCGGAGGACCTCCTGGCGGTAGGATTCAGAAAATTCGGCGTTTTTTTTGCTGCGCGCAGGCGATTTTGTTTCGACCATTTTAAACTGTGGTTAGGGCGATGGTTGGGCGATAGACAAATTTTTCTTCGGTTGGCAAGGGGGATTGGACCAATGAAGCGCAAAGGTAGGCATTTTTTCTGGCGGGCGACCGAACTTCCTTCGGCCAGGCGCTTTAATTCATTTTTTAAAACGCCGTCATTTCAGGTCATCCAGGCAACTCTTTTCTTCGAACAACGTTTAACGGCACGCCGTGGATAATTCACCCTCCCTGGCCTTACTCGCAAATTAAGATTTTATACATCCAGGAGTTTTTCCCAAATGAATTTTGCGCATTGACCGATCAGGAAAATATCAAATTTTTATTTCTACGGTCCGCGCGAAGATTTTTTGGTCTAATTTTGCCCCCCGAAACCGAACCATCTACCTTCTTCATTTTCAAAATTAACCTCGATCATGGTTAACGAACCGAAAGTACGGTATAGCGACGAGGAGTTACAGGAATTCAAAGTCTTGATCGAAGACAAGATCGCCAAAGCCCAGGAAGAGCTGGATTTCACGAACCAACAAATCGCGGAACTCAACGAAAACGGCTTCAATCAGCAAGGCGGCGACTGGTATGACGACTCTACGGCCCACACCGACCTTGAACTGCTCCAGCGCATGGCTGCCCGGCAGCAACGCCACGTCCAGGACCTGAAAAACGCCCTGCTCCGCATCCAAAACAAGACCTACGGCATCTGTATCGTCACGGGTCAGCTCATCGACAAACAACGCCTGCGTCTCGTGCCGCACGCCACGAAAAGCATCGACGGCAAGAACATCGCCAACGCCGGCAAGGAAATGCCCCTCGAAGGCGCCGACGGCGAAGGCTTTCCCGGCGGCGAAGACCGCCCTGCCGCCAAACCCATCGGCGACAAAGTCCGGCTGGCCAATGGCAAGCGCCCCGCCCGCAGCGGCGAAGACTGGGAGCCCGACAATGAATCGATGGAAGACGCAGGATACACCCGGAAGTTTGAGGAAGGCGACGAGGAGTAATTTCCCCTTCCGGTTGAATTAGCCCAACAGAGGCCTTCACATGCAATTGTGAAGGCCTCTGTATTTTGGACTTATCGTATTATACTCAATGCCTTGCGAGACAACACTTGCTCTTTCGTTGCCAGACAAACTATATACCAGCCATTCGGATATCGCTCCAGCGAAATAGATTGGCGCTCCACCCCAGTCGCAACAGGCTCGTCCAGCATCAGTTGCCCGGTGAGATCATACAATTTTACGCTTGCAGGTGCTTGCATGGGTTGGGAGAACAGGAGTTCGACTTGCTCCCCTGCAGGATTGGGGACGAGTCGCATCGCAAAATCATGGGCAGCCGCTTCGGATGCAGACACGCTGCTGAGCGTATCGCAAGGGCTGTCCCCCCATTCCCACAGCCGGTAAAAAGGCATGTTGGGCAACACAAAGTTGTTGAACACCGGCAATTCCACGCTGTGCTGCTGAACCGCGCAGGCTGCTCCCGCCGAATCGGGCTGTGCAATCACGTGCAGATAGCGGGAATTGTAATTCGATACGCAGCAATAAATCTTTTCGTCCGGCGCCAGCAGCAGGGAATAAAATCGCGTAGGCGCTCCAAAATCGGCCGTGAAGCCGTCGTATCCGGCCACGGCCATCTCGGAGGCCACGATGTCGGAGGCCGCCAGGTCGTATTGAAAAATCGTATCCCAGCGCGACACGTACATATACCTCGAAGAAGGCGAAAACGCCACCCCGCCCGGCTTGCCGCCCAGCCCGCTGAGGTCGTAGGTTTTGCTCACGCGGTCGCTGAGCAGCCCGCTGCACCGGTCGAAGCGATAGAGCTCGATGGTGGAAAAAGAAGAATCCGGCACGATGCCGTGCCAGTTGAAGCGGGCGTACCACTTCCCGTCGGGCGAAAAACAGGCCTGGCCAAGGCCCAGGTCGGTGCCTTTGATGGCTTGTTTGCCCGCGTATTCCAGCCCTTCGGGCGACAGGATGTAGCGGTAGTACAAGGTGTCCTTGTAATGCGGCATGAGCACCCACCAGTCGCGGCCGTTGCCATGGCGCACGGCAGTCATTTGGGTGGGCATCATCGTGTCGGTCGGTACGTTGATGTCTCGCTGAATTACTTTGCCCAGGCCGGCGTTGTAGGTGAAGTCGATGATGGCGTAGCGAATGTCAACAAAACCAAGGGTTGCCCCGGATGGAGGGTATACAACTTTGGAGGTGCCATATATAAATATTTTTTTGTTTGATTGAGTAGGGAATGGTAATAATAAATGACCTTGTTTCACAGGGACCCCGGTAAAGGCATCGGTTGGATAATAATTTTCTCCACCTTCCATAATCTTGTAATCACTATTATATATATTTTCCCCATTGCTATAGCATAATAATTTACCAGAAGAGTCGCAAATTGAGGAATTTGCCTGCAAAAAGGGAAGGTCTTCATCGATATGTGTAATAATCGGGGGGGTAAATGAAAAGTCCAGTTTGCAAGATTTATACAAACTATCAGTTGATTGTATCCCTCCTCCAAGAAGCCATATGAAGTCTTCTTTTTGGGCTGACAAGACTGTTGTAACAAGAATGCATAAAGATAATGCGACTATTTTTTTCATGATCAATATAGAAATAGCCGTACTGTGCATATACAGGTATTATCTGTATATGCACAGTACGGCTGGATGAAAAAAATAGGTTAGTGAATGATGTTGACCTTTTGCTGCTGGGTACTATGTCCATCAGCGGCGCTTAAGAGAACGACGTAACAGCCGTCGGGAAGGTCATTGATTTGCAGCGGAACATGCGTAGAGCCGGCCGGTACGGAAACTTCATACCTGACTCGCCCCGTGATGTCCACAATTCGAATCCGGCGATCGGAAACGGCAGCGCTGCAATCCAGCCAGAGGAGATCGGCGGCCGGGTTGGGATAAACCTTCATGCCCTGAATGGCTGAAGTGGCCCGTGAGGTTTCACGAGCGCCAATGGCCGCGCAATCCATGCTCCAGACAGGCGTCCGGTACTTTTCCTGCAAGTCGCGGGCAGCGTACACGGCCGGGCCGCCTTCTTGCGGGCAAAGCGAGGCGATGTCGTCTATCGTGCTTTTCTCCTGGGCGTCGAAGTCCCAGTCATCGAGCGCCAGTGCATTGATTTCAATGGCATTGACGGCCTGCAAATGCGCTTCGCAATCCAGCGTGGGGGTAATGGCATCGTTGAGGGTCTTCAAATCCGATAATTTTTCCGCTATGCCCGATTCGTCCAAACTGCCGTCGTAGAGCCGGTAGAGTTCGTCCTCGATCGTAAAAAACTTAGCCAGGTTACCGTTCTCTGCATTTTCCCAAAAACCGGCGATAGAAGGGTCCGAGTCGCGAAGTTCGGGGTGGCGTCGTCCAGGTCGGAGGCCGCCCAGTAATCTGTGCTCGTGAGCGCCTCTTCGCCACCGGGGGAGCTGAATTCTCCGCCGTTTTCAAGCGGCGTTTCACCGCAGTAAGAATTATAGGTGTTGACGCAGGACGCTTCGCTTCCGTTGGTCACCAAAAACCAGTCACTGGGCGTACCGCCGGTCACGAATATTTTTGTGGTATTGGCTAAATAGGTGGGATCAACTGTATAAAAAGCAAAAGGAGCAAAAAATGGGCTTCCGTTAAAATATCCATCCCATGTTGTGGTTGCCGCACTCCAGTCATTACCACGGTGAAAATGGGGATTAAAATTTGAAACAACCATATCGTAATACAAAGCTTCGTCATGGTCACCAAATATTGTATTGTACATATTTGAATTATTCTGACCGCCAAGCATATACACCCCCTCACTCGCCATATCCACCGAATTGCAGCACAGCAGCTGATTGTTGGGGTTGTTTTCCATAGCGATGCCGTGGTTCATGTTGTTGCCGGCGGGGTTCACGGTATTGCCTACGACCTGGATGTTATTGGATTCAGCCACGGTGATGCCAAACTGGAGGTGGCCCGTGTATCCGGTGTTGATCAGGTTATTGCGGATGATGCAGCCGCCGTCGGAGCCCTGGACGTATATCCCTCCCGGAATAATGGCGCTGCCGGAGGGGAATACGGTATGATCCACGGTATTGCCTTCGATGGTAATGAATGGATTGTGCGAATTGGTGACGCCGATACCGTAAGCGGCGGCGGCGTCGTTGGAGGTATTGGGCCGAATAAAATTTTCGCGGACAAAAATATTCCGGTTGCCGCCGGCGGTCAGGATTCTGATACCGCTTTTATATGCAGAGGATACGTTGTATCTGGCGATGTTTATATCGCCGGAAATAGTCGTTCCGAACGTAGTGGCATGCTGATTGATGTAAATGCCGTCTTCCCTGGCCCGAAATGAACCGTCGATAATGGTCAATGCGCCGTAGGCATTATTCGCATATACGCCCGTGCCGCCGCCGAAAATCAGGGCGCTGATCAGGACGCTGTTCACTCCTTTTTTGATGTCTACTCCGATATCCTGATTGACCATTGTGCTGCCCAGCAGGGAAATATTGGTTGCATATTGATCAATAATAACCCCTTTCATCAGAGAAGGAATGGTAAAGGCCGGAAAGTAAAAACTGTTGTTGCCAATGGTGACGTTGCGGGCGCCGCTGTTGATGTAAACTCCGGTACCGGAGCCACTGCAGTTGATCTGGTTGCCGCTCACCGTGTGGGCGCCGAGCGTTTGAGTGCCGGCAATCCGGATGGCCACGCCGTTTTCGTTGAACGTATTATTGGTGACCGTAAACGTTGCGCCAGCTGCGATGTAGACGGCTCCAGAATTGTTGACGTTTTGCAAGGTACATTTGTTGATCAGAACCGTGCAGCCGCCCAAACCCTTGATACCAGCCCAGGTATTACCGGAACACCCGTCAAATACCGAGGCGTTGCCCGCGTTGATCGTGCTGCCGTTGTCAACGACGATTTGCGAAGCGGTAGTCAGGGCATAGACATTCACCGCATTCAGTGTCCAGGTTTGCGAATTGTCGATGGTAAACGTCCCGTTGATTTTCACACAAGTACCCGTGAGACTGGCGAAGCCTGCTCCGTAAACGCCGATAGCGGCGGTAAGTGTGGCGATCCCCGAACCACTGCCCACGGTAGTGGTACAAGAACACTGGGCGCGAAGTGTAACGCCATTTCCGAGTAAAAACGCTGAAAACAACATGATTACGAACGTTTTACAGGAGAGGAGAGGAGAGGAGAGGAGAGGAGAGGAGAGCCGAACGCTTCGGTGGATAAGTGAAGTTTAACATGGTGTGATAAAATTTAAAGGTTTAAAAACAAAGCAGGCAGATGCAGAACGGTAAGTCGTTTTGCAACTGCCTATACAAAGTATACCGCCTGAATCGATTCCCTCTGTTTTTTTGTGTTAAATTTTCATCATATCATTGCCGATGTTGGAATGCAGAAAAAAATCCGCTCAATGACCAAAGCCACTGAGCGGATTTTATACAATCAGCCGATCCCAAGTTTATATCCGCGACACCGGAATCTTGATCAGCGCCGGATCGTCACTGTTCTGCTCATCCTGCTTGCCTTTTTTCTGGCCGGAATATTCGTTCAGAATCCGGCTCAGGTCTTTGTAGCGCAGGCGGCCGCGCACGCTGACGAGGGCAAAACCGTCGGGTGAATTGACGAACACGACCACCTTGCGGATGCCTTTGCCGTTGCGGCGTTCTTTGGCCATGACGCGCACGTGGGTGTCGCCGTCGCGCACGACAATGAGTTCTTCCAGGCCGCGGCGTTTGGCTTTGCGGGCAAAACGGCGGGTGTCGCGAGCGGTGATCGGGCTGCCGTCTTCGAAGAAGAGGACGCGCACTTTGCCCACTTTTTGAGCCAGTTTGCGGTCCTGGCGGTCGTCGATGAACCAGGAGCCGACGTGTACGGCGAAGCCTGGTACGGTGACGGCAATGGCGCCGTCGTAGTCTTTATATTTCCAGTACAGACCGTAGTCCTGTGCCGAAAGGGAGCCGGCCGCCATCAGTATGGCCAGGCCGAGGAAGATGTTTTTCATGATGGATATAGGTTGATGAAAAGGTTGATAAGGGTTTATTTAAAAGATTGATAAGGGTTGATAAAGTTTATGAGGGTTTACAAACCCTCATAAACTCTTATCAACCTTTTAAATAAACCCCTGCGAATCAGTGTTTTTCGGCGCCTTTTACCTTTTCGAGCTGGTCGATGCCGTTGATGTCGAGTCCTTTGGAGAGCGCCGAGATTTTGTCGAGATCGATCTTGCCGGTGAGGCTCAGGAGCACGAATTCGTCGGGCGAGCCTACGAGCAGCAGCAATTCATGGATGATGTTGCCGGAGTCTTTGATCCAGATACGGACGTTTTCCTGTCCGTCGCGCACGGTGAGCAGTTCGCTGTATTCGCCGGCGGGCACTTTGCTGAGGGCTTCCTTATAGAGGGCGATACCGTCGCCGATGCTGTCGGCTGTGAGGACGCGGAGCCCGGTGAGGTCGCCGACCACCTCGCGGTAGGTTTCCCAATCGGGGTCGTCCGTTTCGATTTTGCCGACCATGTCGAACAATTTCGGGGCGACGAAGACGACGGTGAAACGCTCGTCTTCCATGTATTTGTCGAAGAAACGCGTGATCGCGTCATTTTGGGACTGCGCGGTCTGGAGCATCCAGAAGCAGCCGATCAGCAGCAAAAAGGACTTTTTCATAGCCTGATGAATCATTGATTTACAAATGTTTGAATGAAGGCGCGAGGCTGGATTCCCGGGTTCAGCCCGCGCTGGGTTTTTTGATAATTTTATCGATGGTTTCTATCTCGTGCAGGTTTTTGGAGGCCTCGCGTTTGCCTTTGTTGATTTTGGACGACACGAGCGCCAGGGCAGCTTTGATTTCTTCCATGGCTTGTTCGGCTTCCGGGTCTATGGCGGCAGGGCCGCTGGGCCGGACATTGGGTTTGCGGTGGCGTTTAGCAACAGGTTTTTCCGGCTGGGGCGTTTCCTGAGCGATTGTCGCGGGCTGTTCAGCCTGCGGCGCGGCCTTTTCAGGCGTCAACGGGCGCGGCGTTTCAGCGACGGGCGGCAATCCGACAGGATCAACAGGGCGGCTCATCCACCACCAACCGGCCATGACCAGCAGTGCCGCGGAAGCCGCAGCGACTGCCCAGCGCCGCCAGGTCGCGGCAGGCCCCGGAGCGAACGGAACCGCCGGATTGCGCTGCAATTCGACTGCGGAATCGGCGCGCAGGGCGGCGAAAAGCGGCGCCACGTTGCGGAGCCGTTCGTCTACCTGGCCTGAGGCGAAGTAGGCTTTCAGGGCCCGTTCTTCGTCCAGGGAGCTCTCGCCATCCCAGTATTTTTCCAGCAAAGCATTGATCTGTTCGTAAGTCATTGTTTGTGGTGTTTGGTGTTTGGTTTTTGGGTTTGGGTCTTTGGCGACTCTTGCCTTTTCAGGAAAGCGCCGTTTCGAGTTTGAGCATTTGTTCACGAACGGTTTTTCTGGCGCGGTGCAAACTGATTTTCACCTGGTCGAGGCTGATTTGAAGGGTCTCCGCGATTTCTTCGTACGTGAGTTCTTCGACGTCGCGGAGGTGCATCACCAGCCGTTGTTTTTCGGGCAAATCGTTCATCAGCCGGCGCACCTGGGCTGCGAGATCGCTGAGTTCGGCGGCGCGGGCGGGGCCCGGGGTCTCGCTGCTGCGTTCGCCGAGCCCGTCGAGGGTCGCCGTGCGGCGCAGGGTGCGGGAGCGGTTGCGGTCGAGCGAGCGGTTGCGCGTCAGGGTCATGCACCAGGCTTCCCAGTTTTGCACGCTGGCTGTTTGGTCGGCCGACGATTTCCACACCCTTTCGAGCACTTCCTGCACCACATCTTCCGCATCGGGGGCGCTGCCGGTGATGCGCAGGGCAAAGCGGTAGAGCTTGTGCCGGATAGGGAAAACATGTTGGTGAAAAATCGTCCAGTTCATGCGGTTGTTTCCGTGAGCCGCGTTGGCTTTTTGAAGCAATTTGAAAGGAAGACGGCTGAGCCGCAGCGATGTTACAACAGTGTTCGTTTTTTTCTGAAAAATCGCGGCAGAAAGGCCGTTCGTCCAATAAACTTTAGTTCGCCGCGGGGCGTTAAGTACTTTTGAATATTCAACACGGCACCTCCCAACCGCAACTCCAAGCATTATTTATGAAAAAACTCGCACTCGCTTCGCTGCTGCTTTCCCTGTTTGCCTCCTGCGCAAACGACCCGAAACCGCCCGTCAGCACCACCAGCGCCACTGAAAAAAATGGCCTCAGCCTCGTGACCGACGCCAACCCCGAATGGCAATACGACAACCTGCGCCTCTACCCCATCACCGCTGATGCCGCCACCATCGACGCCCAGGCCACGCTGGCCACGCTGAAAACCATGGACGAAGCCATGAGCCTGCGCGGCTTCCGCGTGCTGGAACGCAAGCAATTCGGCCGGCAGGACAGCCCCTGGTACAATGCCCTCACGGTGCAAAACAAAACCGGCCAGCCCGTCTTCCTCATGAGCGGCGACGTGGTGACCGGCGGCAACCAGGACCGCGTAGTGGCCCAGGATCAGGTGATCGCGGGCATCGACGTGAAGAATATCGAAGTGTTCTGTGTGGAGGCAGGCCGCTCGTCCTACTACGATCCCTCGGCCCCGGAAGCCGAAAAACAGGTGGCCGCGTTCAAAGGCTACTTCAACGTGGCCAGTCCGCAAGTGCGCCACGCCGTGCAAAGCACCAATCAGCAAAACGTCTGGGCAGCCGTGGCCGATGTAACCAAAGCCAACGGCGCCGAATCGGACACCAAAGCCTACACCGCACTGGACCGCAACGAAAGCGCACAAAAAGCCAAACGCGACGCCTGTATGCGCTTTTTCGACGGTAAACTGACCGATCAGCCCAATGTGGTGGGCGTCGTTGCCGTTTGCGGTGGCAAGGTGATGGCCGTGGATATTTTCGGTCACCCCGACCTGTTTAAACGCCAGTTCCCCAACCTGCTGCACGGCTACGCAGCCCAGGCCGCGGCACAAAGCGACACCGCGAGCGCCGACCCGGCGGCGGTTCAGCACGACTTCCTGCTTGTTTCCCGGCTGGCTTCGCCCGAGGCAAAAAGCTTCGACAAGGCCGGCAAGTTTACCCACGACGGAAGCTGGGTGCACCTTTTTTTGAAATGAAATAATGAAGGGAATGAAATAATGAAGGGGTCCGGGCGGCAAGCTCGAACCCCTTCATTATTTCATTCCCTTCATTATTTCATTCCCTTCATTATTTCATTCCCTCAGTCGCATTGCACGCGGGTTAAGGTTTCCTGCCAGGAGGCATGGGCTGCATCCTTGAGTTGCAGCACACCGTCTTTGCCCTCCACGAGTTCACCGGAGGCCTTCAGGGCCTTGTCGCCTTCGATTTTGATCATGATCAGTTCGCTTTGCTCGGAGCCTTCGATGGTGTAGGTCCAGGTAGCAGTGATGATGTCGCCCTCTTTTTTGCCCTTAAAAGTGCCGTGGGCGCCGTCTTTGTCGTAAAACGAATAATCGAGGATGCCCACGATGTCTTCGTAATATTCGGTGTACTGGAGGCTGAGCATCGATCCGTCGGGCATCTTGTTTTCAAAACAGTTGACCGGGAATTTTGATTTGGCTACTTCGGGAGCAGGCGCGGGTGCAGGAGTTGGGGCCGGTGCAGGGGCCGGTTTTTCCGGAGTGTTGCAAGCCGTGAAAAGGAGTGCAGCGGCAGCAAAGCCAAGGAGAAGATTCTTCATGTTGATTTCAAATTTAGTGGACAGAATAGTGGAGATGGTTGTGGTTAGTCAGGGCGTGTGTTGGCTGTGTTGGCTGTGTTGGCTGTGTTGGCTGTGTTGGCGCGAGGCTAAGCCTCGCGCCAGCGGGTAGCCTCGCGCCAGCGGGTAGCCTCGCGCCAGCGGGTAGCCTCGCGCCAGCGGGGCTTCGTGCCAGCGGGGCCAACTATTTCAAGTCCAGGAACGGCTTTTCCAGATGCTTCCAGCTGAGCCGCGCCAGTGCGTACGTCGCCGAAAATGCCACCACGGTGTAAACGGCCTGATTCAGCCCCGGGGCCCAGCCGAATCGTTCCATCGGCTCCCGCAGGTACCAGAAAAACACCATGCGCAGCATTTGATGAAATACGTATAGGCCATAGCTGTACTGTCCCAGATGCCGCAAAAAAGACCAGTTGCAGAGCCTTTGCACCCCGCTGTTCTCACACAAAGCCAGGTAAAGAAACCCTGCAAAAAAGAAGGCGGTGAAGGTGCCCCGCCAGTGCGAATTTTCCGCCACCAGCCAATAAAACAACAACATGCCGGAGATGAAGGTGAAATCCCGCGCCAGTACATGACCCGCTTTGGTGACCTTCAAAATGTTCATCCTGAACAAAATAGCGAGTAAACTTCCGGCGGCCAGCCCGTCCATCCGGCAATAGGGCAACACATAAGAGGCGATCGACCATTTTTGGCCGAATTGCGCATCCGTCAGTTCCCTCAGGTTCGCTCCCGACATCAAAACGACGGCGCAGAGCGGCGCCAGCCAGCGCCTGGGCATGACCCACACGATAAATGGCCAGACAATGTAAAACTGCTCCTCCACAGCCAGCGACCACAGGTGGCTCAGGCCCGCCCAGTTGGTCTGCCAGAGCCATTCACCTTTTAAAGCCAGTGCAACATTGGGCAAAAAAGCGAAATACCAGGCCAGCGAATCGTAGCCGTTCCACAAGTGCTCCGGCTGCCGGTCGATCACCAGGATGGCAAACACCGCCCACAGCAAAACAGCATAATAAAGTGGAAAAATGCGCAGCACCCGCCGCCGGTAAAACCGTTTGAAATAGCCCGGTTTTTCCTTCGAATCCAGCAGAATACCTGTGATGAGAAATCCCGACAGCACAAAAAACAAATCGACGCCCAGCCAGCCGCTGTGGGCCATGGGCCACCACCAGCGGCTCTGCCACAGGTCTTCAAACAAAAAATGGCTCAACAAAACCATCAGCGCGGCCAGGCCGCGCACCCCGTCGAGGGCAGGAATTCGGGCAAAAGTGCTCATGCGCGGCACAAGGTAATGAGTGAATGAGTGAATGTGCGAATGAGTGAGGGCCCGCTAAGGCGTTTGTTGGAATAAGACCTACTTTTGCCCCGACAATTCCGTTCTCCTCAATCTCCTATTCACTCATTCGCACATTCACTCATTCACTCATTGATCATGGGAGAAGCCATCCAATTCGACGACTGGAAACTTGAACAGGAAGAATGGCTCGAGGCACTTGAAGAAGTGCTCGAGGCGCATGGTTCGGCCCGCAGCGCCGAACTGTTCCAGCGCCTGCGCACCCTGCTGGGCCGTAAAGGCGTGGCCAACGGCGGCGCAGCGCTCAATACGCCCTATCTGAATACCATCGCTACGGACGACGAGCCGGCCTACCCCGGCGACCTCGAACTGGAACGCACCATCGAAAATATCCTCCGCTGGAACGCCCAGGCCATGGTGCTGCAGGCCCAGGCCAAGGACCTCGCCCTCGGCGGCCACATCGCAACCTACGCCGCCTGTGCCACCATGTTCGAGGTGCTGTTTCACCACATCCTGCGCAAGCGTTCGGCCGACTACGGCGGCGACCTGCTCATGATCCAGGGCCATGCCTCGCCCGGTATTTACGCCCGCGCCGCCTGGGAAGGCCGACTGAGCCTGCAACAGATCGCCGATTTCCGGCAGGAGCTGCACGGCGGCGTGTCGAGCTACCCGCATCCGCGCCGTATGCCGCACTTCTGGCAGGCCCCCACGGTCTCCATGGGCCTCGGGCCCATGACCGCCATTTACCAGGCCCGCTTCGCGAAATACCTCGAAAACCGCGGTTTGAAGCCCAATAACGGCGGCAAAGTGTGGCATTTCATCGGCGACGGCGAAATCGACGAGCCTGAAATCTACGGCACCATCGGCATGGCCAGCCGCGAGAATCTCGACAACCTGGTCTTCGTCGTCAATTGCAACCTGCAACGCCTCGACGGACCCGTGCGCGGCAATGGCAAGATCATTCAGGAAGTGGAGCGCCATTTTTACGGCGCCAGCTGGGAAGTGATCAAAGTGCTGTGGAGCAGCGATTGGGACGATCTTTTTGCCAAAGACGAAGACGGCCTGCTGCTCGCCCGCCTCGAAAGCATGGTCGACGGCGATTTCCAGGAACTCATCAACCTCGACGGCGCAGCCATCCGCCAGAAACTGGCGAACGGCGACGAACGCGTGGCCGCCCTGCTCGCCCACCTGAGCGACGACGAATTAAAAAAACTCCGCCGAGGCGGCCACGATCCGCGCAAAGTCTTTGCCGCTTATGACCGCGCACTGCGCGCCAAAGGCCCGGTGGCCATCATTTTCCAGACCGTCAAAGGCTACGGCATGGGCAAAGTGGCCGAAGGCAAAAACAAGGCCCACCAGACCAAAGACATCGGTGACGACAGCCGTCTCGAAACGCGCACCCGCTACGAAATTCCGCTCAACGACGACGACGCCAAAAAAGCGAAATTCTATTTCCCGAAAGCCGACGACGCCACCACGAAATACCTCATCGAGCGCCGCAAAGCACTCGGCGGCTTCCTGCCCGAGCGCAACGCCGATTACCCGAAATTCAAACTGCCCGCCGCAGCCGATCTGTTCAAACGCCAACTCGAAGGCGGCGGCGAAAAAGCGTTTTCCACTACCGGCGCCATGATCAACATCATGGAGCAACTAATTCAAACGGAGGAACTTGGGAAGTATGTCGTGCCTATCGTGCCCGACGAAGCCCAGACCTTCGGCATGGAACCGCTGTTCAATAAATTCCAGATCTGGAACCAGAAAGGTCAGCTCTACACGCCGCTCGAAATCGGCATGAGCATCATCAAATACAAGGAATCCGTCACCGGCCAGGTGCTGCAGGAAGGCATCAACGAAGACGGTGCTACCGCCTCGTTCACAGCCGCCGGCACAGCCTACGCCCTGCACGGCATCCCGACTATTCCGTTCTATATTTATTACTCCATGTTTGGCTTCCAGCGCGTCGGCGACATGGTGTGGGCTGCTGCCGACATGCTTTGCAAAGGCTTCCTGCTCGGCGGCACCGCCGGCCGCACCACCCTGAACGGCGAAGGGCTTCAGCACCAGGACGGCCACTCGTTGCTGCTTGCCCAAACGATGCCTTCGGTCATCAGCTACGACCCGGCTTTTGCCTACGAACTGGCCGTCATCGTGCACGACGGCATCCGCCGCATGTACCTCGAAGGGGAAAACAAACTGTACTACATCACCCTTTACAACGAAAACCTGCTGATGCCGTCCATGCCCAAGGGCGTGGAAGAAGGCATCAAACGCGGACTGTACCGCTACCAGAAATCGGCGACCAAATCGGCCAAATCCGGCGTGAAAGCGCACTTGTTCGGCTCAGGCGTCATCATGGTGCAAGTGTTGAAAGCTGCCGAAATTCTCGAAGCCGAAGGTGTCAGCACCGACATCTGGAGCGCTACCTCCTGGGTCGAATTGTACCGGGACGCCACGGCCTGCGAGCGCTGGAACCTGCTGCATCCGGGTGAAAAAGAGAAAACGCCTTACGTGCAGCAATTGCTGGAAAACGAAGAAGGCGTGTTCGTCAGCGCCAACGACTGGATGAAAGTGACCGCCGGCCAGCTCGCGCCCTGGATGCCCAAAGACTTCCTGGCCCTCGGTACCGACGGTTTCGGCCTCTCGGAAAGCCGCGAAGCGCTGCGCGATTATTTCGAAATTTCACCCAAATACATCGCTTTTGCAGCCGTGCGTTTGCTGCAAAAACAAGGCAAGGTGACGGAAAAAGCCGTATTGGATTTTATGAAAAAATATGGCGTGGAGGCTGACAAGGCGGATCCGATGAGTGTGTGATCTTGTTTCACGCAGATGTTGTTTCGCGCAGATGTCCGCAGACCCTTCCGCAGACGTTCGCAGAATAATTTACGCAAAGATTTCTGCGAACGTCTGCGGAAG
>JBGAJY010000268.1:0-6716 GCA_044224705.1 Saprospiraceae bacterium
ACGACGACCTCGTCGTCGGTACGCACGGGCGCTCGTTCTGGATTCTGGACAATATCACGCCGCTGCGCCAGCTGCCGGCGCCGGTTGATGCCGGTTTAAAAACAACACTGTTCAAACCCCAGACCGCTTACCGCGTCCGCTGGAACCTGAACACCGACACGCCCCTGCCCCAGGAAGAATCCGCGGGCCAAAACCCGCCCGACGGGGCCATGATCGACTACGTTTTGGATCAGGACGCGCAGGACATTCAACTGTTCATACTGGGTGATCACGGAGTGCCGATCCGAAAATATTCTCCTGAAGACCTGGCGCCCGACGTGAGCGGCGTAAACATTCCACTCTACTGGGTACGCCCGTTTCAGGCGCTTTCAGGGAAAAAAGGCGCACACCGTTTTTGCTGGGATCTGCGCTATTTCTCTTTATCGACGGGAAATGCGTCGTTTCCTATTGCCGCGATATACGGGCAAACAGCGCCGGAGCCCGGTTCGCCGCTGGTGATGCCAGGGATGTACACGGTGCACTTGGTAGTGGATGGGAAGACCTATGAACAACCCTTGGAAATAAAAATGGACCCAAGGGTGATGATCAGCCCGGAGGACTTGAAGCGGCAACATGATTTGTCCATAACCGCCGGCGAACTGGCCTGGCAATTCGAGTCGATTTTTACGGATGTCGACTGTAATACTGCTGCGTTTCAACTGGCTTTTATAAAAACAAACGGCGCCCGGCTGGACAGTTTGAAAATAAAAGAACGGGAAATGAGCGAGTTCGGTAGCAAAGCGAGGAGACTTCATCGCGAAGCATCGACGCTTTTCCAGATTTTGCAGGACACGGATATGCCGCCGACAAGCCAAACCATACAAGCGGTCACAGATTTGAAAAAATCGAACCCCGACCCCCGGAGGGACTACCTGGATTGGGTGCATGCCAACAACAAACTGCTTTCGGAAGTAGAAGCGTTGGCCGGCGTACAAGACAAAAGCCCCGCTTTGGCGCCAAACAAACACCCCGACCAGTCGGCACAGGGTTTTGTCCCGCTCTTTGCCCCCAACCTTTCCGACGCCATTTTCCCAAAAGGCGTTTGGTTGATCAATGCCGCCGGCGAACTCACTGCCACCGAGGACCAGTGCATTTTTACCAAAAAAACCTACACCAACTTCGTACTCGACCTCGAATTCAAAACCGCCGACGGCACCAACTCGGGCGTGATCGTGCATTGCTCCGATACCGGCAACTGGATTCCCAATTCCGTGGAAATCCAGATCGCCGACGACCATTCCGACGAATGGAGCCGCGCCGACCCCAGCTGGCAATGCGCCGCGATCTTCGGTCACCTCCCCGCGGAAAAAAGACTCGTAAAACACCCCGGCGAATGGAACCGACTCACCATTACCTGCCTCGACCGCCAGATTTGGGTCGTGCTGAACGGCGAGCAGGTCAACCATATGGACATGAACCGCTGGCTGTCCGGAAGCCGGAATCCGGACGGTTCGAGTATCCCGCCCTGGCTCTCCAAACCTTTCGCTACGCTGCCGCTCGAAGGGCATATCGGGTTGCAGGGGAAGCACGCCGGGGTGCCGGTATGGTTCAGGAATTTGCGGGTGCGGGAGATTAGATGAATGGATTCGCCCTATATGCTGGCGCGAGGCTTCGCCCTATGCTGGCGCGAGGCTTCCTATGCTGGCGCGAGGCTTCGCCCTATGCTGGCGCGAGGCTTCGCCTCGCGCCAAGGCCTACACGTCACCGCGACAACTGCCAGACCTTCCCTGCCCGCAATTGCACGGCGCCTCCTGCGACTTCGATTCGTAGGCTTTTGAAATCCGCTGCCGGAAAAAACACCTCCGTCATCGCCACTTCGCCGCCATCGGCGAACAACTCGCACGAAGCCCGGTCGAAAAACAGGTGGAATTGTACCGTTTGGGAGCGTTGCATTCGTGGCGCCACATGCCGCCGAACTGCAAAAACTTTGGAAAAACCCGCATCACCGGCCCGCGTCCGATCACTGTAAAATTCATTTTTCGCAGCGTCGAACCCTACGCGGTATCGCTCGCCTTTGGCATTGGACAACACGATGCCGATATCGGATGTCGAACCGGCCGGGATGTCAAGTTCCAGGATCATTTCTGAAACCGTGGGCGAAAAACCAAGCCTTGGGGTCAGGTCAAGTTCGCCTTGAAGGGTTTGGTTGTCGAGGGGGAATGATTGGCGGCGCAATTTCGTCAGTTCCCGAACCGGCAGGGAGAACAGATGCAAACCGCCGGGCGTGTTTTTGAGCAGCAATTCCCTCGGCAGGGTCATCGCGCTGCGCCAGCGTTCGGTGGGTACCACCTGGGCGTAGTCCCAGTTGCTCATCCAGCCCATAAAAATCCGGCGGCCGTCCGTTTTCGGGATGTCGGACCAGGTCACGCCGGCGTAGTTGTCGCGGCCGTAGTCGAGCCACAGGGCTTTACCGCTGCCCGGTCCTCCCAAGGCAGCGGCGCAGGAGGGGTCGAGGGTGAAATTTTTTCCGTCAAAATTGCCGATAAAATACTGCGTTCCGCTGCCGCCGTTGGGGGCGCCGGGGTTGAGGCTTTGCAGCAAAATCCATTTTTTCTCGGCGCTGCCTTCGACGGTCAGGGGGAACAGGTCGGGGCATTCCCAAACACCGCCGTGGGCGCCCCATTCCCGACCAAAATCACTGAGATACAACCAGTTGCGCAGGTCTTTTGAGCCATAGAACCGGGCGTGATCGCCAGCCGCCAGCACCATGACCCATTGCCGGGAGGCTTCGTCCCAGATCACTTTGGTGTCGCGGAAATCGCGGATACCGGGGTTCGGGATTACCGGATTGCCGGCGAATTTGGTCCAGCTGCGGCCCCGGTCGTTGCTGTATGCGATGCTTTGATTTTGAAAATCAAGTCGTCCGGCTTTTTCGCCCGCCATGTCGTGATGGGTAAAAATGGCCACCAGCGGCGGCTTGCCATTCCGGCCGAATCCGCTGGTATTGTTCCAGTCCACCACCGCGCTGCCGGAAAATATGAGCCCCAGGGAATCGGGGTATAAAGCGATGGGCAAGTGTTCCCACTTTACGAGGTCACGGCTGACGGCATGGCCCCAGTGCATCGGCCCCCAAACGGTGGAAGCCGGGTGGTATTGATAAAACAAGTGGTATTCGCCCTCGAAATGCACCATCCCGTTGGGGTCGTTCATCCACATTTTTTCGGGGGTGAAATGGATGAGGGGGCGGTGCGCTTCGCGATAAACGGCCTGTTGTTTTTGTGCCGGCTTGCAGCCCAGAATCAACATTGCCAAAAAAATAAAAGCCGCTGGGTGAGACATTTCAGCATGGTTTAGACGCGGTTAACATTCGGATTACTTCCGTCGGAAACTGCAAAACAGAAAATTCTGAACCGTATTAAAAGGCGTCGTATGGTTCTCCTGAATGCATTTAATGCGTTCAAAACCAACTTCGAACCTTGCAGACATGGAGGCCTCGGAGTATTGCCGGATGTCGAGTCCGCTGCATTTGGCGGGGCCTTGCTCACTGAACGTGCCCAGGATCAGATAGCCGGATGTTTTGATGGCACTTTCTGCCAAAGCGACGTACCGGTCGATCTTTTCCTCGGTGGTCAGAAAATGGAAAGCGGCCCGGTCGTGCCAGAAATCGAATTGCACCGCCGGCCGAAATTCCGTCACGTCCGAAACCTCCCAATTGATGCCTTTGGCCCTGTCGCCCAATCGTTTTTGGACCCTTTCAATGGCTTTTTCAGAAATATCCAGCACCCAAATATTACGATAGCCGCGCTCCAGAAGCACATCGATGAAATGACTGTCGCCAGCGCCGACATCGATAATATGGGCGGAAAGCGGCAGGTCGAAGAGTTCCAGAAACGCCACCGAGGTCTTTGGATAGGGCTGAAACCAGCTGAATTCCTCTTCCGTCTTTGTGCTGAAAATACGGTCCCAGTGCGCTTGTTCCTGATTGGGCATAGATTTGAAATTGATTTAATTTTTCTTCACAATCAGTTGTTTTTCAAGGTCTTCCAGTGAAACCCCCTTTGTCTCGGGCATCATTTTCCAGACAAACAACAATTGGAGAACCATCATCACGGCGAAAAAACTGAAAATGGGCCCCTCGCCGAAATGAGCTGCCAGCCACGGAAAAATATTCGTGATGATGGCCGCGAACACCCAGTGCGTCGCGCTGCCGAGCGAGTTGCCATAGGAGCGCACGGCGTTGGGAAATATCTCCGAAATAAAAACCCAGATCACGGCGCCTTGCCCGATCGCGTGGGCGGCGATAAATAAAAAGAGCAGCACGGGCACCAGCAGGCTGTTGGCGGCGATGCCGGAGAAAAACGCGTAGGCGACCAGCGACAAGGAAACGATGTAGCCCCATGAACCGATGTACATCAGAAACCGGCGGCCCATGCGATCGATCAGCGACATCCCGACGAGGGTAAAAACCAGGTTGATCAGGCCGATCCCCGTGGACGAGAGCAACGCAGCGCTTTTGCCCATGCCGGTTTCGGCAAAGATGCGCGGCGCGTAATAAATCACCGCATTGATGCCCGACAACTGGTTGAAAAAGGCAAACAGGAAAGCCAGCAGGATGGGGAAACGGTATTTTCCGGAAAAGAACATTTCCTGCTTTTCGGGGCCCGTTTTCGGGTGAATGCTGGCACGGATGTCCGCCATTTGACTTTGGGTTGTGGCCGGATCGATAAGATTCAGCACCGCTTCGGCGCCTTTTTCATCGCCTTTTTTGACCAGCAACCAGCGCGGACTTTCAGGTACCAGCAGCACGGAAAGCACGAACAGCAGCGAAGGCAGCGCCACCCAGCCCAGCATCCAGCGCCAGGCGCCTTCGCCGCCCACGTCGCGCAGGAGGTAATTGGCGATGTAGGCCATAAGAATGCCAAACACGATGTTGAACTGAAAAAGTGCCACCAGCCGGCCCCGCGATTTGGGCGGGGCGATCTCGCTGATGTACAGCGGGGCCGTCACAGAAGAGGAGCCGATGGCCAGGCCGCCGATGAAACGGAACACCATAAATATGTTCACGTCGGGCGCCATGGCCGAGCCGAGCGAAGAGATGAAGAACAACACCCCGATGGCCAGCAAGGTCTTTTTCCGCCCGAGCAGGTCGGAGGGAATGCCGCCAAACATAGCGCCCAGCACCGTGCCCCAGAGGGCCATGGCCACGGCCAGTCCGTGCGTAAAATCGTCGAGGCTCCAGAGTTTCTGGATGGCTTGTTCGGCGCCGGAAATGACGGCCGTGTCTAGTCCGAAGAGAAAACCCGCCAACGCGACGGAGATGGACCAGAGAAAGAGTTTGGATGAATTCATGCCAGCTGATTTTCGAGCAAACATAAAAGGCAATTTTGTAGCATTCGGAAATGTTTTTGCCCGTTTCACAGCGTTTTCAATGCAAACAGCCGATTTTTAAGCATAATTTTCACCGCAAACGATATGCACCGTCTTCTTTTCCTCACCGTCTTGCTGGCATCCGCTACCTGTGCCGGTGCCCAAATCACCCTGCGCGGCACGGTGAGCAATATCCCACTGAACGGCCCGCGCCGCATGGCGCTCGAAGCCTGGACTTTGGAACAATGGCAACAGGTACAGGTCGTATCTATCGAGCCGGACAACTCCTTTTCCGCCACCATTGCCGCGGCGAGGCCCGGCCAGTATCGCCTGCGGATCTGGGGGCAAGCCAAGGTCTGGAGCGATTTTATCGTGGCCGATTCGGCGATGGCCGACACCGAGCTGCGTTTCACACTCGACAATTACCACATGACTGGCAATCCCGCCGAACTACCCGGCTCGCCCGCCAATGTGACCTATGCCGTGCTGCTCAACGCCCAAACCCGACTCAACCAGCTCCGCGACAGCAGCACCACGGCCACCCTGGCCCAGGCAGATGCCGCCCGGGCCGAGCTCAACCGGCTTTGCAGCGAAGCAGTGGCCCTTCACCCCAAGACCCTGATCGCCGACATCGCCCTGCTGTTGTACCAGCCCGTGCCGGCCGATTTCGCCGCCGACCCGGCGGTGGCCAAAATGACGGCCAATGAATTCGCCACGACCCACGCTCTCGAAAAGATCCCTTTTCACCACGACAACATCCTGTACCACAATGCTTTCGTAAAAGCGCTCAACCGCTATTACAACTATTTCAGTCACGACGAGGCGGGCAGCAAAGCCTATGTGGACGGCATCATGTCGCGTCGAAACGGCAACGACGCAGTGGACGGCTTCCTGTTCAAATACCTGCTGGATCGAATGATGGACGCCAAACAGGAAGGCGGACTGCGCTACCTGCTCGACTGGTACGCCCCGGATTGCACCGACGAAGACCCTTTGCCCAACGGCACCCAGGCCCTCTTGACGGCCCTCAAAGCCTGCACGCCCGGCAACACCGTTCCCGATCTCGTGCTGCCCAACCCCACCGACCTACCCGTGGCGCTAAGCGATGTTTGCGCCCGGCAGGAGCTCACCTTGCTGCTCTTTTGGCGCAGTACCTGTTCGCATTGCCGGGAGTTCGAGCCCGAACTGGTACAGATCTATGCCAAATACCACCCGCTGGGAGTGGAGGTGTATGCAATGTCGTCCGATAAGTCGAAGGACGACTGGCTGGCGTTTTTGCAGCAAAATCCGACGCCCTGGGTCAATGTGTTCATTCCCGTAGAGCAACGGCAGGAGATCGCCCGGCAATTTCCCGCGCCCAGTACCCCCAC
>JBGAJY010000269.1:0-6677 GCA_044224705.1 Saprospiraceae bacterium
AAAATCTGCGCACGTCTGCGCGAAACAACCCAGATTAACCTTGCATAAAAAACACTTGAACACTTGGCTCTTCCCAAACCATTGCCCGCACTTCAACAGGATCTTCGCGATTTACTGACCGAAGACCTTCCGGCAGCCCTGCAGGCGCTGAAAGAATTTTTGCCCGAAAACGGTGAAAAACAAGGCCAGGTCCTTGCTTTTTCCGCCCGGCTGAAAGACGCCAATAAAGAACGGTTCCGCAATACGATCAGTCCGGACGACTACCAGCGCAGGGTAGATACCATCCGCGCCGAGTGCTTCGACCTGATCGCCGGATTGGAAGAAGCCGACTTTGAAGCGCCCCAACCAGGCTCCGCCAAGGCTTCGGCAGGCAAGCAGGGCAGCGTGCTGTACCGGGTACCCCACCAGATGCCGGTGCGCAAACCCACCATTTGCACCGTCCGTGTCGCAATGGATGAAGATGCCATTCTCGAAGACATCGTACTCGATGACGACGTGCGGGTACGGCCCCGTGTGGAGGTATCCGACATGATGAGAGCCGAACTGCTCGACCCGGAAGGCGAAGTATTTGCCATCCGCCCACTGAGCGAGGTAGAGCAACTTGTGCGTCAGGACGGCTATACGCAATGGCTTTTTTCCGTCACGCCGAGGGTAGCAGGCCAGCACCAGTTGCTCGTGAAGGTCTCCATGATGGAGTTTAATAAAAACCTGAATAAATATGTGCCGCGCGAAGTTTCCATCCTTGAAACCGTGACCATCATCACCGAGGCTCCTGTTCCCGCCGATCCCGAAGAGACACCGCTCAAAGCCACTGGCGAGCGTTTCGCCCTCGGGCCGGCAACATTGGAAGACCAGCCTGCTCCGGCGCCCTCGATCATGGCTACCCACACGCCGATGAAGGGAGAAATGCACGGCTCCGTGGAGGTCGTACAAGCGCCGAAGGAAATGGAGCCTGAGCCACCTCAAATAAAAAGCGGAAACACAAAAGGCTTGCGCGCTGCAGCCCTGTTCCTTGCTTTTCTGATGCTCGGGACTTCCGCTACCTGGGCGCTCACGCCGGCGCCGACCCGCGACTGGTGGTTGGCCAGCCTGCGCGACAATGAGGAAGCCTACGATCATTACATAGAGAAGTACGACCAGGACAGCTCCAACGAATACCTGGAAACGGCCTATTTCCGCAGGGCAGAGCTCTCGGGAATGTTGAGCGACCTTCGGGCTTATCAGGAAAGATTTTCCGGCGGCAGGTTTGAAAACATTGTCAATGAAAAGATCAGGGCCTTGGAAAACAAAGCCCTGGATTATATCCGCCGTGACCCTACGGTGCACAGTGTGCGCCAATTTGTGCGCGAATACTACGACAGTGAACGGTTCGATCAGGTCAAGCAAGCCGTGGATACCCGCGCGGAATTGCGTGCGGAATTGCACGCGGAACTGGAAGATGCTTACCTCCGCAGTGTGCAGGCAAATCCAACGAAGGAAAAAATAATGGGTTATCTGCGGGAGTATCCGCAAAGCGAACGCCTCTCCGAGGTCGCACAAGCGGCAGCCAGCCGGCCGGAAGTATTAGGCGAAGTGCAACCGGCGATAGAGCAGGCCATTCTGGCGAGGGCGCAGGCCGCTACCTTGCCGGCCCAGCTGGAAAATTTGCTGCCCGCCCTTGAAAGCCTGGACGGCAGCGCCGCATTGGACAAAATGCAGGAAATCGTGGCTCAAAAGCCACAACTCAAAAAGGAAATGATGCCTCAGTTGCGCGGTGCTGCCGAGCGGGTTCGTGACTTGAAGGAAAAACACCTGTCGCAGAATGACACCGACGGCGACGGTGTGCCCGACAAGGACGATCGCTGCCCCAATGACAAAGGTGATGCTGGCAATAATGGCTGTCCGAAGTAGAGATTTTGAGCACCGGGCGATCATCGATCTGAATGCAGGAATGAAATGAAAAACATTCAGCATGAGCCGCTCAGCCCCCAATTTGCCCGCCTTACCCCGCCATTAACGCATTTCTAACACTTGCCTGACCGGCAGCCCAATGCCGTAGCTTACTTTTGCCGATCCAAATTGGTGACAGTCCAATTATTGCCAGTCTCCCACAATTTAATAGCGCGACAACCCAGTCCCGAAGGGTGTGCCGCGGCAAACAATCAGTCGTAGCCTTATGTATCTGCTGGGTAAGATCATCAAAACCGGTATTCGCCTCGGCGCAACCCGTGAAGAAACCCTCCTCTCTCCGGTCGCCCAACAACGACACCAATTGCGACGGTTGCTGCTCGAGGCCCGCGACACCGCCATCGGAAAGGCCTACGGCTTTCACGATATCCTGACCACCCGCGACCTGGTGGGCGCATTTCAGCAAAACGTTCCGATTCACGACTATGATCGCATGTACAACGACTGGTGGTCGCGCGCCCGTGCCGATGAGATGGATGTGGCCTGGCCGGGACAAATTCCATGGTTCGCAGTCAGCAGCGGCACTTCCGGCGCCGCTTCCAAATACATTCCCGTGACCCCGGAGATGATCCGCGCGATGAAAAAAGTATCGGTCCGGATGTTTTGCGACCTGTCCAAATTTGACCTCTCTCCCGACCAGTTCACCCGGCAAATGCTCATGGTGGGCAGTTGTACGCAACTTTCCGGCGAAGGCGAGCACCAGGTGGGCGACATGTCGGGCATTATCGGACTCAACCGGCCTTTCTGGATCGAACGCTACTACCGCCCCGGCAAACACATCACCGACCTCCCGGAATGGGATCTTCGCATTGAAAAAATTGCAGAGGAAGCCCCTGGCTGGGACATCGGTTTTATCGTGGGCAACGTGGCCTGGGTGCAGCTCATCTTTGAAAAAATCATTGAACGCCACGGCCTGAAGCACATCCACGAGATATGGCCGAATTTCAGGTTCCTCACCCATGGCGGCATCTTTTTCGAACCTTACCGCGCCACGTTTGAGCAACTGATCGGTCATCCGGTGACGTACATGGACAGTTACATGGCTTCCGAAGGCTTTATCGGTTATCAAACCCGGCCGGACTCGCGCGACCTGAAACTGATCACCGATTGCCGCCTTTTTTACGAATTCGTGCCGTTTGACGACAAGAATTTTGATGAAAACGGCGATCTGCTGCCCGGGGCGGCGGCTTTTTCGCTGGAACATGTCGAAGCCGACCGCGAGTATGCCATCCTGCTTACCACGCCTTCGGGCGCCTGGCGGTACCTGCTGGGCGATACCGTGCGCTTCACGGATTTGTCGCGCCTGGAGTTCAAGGTCACCGGCCGTGTCAAACACTTCCTCAGCGTCGTGGGCGAACACCTTTCGGTGGACAATATGAACGAGGCCATCCGCCAGACCGATCTCGATCTTGGCGCAGGCATCAAGGAATTTGCCGTGATGGCCGTTCCGAAAGGCTCCCACTGGGCGCACCAGTGGTACATCAGCACCGACAATCCGGGCTTGTTGAACGCCGTGCAGTTTGCCGGCGTACTCGACCAACATTTACAGGAAATCAATGACGACTACCGCGTGGAGCGCCGGTATGCATTGAAAGAAGTCCGGGTGGAATTGATGCCGCACGACTTTTTTTACCGCTGGCTGGAAAGCCAGGGCAAAATGAACGGACAGGCCAAGGTGCCCCGGGTGCTGAAAGGCGCCGTCCAGGACAACTTCCAGGCGTTCCTGCGCAATGAATTGAGCACACATTGATTTGCTGAATGGACGCTATTTGGAAAGGAATTCTCGCGGGTCTTGCTTATGGTTTGATGCTGGGCCCCTTGTTTTTTGCCGGATTGAGGGTCACCCTGTTGCTGGGGTTGAGACACGGATTTGCCCTTGTAGCGGGGGCTTTTTTGAGTGATCTCATGCTGGCTGCCGGCAGCTGGTGGAGCATTTCACGGATTGCCAGCCTGGTGCAATCGCAATTTTTTCAGTCTTTTTTTGGGGTGGGCAGTGCCTTGCTGCTGTTCGGGTTTGGCTTGTCGGCATTTATTCCCAAAAGGAAAAAGGCCGTGGAGCAGGAGGACGCGGCAACTGAAGTGTTTATGTCAAGGCGAAGGGTCTCCCTCGTTCAGGGGTTCTTGCTGAATATCGTGAACCCATCCAACTGGCTCTTTTGGGTGGGACTGGCCACGGCTGCCAGTGCCAATGCCTTGGCTGGAGGGAATAAAGAAGACTCCGCGCTATTTCTGGCTTCGGCACTGGGTGTGCTTGTGATGACCGACCTGGCGAAATTGTTGCTCGCCAATCGCCTGGGCCGCAAGCTCAAGCCTCATTGGGTCCAAAATGTCGTCCGTTTTGCCGGGCTGGTGCTGATGGTGGTCGGCGCCGGCGTTTTGATAAAATTAGTTTCCTGAATCGTTCAACATCCATGGAAGCCTTACGTGAACAACTTCTTATCCTGATCTCTACACCGATTTACCTTTTCGTGATCGGCCTTGAAGTGCTGTTGAGCAACTGGCGGCATACGGGTTCGTACACCCGCCGCGATACCCTGTCCAACCTCTACCTGATGCTCGTGAACAGCGGCATCGATCTCGCGTTTCGCGGGGTGTACGTAGTGATTCTGGGCTGGTTTTTTCTGTACCGCGGCGTGGATTGGGGCGCCGGCGGGTTTGGGTACTGGTTTTCGCTGATCCTGGCAGAAGATTTTCTCTTTTACTGGCTGCACCGGGTGGACCATCACAGCCGGTTTTTTTGGGCGGTGCACGTGACGCACCATTCGTCTGAAAAATTCAACCTGACGGTCGGATTCCGCTCCTCGGTATTCCAGCCGCTGTACCGGTTTGTCTATTTCATCCCGCTGGCCTTGCTCGGGTTTAAGCCTTTGGACATCGTATTCGTATTTTCGGCGACCCAGATCTGGGGTATTCTCGTGCACACCGAACATGTGGGCAAACTCGGCTGGCTGGAATATTTCCTCGTGACGCCTTCGCACCATCGCGTGCACCATGCCTCCAATGCCTTGTACCTGGACCGCAACCTGGGCATGCTCCTGATCATCTGGGATAAAATATTCGGCACCTTCCAGCCGGAACTGCCTGCCGAAGCCTACCAGCCGCTGCGCTACGGGCTTACCAAAAACCTGGACCATCCCAACGCCCTCAGTCTGATCTTCCACGAGTGGCGCAACATCGCCAATGACCTCAACAAAAGCCAGCGCTGGACTGACCGGCTGAAATACGTTTTCGGTCCGCCAGGCTGGAGCCATGATGGCAGCACGCTCACCAGTGATCAATTGCGGGAAAAAGAAGCGACCAATCGGCCACACTGATAGAAAATCCGGGCGGGTTCATCGAATCGGTTCGGTTGCTCCGGTTCAGGTTTCCGACATTTGCCGATGCCTCGACGCGCAGCATTTACTGCGTTTCCGTGGCTAACCTAAACCCGAAACCGCCCTCACGTCATGCGCCATATTCTCCGCATCCTTTCCGAAGGCGCCGCCCAGGCCTGGCAACAGCTCATGGCCAACAAACTGCGCTCCTTTCTCTCCCTGCTGGGTATCACTATCGGTATTTTTTGCATTATCGGGGTGAAAAGCGCGGTGAACTCGCTGGAAGACAATATTCGCGGCAGCCTCGCCAAATTGGGCAACGACGTCGTCTACCTGGAAAAATTCTCCTGGTCCGAAGACCCCGGCGCCAACTACTGGAAATGGATGCGCCGTCCCAATTTCAGGTTTTCGGAGTACGAGGCCATGAAAGAAGACCTCGACAATGCCGCCGAGATCGGTTATTGGCAATACCTGGGCAATAAAACCGTCAAATGGCAGTCGTCGAGCGTCGAAAATGTCGCTTTTATGAGCGCGACGGAGGATTGTGCCAATATTTTCAGGCTCGAATTCGTGGGGGAAGGCCGGTATTTTTCCAGCTCGGAATACCTCAGCGGAAGCCCTACCTGCGTGATCGGCTTCAAAATTGCCGAGGGGCTTTTCCCGGAAGGCATCGACCCGCTCGACAAGGAAATCAACATCGGCGGCCGCAAACTTCGGATCATCGGCGTCACCCAAAAATCAGGTAACGATCTCCTGAAAATCATGAATTTCGACAACGTCGTGATCATCAGCCATACGCTGGCGCGGCGCGGTTTCAACATCAACGACAAAAACCCCTGGGTAGGCAGCGCCACCATCGGCGTGCGCGCCAAACCGGGCGCCAATATTGAGCAGCTCAAAGATGAAATCACGGGCGTCCTGCGCGGCGAACGCCGGCTGAAACCGCGCGAGGAAAGCAATTTCGCACTCAATACGCTCACGGTGCTCAGCAGCCTGTTCGACAGCGTATTCGGCACCATGAATATCGCCGGTTTTGTGATCGGGATGTTCGCACTCGTGGTGGGCATGTTTTCAGTAGCCAATATCATGTTTGTCTCCGTCCGCGAACGCACCAATATCATCGGTATCAAAATGGCCCTCGGCGCCAAGCGCTGGTTCATCCTGCTCGAAATCCTGTTCGAGGCCGTGGTGCTTTGCGTGGTTGGCGGACTGATGGGGCTTTTGTTCATCTGGCTCATCACCATGGCCATTTCTGCCTGGCTGGATTTCAACATCCACCTGTCGCTGCTCAACACCTTTATCGGCATTTTCACTTCCATTGTTGTGGGAATCCTTTCCGGGCTCATTCCGGCTTTCCAGGCCAGCGGTCTCGATCCGGTAGAAGCCATCCGGAAGTAGTTGACATCAAACCGCAAA
>JBGAJY010000270.1:0-6633 GCA_044224705.1 Saprospiraceae bacterium
AATCCTCAAATCCTCAAATCCTCAAATCCTCAAATCCTCAAATCCTCAAATCCTCAAATCCTCAAATCCTCAAATCCTCAAATCCTCAAATCCTCAAATCCTCAAATCCTCAAATCCTCAACTAATACCCCCCCGCACAATCATCCCCCCTATTATCCGCCACCCCTTGCCATTTCCCGTTGGGCAGTCGCATGATGGCCTCCACCCGGCCGATGGGGCTGCGCACTTCGACGGTGTGACCCATCTTTTGCAGTTGCTCGATGGTCCTTTCGGGCAAGGCATTTTCTTCGATCACGATTTTATCAGGCAGCCATTGGTGGTGAAAACGGCCATCCCGGACGGCATCGGGGAGCGAGCGCCCGAACACGTACACATTGGTCACGATCTGGAACACGGAGGTCGGGATCGTGGTGCCGCCGGGGGTGCCGACGACCATGGAAACCTTCGTGTCCTTCACCACGATGGTGGGCGTCATGCTGCTGAGCGGGCGTTTGCCTGGGGCAATGGCGTTGGGTTTTCCGCCGATGGCCCCGTAGAGGTTCGAGGCGCCGGGTTTGGCGCTGAAATCGTCCATTTCATTGTTCAGAATAAAACCGGCCCCCGACACGACCACCCGGCTGCCGTAACTGTCGTTGAGCGTAGTGGTCACCGAGACGGCATTTCCCTGGGCATCTACGATGCAATAGTGGGTGGTTTCCTCGCTTTCTTTCACCTTTCCCGTGCCGACGCGGTCGCTGTGCGTCGCTTTTTGCGGATCAAAAGCGGCCATACGCTCTTTGGCAAATGCGTCGCTGATCAGTTGTCTGGTCGGGATTTTGCCAAAATCGGGATCGCCGAGGTACACGGCGCGGTCGGCAAAAGCCCGGCGTTCGGCTTCCACCATCAGGTGCACGGCCTCGGGGGAGTGAAAACCCTGGGATTTCAGTGGAAAATTGCCGGTCATTTTCAGCAATTGCGCCAGAATGATCCCTCCGCTCGACGGCGGTGGCATGGTGACAAAGTGGAGGCCCTGCCAGTCGAATTCCAGCGGTGCGCGCCACACGCTGTGGTAATCGTGCAGATCCTGGGTGGTGATGAGGCCGCCGCGTTTTTGCATCTCGTTGACGATCAGCGCGGCCGTGGCGCCTTCGTAGAAGCCTTCGCGGCCTTCGCTGGCGATGCGTCGCAGGGTAGCCGCAAGGTCTTTCTGGATCAGCCAGTCTCCGGCATGCCAGTCTTTCATTTTGACAAAAACGGGTTGTATTCCGCTCTGGCGCAGGAAGTTATATTTTTCCGAATTGAGGTGTTCGGCTTCCTGGGCGCTGATCTGGTAGCCTTTTTCCGCCAGTTGAATGGCCGGGGCGACCAATTGCCCCCAAGGCAGCCTGCCGTATTTTTTATGTACTTCCCACATGCCGTCCACGGTGCCCGGTATGCCGCTGGCAAAAATTCCCATCCGGCTTTTTGCGGCGATGACATTGCCCGCAGAGTCCTGGTACATGGTTTCAGTGGCCGCTGCGGGGGCTTTTTCGCGATAATCGATGGTGGCTACCTGGCCATTGTTGTCGCGATACACGAGAAATCCGCCGCCGCCGATGTTGCCGGCCTGCGGATAAACGACGGCCAAAGCAAACTGCACGGCCACCGCCGCGTCCACGGCATTGCCGCCCTGGCGGAGGATTTGGACACCCACCATCGTGGCCAACGGGTGCGCCGTCACCACCACGGCGCTGTCGGCCGCGATGACTTTGGTGCTGTCGTAAGGAAACGGGATAAGGTTGGGCAACTGGCCCCGAAGGCCGAAAGGAAGAAGCAGAAAAGACCAGACAAGAGCGGCAAGCGCGTTTTTCATGAAATCATTTTTTGATAAAAAATCCGGACAAACGTAGCAGATTTGCCGCATTCCAACGCCGCACATGAACAGAAACGTCGCACTTGTATGGATTTTGGGCGCCCTGCTCGCTATGGCGGGCGCCTTTGTGTTTTTTCACGATCTGGGTCAATTTCCCATTTTCCAGTGGGACGAAGCGCGATATGCCAACAACAGCGTGGAAATGCTGCTCGACGGCCACTGGCTCAACTACCGTTTCAACGGCGAGATCGACCAGTGGAATTTCAAACCGCCGCTAGTGCTGTGGCTGCAAGCCCTGAGTATGAAAGTGTTCGGCATGACCGAATTCGGCGTCCGTTTTCCTTCCGCCCTGGCGGGCACCGGCTTGATGGCGCTCCTGTTCTGGTTTTGCGCGACGGTGCTCCGCTCGCTGCGCGCGGCCGTGATCACAGGGTTGTTTTTTCTCGCATCGCCGGGTTTTATCGGCCCGCACATGGGCCGCACGGCCGACCTGGATGCGGTGCAGACGTTTTTTGTGACCCTCTACACGCTGCTGTTTATTCGTTACCTGCTCGAAGACCGGCCGCCAGTCAAAACCTTTGCCACCCTGGGCGTACTGGTCGTTTTGTCCTTTTTGTGCAAGGGAATGCCGGGGCTGCTGCTGTTACCTTTCCTGTTCATTATCAGCCTGTTAAACGGAAATTATCAAAAAGTTTTCCGCTACAGGGCGGTCTATATTTCGGCGGCACTGGCGCTGCTGGCCTGCGCGGGTTATTACGTGCTGCGGGAGATGAACAGTCCCGGCTACTGGGAATTGCTGAAAAAATCGGAGTTCAATCGCTTTTCAGGCGTCGGCGTGGCCTGGCACAAACACCCGGCATCCTTTTATTTTCAAAACTTCACCGAACTGAAACGCTACCCGCTGATCTGGGCTTTGCCACTGACGCTGACGGCGTTTTTCACGGCGCAGAGCCAAAAGACGCGGCGGTTTTTCGGCTATTGCACGGTCATCGTCGCCGGCTACCTCGCGTTTATTTCCTGGCCGCCGGTAAAACTGGAATGGTACGACGCGCCGCTGTATCCGTTCTTCGCCCTGATGTTTGGCGTGGCCGTGTCGGAAGGCGCCGAATGGATCGAAAAATGGCAAAAAAGGAGGCTGGCCTGGGGCATCGCGCTGATCGCGGCGGCAGCCTGTTGTCAGTACCCATACCGGCTGGTTTGGGAAAAAATTCAGTATTCCCCCGATAAAATGGCCGATTTTGAACGCGAAGGCGTGTTCATCAAGCAGTTACAGGCGGCTCATCCGGATTGGCTGAATTTCACAATGCTGAAATCCGTCAAACATCCGGAGCACCTCGATCAGCTCAGGTTTTATCAAAAAACCTTTCAGGCGCGGTTCGGTGTGCCGTTGGCTGTCGCCACCGATTTCAAATCGCTGCAAAGCGGCGGCCAGGTGCTCGTCGCTCAGCCCGCGCAAATTGATTCGGTGTTCCGGCACTTTCCGGGTGCGGAGGTATTGTTCCAGACCGATTACGGGCGTTTGATTCAGTTGAAATAAGAAGTTGTTTGAGTTTGCCCAACCGCCGTGTCAACGGATCAGTTCGAGCGCCAGCGGCTGGTTTTTCCCGATCATCAATTTGGACAAATCCGTCACCGTTTCCCCGGTAACGATGTTCCGCGCCTGGCTGAAACCCTTCATCCGCTCGGCAAAACGGCTGGTATCCAGCGTTTTATCCACGTTCGAAGTATTGAGCGTCACCATGACGGTTTTGCTGTCGTCGTAGCGGAAATAGGTGTACAGGTCGTCCTCCGGAACGAATTGCATGAGCTGACCGGTTTGCAGCGCCGGGGTGGCATTGCGGTAGCGGATCAATGTGCGGGCAAAGTTATAGGCTTCATTTTCCTGCGGCGTGCGGCCGGCTGAGGTGAATTTGTTCACCGGATCGCCCGGCCAGCCGCCGGGGAAGTCCTTGCGGATATTGCCGTGCGAGGGGCGTTCGTTGCCCGTGCCGAGCAGTTCCGTGGCGTAGTAAATCTGCGGGATGCCGCGCATGGTCAGCAGGAAGGCCATGCCGCTTTTGTACTTGTTGAAATCTTCGCCGATGATGGTATAGAACCGCGAAAAATCGTGGTTGTCCAGCATGATCACGTTGCGCAGCGGGTCTTTGTAAAAATAATCCTGCGCCAGCACGTAATACACTTTCGACAACCCTTCCTGCCAGCCTTGTTGCCGCGTGAGCGCCTCCTGAATGGCGAAACAGAGTTGAAAATCCACGACACCGGGCAGGTTGGAGTCGAATTTCGCGCGGGTCATGGGCTGGTCGTTGGCAAAAAAGCCCTGGACCGGGATGCCGTATTCCCAAATCTCCCCGAACATGTTCAGGTTCGGGTATTCATCGAGCACTTCCTTGCACCAGCGGCTGCAAAAAGCCTGATCGGAATAGGTGTAGGTATCGATCCTGAAATCGTCGATGCCCGCGTATTCGATCCACCAGATCGCCTGCTGGATCAGGTAATTGGCCACGTGCGGGTTGCGTTGGTTGAGGTCGGGCATGGCGGTATCGAACCAGCCGTCGGAGAAGTGTTTTTTGTCCCAGTCAGAGGCATAGGGGTCAATGAGCGTCGGGGCGCGGTAGGTGGTGCGCGTGAATTCGGGCCATTGGTTCACCCAGTCCTTTGTCGGCAGGTCGTGCATCCAGTAATGGTTGCTGCCGATGTGGTTGAGCACCACGTCGCGCACCACTTTGATGTTGCGTTCGTGGCAGAGGCGCACCAGTTCGAGCAGCAATTCGTTGGAGCCGAAACGGCGGTCCACGTGATAATGATCGGTCACCGCGTAGCCGTGATAGCTGCCTTGCCGCTGGTCGTTTTCGAGTTCGGGATTGAGCCAGAGTGCGGTAATCCCGAGGTCCTGCATGTAGTCGAGGTGATTGATAATGCCTTGTAAATCACCGCCGTGCCGGCCGGTGAGCGAGTCGCGGGCGAGGCCTTCGAGCATGCCCGGGACGTTGTCGTTGGAGGGATCGCCATTGGAAAAACGGTCGGGCATCACGAGATAGATCACGTCGCGGGCGCTCACGCCCTGGGCTTTCAGGCCCAGGCTGCGCGGCAGGATCGGGAATTCGTGGGTGAAGGATCGTTCGCCTTTGGAAAACACCAAAGGCACCTTTTGCGGCGGAGCGGTCAGGCCGATTTCGAGGGTCACGAAGAGGTAATTCGGGCTGTCGCCCGGCTCCGTTTTGATAATTTTTACGCCTTTGGCGGCGCCGAGTTTGACCTGATAGGTGGCCACGTCGGGCCGATGCACCAGCAATTCGACGGTGTTGTGTTTCATGCCCGTCCACCAGTTCATGGGTTCCACCCGGATGTCGCCGTTGGTGGCGGGTACGGTTCGGGGTGCCTGGGCGCGGTACGGATTGCCGAGATAATCCTGGCAATTCAGGTTGCATAAGGGTAAAAGGCAAAGCGCAAAGGGCAAAAAGGACGATTTCATCAGTACAAAGCGATTGAAATGAATCAAAATTTTGGGAAAAATAGGGCGACTTCCGCAGCGCCTCATCATCAAAACAAAAAACCTGTCCGTCAGGAAAACGAACAGGTTTTTCAATTCGAATACCTGCGATCAGGATTTTCGGAACAAGCCAATCACAAACAAGAGCACTAAAGCGCCGATTACTCCGGTGAAAATCTGGTTGAGCAGCCCGCTTCCAATGTGAATATTGAGTTGGGCAAACAGCCACTGGCCAACAAACGCGCCCAAAATTCCCACCACAATGTTGCCGAGCAGGCCGAAACCAAAGCCTTGGCGAATCACGCCGGCCAGCCATCCGGAGACGGCGCCGATGAGGAGAATGGTAATGATTGCACTGAGTTCCATAAGGTAAGAGCGTTTTAGTGAATGGAAAGTATTGATCTTCAAAGCATTGATGATCTTTTCGGCACCAGCTTTCCTCCCAGCCATGCAAACAACACGAGGCTGATCGTGGAGGTCCACATGAACCACTCCGGGTGCGGTATGGTCGCCAGGTTATAAAAACTGGCAAAGAACAGGACCAGCCCGGTAGCCAGCGCCGGTCTGAATTGGGTCCTGCGCGACAGCCAGTTGGTGAGCCAGCCGCCTATAAAGGCGCCTACAATATAACCGGCAATGATTTTATAAAAAACGGATGGCGGCAAACTGGCAATCCAGGCCTCCATGGCCCGGGTATCCGTAAAATCCAGGTCGGCCGGTGGCGTATAGGCGGAATTCCACTCAAAAGCGATAAAAACGACGTTTGCTATGGCAATACCGGCCACTACTGCCAAGGTAGCGCGAAGTTTCGGGTTCATGCAGCAGCAGATTTTTTTGAATGAACGATATCGTCTTTATCCTCCACAAAATTCACGGCCAGCGCGGCGATCAGGAAAAATACTCCCGCCGTCAGGATGGCAAAAATCGCATTGCTGCCATACACATACTTGACGATCGGCCGGTTGATCACGCCGGAAATAATCTGCGGAATGGTGATAAAGAAGTTGAAAATACCCATGTAAACCCCCATTTTATTGGCCGGCAAGGCCCCTCCGAGGATGGCGTACGGCATGGCCAGGATGCTCGCCCATGCAATACCCACCCCCACCATGGAGAAAATGAGGAATTCGGGCGTTTTGGCAAAATACATGGAGATGAGCCCCAGGCCGCCGATGGTCAGCGACATGGCATGCGTGCGCTTCCGGCCCAGGCGGGCGGCAATTTTGGGCAACAGGAGGGCATAAACGGCCGAAACGGCGTTGTACACTCCGAAAATGATACCCGTCCAGTTGCCTGCGTCGCTGTAAGCCTG
>JBGAJY010000271.1:0-6610 GCA_044224705.1 Saprospiraceae bacterium
TCAGCCATGAAAAGTACTCCCGAGGGCTGAAACAACTTTGCCACAAACTGACAAAATGCTTTTTTAATAACCGGCCGGCATATTCATGAAAAAGCCTTGAACCTGATTGGGGTTGGTTTTTGAAGGATAAACCCTGAATCTCCATCGGCCTTTCCATTATCCGGCCTGCCACATGCGCAACAAATGGCCGAACTTTCGGCAGTCGAATCACACAAAATAAGTTTGTTCAATGAAAAAGGCCGTTCTGTTGCGCCCCTTGGCCGCGCTCGTTTTTAGTTTTTTCTCCACCCTCCTGCCGGCTCAGTGGTCGCCCGTACTCATTGGCGCCCCGGGCGACATGAACTGCGTCTCTCTCGTTGGCAATCAAATCTTTATCGGCGGCGACCAGGTCGTAAAGAGCCCCGACGGCGGCGGCTCCTGGAGCGTCGATCCGCTGAAACACAGCACGGGGTTTGAGTTGATCGGCACCACTTTGTACGACATCCATTTCTTCGATGCGCAAAACGGCGTCGCGGTGGGGTTCATTCTCGGCGCGGGCGAAGACATTATCCTCCGCACCAACAACGGCGGCCTCGATTGGTCGTATGCCTACGAGGGCATCGGCAACGGCGGGCCTTTCGGCTACATCCTCCGCGACCTGTTTTTTATCAACGCCACCACCGGCTGGGCGGCAGGCCGCAACGGCAATATTTACAAAACCACCAATGCCGGCGCCTCCTGGGTGTTGCAAAACTCCGGCACCTCCAGCGAACTGTATTCCATCTGCTTTGTCAATGCCAACCTCGGCTACGCGGCCGGCGACAACGTGCTGCTCAAAACCACCAACGGCGGGACCAGCTGGTCGCCGACTTCGCTCGGCGGAGCCGACAAAGTGGTGTTTGCAGATGCCGATACGGGCTTTGCAGGCGCCGGAAACGTGATTTACAAAACCACCGACGGCGGCCAAAACTGGTCAGCTCTCCCCGTTCCGCCAGTCAGCGGCTACCTGACCGATCTTCACCTGATCGGGTCGCAAACCTGCTACGCGTTATTTAACAACACTGTGCTGCGCACGACCGACGGCGGACAGAGCTGGGAGGAAACCGCCGGGGCGGTCGGTTTTACCGAAGCCCTGCAGTTCGAATGGCTCGATGCGCAACAGGCCGTGGCTGTGGGCGGCGTAGTGTTTTGCTGGATCACCGGTAATGCCGGCGCGCCGTACAAACCCATCGCGGATTTCACGGTGCCGCCGACCTTGTGCAGCGGCACAACGCAAATTATTTTGAACAAAACGGCCGATTTGCCCAATTACACCTACCAATGGTTCCTCGACGGTACGCCGGTCTCGACGCAAAAAGACCTGGAAATCAGTTTTCCCAACCCAGATGAGAATTACCTCATCCGGCTTGAAGTCTCGAACGGTCAGGCGACCGATGCAGTGGAATACTACGCGCATACGATGCCCCTCGCCTACCTGAATACACCGGACCTTTTCGCGACGAGTACCCTGTTGTGCCAGGGTGACCCGGTGGTACTCTACGCCGAGCTCAACAACGCGGCATACTGGACGCTGTTTGCCAACGGACAACCCACGGGCGTCGAGGGCAATCTGGTGCAGGTAAGTTATTCGTCGTACCCACAGACAACTACTTTGTTCGAATTGCACGGTGAATTGGCCGACGTGTGCAACACCGCCACAGCCGATCAGCAGGTCACAGTGGAGGTCACTGCTTTACCTGTCGCGGCCCAGGTGGTGGCGGAAAAAACGCTGGTTTGCCCGGGCGACAGCACACGTATTCTGATCCTGAATTCAGTGCCGGGGGTGTCGTACCGCCTGTATGGCTCCTCCTTTTTTGCCAACCCCGACGAGACCCAAACCGGCAATGGCGACACGCTTTTTTTCCAGACTCCTGCTATACAGGACCAGCTGATTTATTTCCTCGAAGTCAAAAATCAAAACTGTCAGCGCAACCTGGGCCAGCAAACTGTGATCGCGCCGGAATACGTCCTGGCCCTGTTGTATGAAGAACAGATCACGGGCGCCGTCGGCACGGCCATTCAACTGAACGACACCCTGAACATGATCGGCGCTGAATTCTCCTGGAATTTCGGGCCGCAGGCCGTGCCTTCTACGGCTATGGGGAAGAACCCGGCTTTCCAGTACACGCAGCCGGGGTTTTATACCATCCAGGTGGAGGCCATCGGGCAAGGTGGTTGCATCGCCCGCGACTCCGTGCAAATCGAAGTGTTTGGCCAGGACAACCTGCCGGCCGGCCCCTACACGACCTGCGAGGAACACCCCACCCTGCTGCTGGCTTCCGCAGTGGAAACCCGCGAACACATACTCGACGTTCACCGTTCGGCCGACGGCACCGTGTACACGATCGGTTATCGCTCGGAATATGAGGCAGGCTTTCACCACAACCTGTCGATTAAAAAACTGGACGCTGCCGGCAACCAGCTCTGGTCGTATTTTCTGTCGCAGCTGACACAGCCGAACGACGTTGTGCAACGCATCGGCACCACGATTGCAGCCGACGAAGCCGGCAACATGTACCTGACCGGCACGTATTACGGCAGTGAAATTGTGCTGGGCGGAGAAGTGATTTACAGCGGGCAGCCGATTGCGGAAGGTTTTGTAGCCAAACTGGACCCGCAGGGCAACCTGCTTTGGCTGATCCGCGCGCCGGGCAACGGCGCGCCGGTGGGCGTCACGGATTTGCTGTACGTGAACGACGAGCAGATCTATCTGGTGGCGCCGGAAACGCCCATTCTGGAATTCCCCGATGGGTTCAAATATACTTTTCCACCGGACAACCTGCTGGGGCTCATACAGATCGATGCCGCTGGAAATTTTGTACGCGCCCGGTCCATCGCCCAAACCACGACATCTGAATATCGCGTACTGCTCAGCAATTTCAACCCGAACCTGTCTGCTTTCAGCGGTCCGGCAACGACCCGGATCAGTCCGCGCATGAGCCTCGACAAGTTCGGACGCCTTGTAATCGTGGGCGAATACCGCTCGCCGATGCAAGTGGGCGACGATCTGCTCACGCCGAATATTCCGAACCAACGGAACGGGTTTGTAGCCTTCGCAGGAATGAATTTGAATGTTGTCGATGCGTTTTCTACCTACGGCGTAGCGGATATTCAGTACGATATGTCCGCCATTTTTCACCAGATAAATGCTGCGCCGTCGTTCGCGCTCGATGAGCAGGGCAACATTTTTCAATCGTTCACGATCGACAACCTGTACAATTTTCCGCAGCCCTATCATTTCGCCGAAGTGGTCGACGGCGTGGTGGAAAGCGGAGACGAGCCGCATTTTTTACTCAAATACGACGCCTCGGGCAATCTGCTCTGGCATACCCGCAACGGCCCCCTGCACACACCCTGGCTCGCCACCAGCCCTGGAGGATCGGTGCATGCGCTGGCTTCTTACGGCGCCGTGCTGGGCCTGAACGACATCGACGGCACCAAGCGCAGCATCACCAGCCTGGGCGGTGCCGACGTTGCGCTGCTCAGCTGGGACGCCAACGGCCAGGTGCTGGGCGCCACGCCGCTGGGTTCGAACACCGACGACGACATCGCATGGCTCACGGGCGACGGCTGCGGCGGACTCACTGGCCTGCTCGCACGACACATTGGCCCGTATTACAACGGCGATCCGTTGCAATATTTCCACCTCGTGCAATTCGATGAGTCGGTTTTTTGCACGCCCGATTGCCCCTTTGCGATTTGTGTACAGCCGCAGGAAGTTGCGTTCTGCAAGGGCGAAAACGCTTACATGTACGTCGGCGCGGTGGGCGAAGGGCTGACGTACCAATGGCAACGTTCGCCCAGCCTCGGCATCAATATCGATCTGACGGACGATGCGGTTTATTCCGGCACGCACAGCCCGCTGCTTCAAATAGACGCCAATGCTGCGCCGGATATGAACACCGGTTTTTTCCGCTGCCTGGTGACGGATGTAAACGGGGTTACGATAGTGTCGTATCAGGCGGCGCTTGTACCGCTGGATACGCCCGTGGTGATGCCCTTGCCGGAGCTGGTCAATATCGCGCAGGACCAACTCGTCTCCCTCGTGGTGCATACCCAGGGGAACGGTTTGCAGTACGAGTGGCAATACCTGTCGCAGGGAGAGTGGAAACCCGCCGCCTTCCTGAGTTTTTACTTCTATGCGAATACGGATTCGATGCTGATCAAAGGCTACGATTTTGGTCTGCAAAACGGACAGCAGCTGCGTTGCCGCATTTTTAATGCTGAAGGGTGTTTCGTGTACACCAGCGTCGTCACCTTGCAATTTGTGAGCGGAACGGAGCAAATCGGGGATGAGAACAATGGTTTTGCCATACTGGCCTGGCCCAGTCCTTTCGCCGACGAAATCCATCTGGCGCTGCGGGATGTGACGCAATCGCCGGTGCAATGGACGATATTCGAACTGAACGGCCGCATTGTGGCACAGCAAACGGAGTCGGCGGGACGCGAAAAATGCAACATGAGCAGTGGCGATTGGCCGGCAGGGATGTACTGGATTCGGGCGCAGGCGGGTGAGAAGGTGGCCTGGGGAAGGGCTGTAAAGGCGCAATGAGGACCGATCGGCGCTTGGAACAAGTGGTGAATAAAACACGCCGAAAAAGCATGGGCGAGAGATCTTCTCTAAAATAATAGTTTTGAGTAAGGTGTTTTCTTTTGCCTTATTTTATCTTAAAAAGTAATTTTTTTATATTTTTATTAAAAAATCATTTTCACCACTTCAACAAACGACCATGTGTAAAACCAACTTGATGCTCCCGTTTTCTGTCCTGCTATGCCTGTACTTTTCAACAGGCTGCCAACAAAACACCTCCCACCCAACAGAAAAACCCACGGACCTGACCCTCACCACTTCTTCCGAGGAAGCCAGGGCCGCGGTGAAAAAGGGACTGCTTTACTTCGATCTTATTAACAACAGGGAAAAAGCCTATCAGGCCTTTAATGAGGCCATCGAAAAAGATTCCACTTTCGCGATAGCCTATTACTTCAGGGCAAACAGCGCAAACAACAATCAGAATTTTGCAGCCGATATCCGGGCTTCCGCGCGGCATGCCGCCAACGCCAGCGGCATGGAGAAACAGGTGATCGCCTATGGCCAATCCCTGCTGAGTTATGATTGGGACCAGCAACTTATCCACTGTCAAAAACTGGTGCAGGATTACCCCGGGATCGCCAGGTTCCAGGTCATGCTGGGCAATACCTACCATGCCGGAAATCAACCCGATAAAGCCCGCGAGTGCTTTCAAAAAGCCTTGGAACTGGCGCCCAATTGGCCGGGAGCGTACATGGCCAGTATCGAGTCTTATCTGTACTACAACACCAAAGACTTCGGAAAAGCCCAATCCTATGGCCAAAAATTAGTGGCACTGGCCCCCAACAGCTCTTCGGCTCATATTGCCCTCGGCGACAGTTACCGGGCCCTGAACGATTTGCCGAACGCCCGAACGGCTTATGCCAAAGCAGTCGAACTGGACCCCACCGATCCGGTGGCTTACCTGAAAAAAGGCCATGTCGAAACTTTTTTAGGTCAGATGGACGACGCCCGTAAGACCTTCCGCGAAGCCGCCAAATACGAACCGGACCGTTTGCGGACTACCCGTTTCGAACTGTACACCTGGCTGTACGACGGCAAACCGCAGGAAGGCCTCGACAGCCTGATGAATACCCTCAGAAACATTGAGGCCCTTCATTTGCCGTCCGGTCAGCTGACGCTGGCCAAACAAAGCCTCTTGGAAGATGCGGCCTGGATAACATTTCACCAGGGGCAGACGGCCAAACTGAGGGAATTATTCCCGGAGATGTCTGCCGTCGCCAGGCAATTTGCCGAAGAAGTCGGAACCTCCGACACGGACATCGAGCTCGTTTTGCAGTCCACCATTCTGCAATTTCAAGCATTGGCGGATGCTCAGGAAGGCAATTTCGATGCCGCCAAAAGCAAGTTGGAGCGCTTGAAAACCATGATGGAAGCCTCCAAAGACCCTAAAAAATTGAACGGCTACCACCTCGCCCAAGGCTATCTGAATTTTCAGCAAAAACAATACGCAGAGGCCGTCAAACAATTCGAACAGGGGGATACCGAATGGGTGTATAACCAATACTGGCTGGCAAAATCCTGCGAAATGACGGGAGATGAAGAACGGGCGATGAAACTTTATACCAGCGTCGCGGACCATAATTTTAACGGCATCGGCTATGCGCTGATCCGGTTTGAAGTGAAGAAGAAACTGGCGGATTCCTGAGTTGATCCAATCGATTTTGGAAATATAACCGGCGCCGGGAGACCCCCGGCGCCGGTTTTTTTATTGACATTTACATAATTATTGTACTTTTATTTTGAAATATTTGCATTTTAAGAAACAATTAAACCTCATTCCATCAAGACTGACACACAAAAGCCCTAACCATCTGCTGCTATCCAAACTAAAATTTTTCTCACTAAAACAAATGACCATGTGTAAACTCCATTTCACACTTGCCTTTTGCATCTCCGCATGCTTGTTGCTGTCAACTGCCTGTCGGCAAAATGCCACCAAGAGCTCGGGGAAAAACCCGGACATCACCCTCAGCACTTCGTCAGAAGAAGCCCGTTCAGCCG
>JBGAJY010000272.1:0-6573 GCA_044224705.1 Saprospiraceae bacterium
AGAAGCTGTTTGAGTTATTCCAACCGCTGTGTCAACCCCACCCCCGACCCCTCCCCAAAAGGGGAGGGGAGCCGTGTCGGCCCATGCCCAGTCTCCCCTCCCCTTTTGGGCTCTTGATTACCCAAAAGTTCATTGAAATATTTGTGATGTGTTACAGGAATATTTATCGGCCTTGTCCGCGCATTGTATTTTTGGCAATAAGCGGCGTTCTAAACGATTTTTGGGCGTTTTGGCGGCATTGGGGAGCCAATTTGGGTTTACCATTCCACAATGTTTTTCCAGACGCTCACAAACGAAAGGCGCTTATCGTTTTTTGTCCAATAAACAGGTGCAGTCTTATATGATCCACGCTGCTGAACGTGATCGGGTAGTTGATTGGGTTCGCCAAACCAAGCCTTGTGTGGTATTAGCCATTCAGGATACGACTACTTTGGATTACAGCAGCAATCGGGCATCCTCGCGTTTGCAAATTCTGCAGCAGGAGCATCAAAAAGGGTTTTATGTTCACAACCACCTGTTAATCAATGAACAGGGTGTTCCCCTGGGTTTGTTTGATCAGTACGCGTGGAATCGGCGTTTGGATGAATTAGGCGTACGCAAAGCCAAGCGCAAGGAATTACCCATCGAATCCAAAGAGAGTTATCGATGGCTGCAACAGACCAGATTGTTGCATGAGACCTTTGCCCAGGACACACCAACAACTTTTATTGAGTTGTGCGACCGGGAAGCTGATATTCACGAGGTGCTGGAGTTCCAGCAACATGCTCATATTCATTACCTTATCCGGGCTCGTGGTGATCGCATAGAAAAAGAGAGCAAGATGGCCATCCGGCCGGCTTTGCTCGCCGCGCAGCCTGTGGCGCAGGGCACTTTCGATGTGGATATTCTGGATTCGGACCCTGGCAAAAGACGAAAAGCACGCCTGGAAGTTCGTTATGCCTCATTTACCCTTCGGCCTAACAACTCCTCCAAAGCCAAGATTAAACGCCAAGCCATTGAATTACAGGTAGTATGGGCACGGGAAGTAGGCGCCCCTGAGCAAGTGTCCAAACCCATCGACTGGTTGCTTTTTACCACTTTGCCAGTAAATTCCCTCTCCGATGCCCTTCAGATGGTTCATTACTACAAATTGCGTTGGCGCATCGAGCAATTCCATCATGTTCTGAAGGTCGGTTGCAAAATAGAAGAACTACAACTCAAAGAACCTCAATCACTTGAAAACGCTATCGCTTTATACAGTTTGCTCGCCGTTCAAGTACTCAACTTGCAGTTCCTGGCTCGCCAGCAACCTGATGAACCGATGCAAATAGCCGGCTTTGATCCCATAGCCTACAAGGCTGGCGCCTTGTATTTGAAGGCCAAAGCCGATGCCAAGTATGATCCCGATAAGCCTAATCCAACTATCGGCGATTTTTTGCTTATCGTCGCTCAAATCGGCGGCAGTATGTTGCAAAAAGGAAAACCGATCGGTTCCAAAATCATTTGGAGGGGCTTACGGGACCTCGAATTAATCCTCCAAGCCTTTGAGGCCTTCCATAAACTCAATTCCTCTTAACAAATCACAAATATTTCAATGAACTTTTGGGTAATCAAGAGCCCAAAAGGGGAGGGGTGACTGGCGCGGACCAACATGTCACCCCTCCCCTTTTGGGGAGGGGTCGGGGGTGGGGTTCACGCCACGGCCGGATAACTCAAACAACTTTTTACTTTTGATCCATTCAACCACAGGCTATGGCCCAAAAATGCTTCAAAGACATTGCCGGATTTGACGACCGCTGGATGCTGATCATCGGCATCCCGCTGGCCAGTATCCTGATGTCTCTGTTGCTGTTCAGCGATTATTATGAAAAGGGCGACTGGGCGTTTATCGCTATTTGCATTCCGATGTCGCTGGCCTACACGAGTGTGTTCTGGTTTTCGATGCGCTGGCTGTACAGCCGGATCAAGTGGAAATATCCGCGGTTTGCAGACATCGGCAAGCGCGTCATGTGGCTCATACCGCTGTTTTTAGTGCTTTTTTGTGTTGTGACGTTCACGCTCGACTATGTGTTTGCAATCATGCTGGACGGCCACAGGGAAACGCCGAATCTGCTCCTCAAATTCATCCCGACGCTGATCCTCACGGCCCTGGTGCTGTCGGTCTACGAGGCTTTCGGTTTTTACCTGCAACTCGAACGCGCTTTGGCGGAAAAAGCCACGCTGGAGCGCCAGAACCTCGAATCGCAGCTCGAAGGACTGCGCAACCAGGTGAACCCGCATTTTCTCTTCAACAGCCTCAACACGCTGATCTACCTCATCCCGGAAGAGCCGGAACGGGCGGTGCGTTTTGTGCAGCAACTCAGCAAAGTGTACCGTTATGTGCTGGAAAGCCGGGAGGCCAGAATCATCCCCCTGGGTGAGGAACTGGACTATCTGCAATCCTATATTTTTCTATTAAAAGAACGTTTTGGTGACAACCTGCGCACGAGCCTGCACGACCTGGACCGAGGGCAAAACGCCGCCGTGATCCCGCTTTCCCTCCAGATGTTGTTTGAAAACGCGATCAAACACAACGTGATTTCCACGGAAAAACCGCTTACCATCGAAGTTTTTGCCGAAAACGGCCACCTCGTGGTGCGCAACAACCTGCAACGCAAGAACCAGGTGATGGACTCCACCGGCGTCGGGCTCGACAACATCCGTTCGCGCTACCGCATGCTGACCGGGCGGGAGGTGGAAGTGATCGTGTCGAGGGAGTATTTTACGGTGTTGTTACCGGTGATCGATTTAAATTAAACCATGCGCATCCTCCTCATCGAAGACGAACTCCCCGCCGCCCGCCAGCTCAGCAAACTGCTGCTCGCCGCCCGCCCGGCCTGCCAGATCCTCGACACCCTCGATTCGGTCGAGAGCGCCGTGCGATGGCTGCACGCCCTGCCCGCCCCCGACCTCGTGTTCATGGATATCCAGATCGCCGACGGACTCAGTTTCGATATTTTCCGACAGGTGGAAGTAACGGCTCCGGTGGTGTTTACCACGGCTTTCGACCAGTACGCCGTGCAGGCATTCAAGGTAAATGCCGTGGATTATTTGCTCAAACCCGTTGATCCGGAAGAACTGGAAAAAGCCCTGAGCAAGGTCGAAAACCGCCGCAGCGCGGCACCTTTCGATTTATCAATGATCGAGCGCTTTTTCAAAAAAGACGCCTATAAAGACCGTTTTCTGGTCAAAACCGGGCAGCAAATGACCTTTTTGCTCAGCACCGACATCGCCTTTTTCCGCTCGGCCGACGGGCTGACGCAGGCTTTTACTTTTTCCGGAAAAAAATATTTCGTCGAACACACCCTCGAAGAACTGGAGCGCCTGCTCGACCCACGCGACTATTTCCGCATCAGCCGGGGCATGAGCGTTCGCCTGAACGCCATCGGGAAAATCGCGCCGCACCTCAACGGCCGCCTCAAGCTGGAAACGAACCCGCCCGCTCCGGACGAAGTCTTCGTGAGCCGGGAGCGGGCGGGAGAGTTCAAAGTGTGGCTGGGGGGATGATGCGTTTGCGGTCCTACGGCTTGAAGTCGGTTGACCTCAAACGCAGGGGGCACAAACAGATTCACGGCAAGTAATTAGTTGACCAGCAGTCTTTTAACTACAACTGATTCCTCGTTTCGCAATTCTGCAAAGTACAGTCCGGCAGGCAAGCCGCTCAAATTCAGATCGATTCGGGGTTGGCCGGCCGCGACAACGAAGGTTTTTACCGCCCGTCGGTCGGGGCTGATCAGACGGAAGGTCGCAGCACCCGACAGAGGGGATTGAAACTCAGCGGTGACTGATCCGCTGGCCGGATTGGGGTAGAGCAGAAATGCCTGAGCGGCCTGCAATTCGTGGGTCGCCACCGCATCCAGCAGCCCGCTGCGCGGCCCTTGCAGCACATTTCGCATAAGCGCGACCTGTCCCTGGGTGAACATGTTCATGCAGTCCTCGCTGGCGTAGTCCATGTAATTTTCGATCAGATCGGGCATGTCGGCATTGTAAAACGGCTCCACCTGGGGGCAGCTGTTTTTCGTGACGTCACAGTCAAAATTGGACTGGGCATCGGCGAAGGGCGTGTCGTCGATACCGTCGCTTTGGGCGCAGTCATTGGGGCCCAGCAGTCCGCCATCGCCCCAAATATGCCGCAGGCCGAAATAATGGCCGATTTCATGCACCGGAGTGCGGCCTTTGATCGCCAGGTCGCCGGTGCCTCCGGGTATTTCAATGGTATTCGGATTGTTGCTGCCAAAGGCGCGGAAATCGATCACCACGCCGTCTTCGTCGGCGTTGGGTGCGTTGCTGCCGGCGGGCCAGTTGGGCAGGTCGGCGGGCGGGAAGGCGAAACCTAGAACCTGGCCGATCACGATGGGGCCGAAGGCGATGGGCTGGATTTTACAGACCCAGATGTTGAGGTAGTGTTCGGTATCCCAGGCGTCGCTGCCGCCCTGGGCCGTATGTTTTACCTCGGTGAGCAGGTTGGTGCCCAGCAGGTCCACTTCGAAGAGCTGGGTGGTTTGCACCCGTTCGATGGCGGCGAGATTGAATTGAATGCCGGCGCTGCCGGCTACGGGCTGAAAGGCCGGCCGCAGGTTGCCGGTATCGGCGTTCAGGCGGTTGTAATCGGCGTTGAGCACGGCCATCTGGTCGAGTACGATGTCGTCGGAGAGGTTTTCTGCGGGGTCTTTCCAGATGATGTGCACGACGACGTTGACGGTAAGCGGGCTGCGGACGCCGGCCTGCGGTTGGCGCGCGGCGTCGAAGGTGGCGTCGAAATTTGCGGCCAGTTCGGGGTGCTGGGTGCGCACGATCTGGCTGAAAATATCATTGCCGCACAGCACGGGCGGCGGCGATACCTGTGCCTGGGCGATAGAACAACTGCAAACAAGCGTGAGGAGAAGCAAAATTGGTTTCATAAACATGGCAGGAGGGTAGTGAGTAAGATGTCCAAAGATATCAGCGATGCCTCCAGTTTCAGGGGAAAAAGTCGCCGAACGACTATTTCACAAAAAAGCCGGCCGCCCTGTAAAGGACGACCGGCTCGGTTTAAAATCCGAACGTAGGGAGAGAATGACAGGCTTGATCAGAGGCTGGCATGTTTCAGCGAACGGCTGCCCAGCGCCTGTACGGGGCGGGCGTTGTCGTGTTCTACGCTGTGGAATGCCTCGATTTGTTCGTGCGAAGCCTCGACCGGGTTTTGCATAACCAGCCAGGTGACGATTTCGGAACAGGGCGGGGTGGTCAGCGAACCGCCGTAGGTGTAGTAGCTGCGGTTGGAAGGCAGGCAGTCCGACACGTTGAACGACAGGTTGGCGTCGTCGAAAGTAGCGTCTTTGGTAGCCGGCAGGTGCTCGATGAAGGGTTTCAGGAACTCGTTTTCAGCGCCTTCCTTGAAGAATACACCGACGACGGCCAGTTTGCCCGTCGTTTCGTTTTTGTGCACGAAGTGTACTTCCATCGGGTAAGCCACACCGCCGACGGTGTGTTCGCTATGCGTATGGAAGTGGTACTGGAGCAGTTTGTAGGTCTGGCCGTCGACCGTGATTTCGCTGCCGGCGTCGCAGTTGAACTGGACGGTGTGGCCGTTATTGACCGCGTGGGTCGTGGAGGAGACGAAATGTTCGCCGATAGCAACCAGGGTGTTGTCGTCCTGCGCGCCGGTGATGTCGATGGGCGACTGGGCCGGGCCGCCGCAGCTCGTGTAGTCGACACAGAGGTCTTTCCAGTGGTCGGGGCCTTCGTCGCCGGAGTATTCCCAGTGAACGCCTTCGCAGGAGGGCAGCGTGGTTTGTTTGTCGTCTTTGCAGGAGGTGAGGGTCAGGAGGGCGCCGCTGAGCAGCAGGAGGCTGAGCTGAAATGCTTTTTTCATGTTAGTTAGAGCAGATAGTTAAGGATGAAGGATAGTGATAGTTCGAAACGTACATGCCGGCGGAGCCAGGAAAGTCTTGCCAGTCGTCGTCGGCATGTACTGATGTGGAGATATGAGCGAGGGGGACAAAACGTGACAGCCATTCGGGAAAAATTTTTCCGACCCTTCCCCGCTTTTGGCTTTTTTTGTGCCTCCATTATTTTTTTTGAAAAAAATGGTCACGTTTTGTCTGTCCCTGTCATGTCATGAATGAAGGAATTCCGAGTGCGTCCGACACCAGTGATTTTACCCATCAACTCGCTCGCCTGAGGCGGCGGGAGGAAAAAACCTGGACTGAACTGGTCGGTTCCCTGCGGCAGGTCACACTGCCCTGGCTGCGAAAGCGCATTGGCCGGCTTCCGGCTTATGCCGTCGTAACCGAACAGGAATTTGCGATGGAAATTTTTTCGGAAAGCCTGTCCAGGTTTTTCACCCTGTTTGAAAAAGGCCGGTTTGAACACGCCCGGGAACTGCAATCCCTGATGTTTAAAGTTGCCGACCTGACTTTGAAAGAAGGATTCGCCCGACTGAAAAAAGAGGCCCTGATCTACCGCCCCGATGACCCCGGCGGGTTTCAAACGGCCAAACCGTAACTGAGCGACTGGACAAACGACGACGACCTGGCCCGCCAGCGCGCCAAAGACATCCGGCAAAAACTCCTT
>JBGAJY010000020.1:0-22865 GCA_044224705.1 Saprospiraceae bacterium
GTTTTTACCAGCCGAATGAGGGCCGCCGGGATGATCCCGGCGGCCCTCGCATTTTATGCCCACAGCAAGGCCGGAGATATAGAAATGATGCGCTGGAAGGCCCACTGCTCCATTTGTTTGCAGGAGATGCGCCCTCGTTTTTGCTCCCGGTTTACTTGATAAATATCAATTGGCCGGATGACTTGCATCAGTGTAAAAAGGTGAAATAATGGTAAAGCTTATTGCTGAATAAATGATATGATCAAGCAAAATGCCACTGTGCAGATCATTTCAAGCGATCTTCTTTTCCCGCCATTAACCACCTTTTACCATGACAAATTTTGCGCGATTACTCGCCTTGATGTGCTGGATGAGCCTCCTGGCCGTCCCGCTTATGTCACAAGATCCTTGCTCAAACATCACTTCCGTCGCGATGGACACGCCGATATCAGTGACGCTTTCAGGCCCGGGGGTCTGGAATCCTGCCCCAAATTGTGGCCAAACTTCACCAGGGCAGGAAAAAATATATAAGTTTACAACGACCTATCCGGGTGTTTATACGATTAATATAGAATCGACAGACGAAAATGCGATATTCAATTACTTCTACAAAGAGGGCGGATGCAATTCAAGCAACTGGATTTGTTTAGGCACCGCCTGGGTTTCGGACAACTTTAACACGGGGCTACTCTTTGGCCAGGAGATGTATTATATTTTGGTGGTCTCCGATGACGTGTCTTCCGGTGAACAAACCTTCAAGATCGTAAGCCCACCCCCGCCGCCGGATCCCTGTTTGAATATTCAGACGCTGACCTGCGGCACGCCGGTCAGCGTGTCGCTTAAATATCCCGGAGGAGCCTGGCAGAATGAAATTTCTTGTGATTTATGGTACAATTATTCCGGGGGTGAAGAGAGGGTATATAGTTTTACCCCGACCCAGTCGGGTGAATATTACATTGGGACAGAAGAATTATTAAATGGGGGTGATGGATCAGCAATGTCTTGGGTGACTTTTTCCTTGAAAGCGGCTTCTGACGGGTGCAATCAGAATGGCTGGCTCGATGGATGCCTTCAATGGATAGTATTTGCGGGGGATATTGTCGACATGGGATGGCTAACTGCGGGCAATGAGTATTACATCCTGATTGAAGCTCTCCCCAACATGGATCCGAATTGGTCCGAGGAGGTAAGTTCATCGATAAAGTTTTCGATCAGTTGCCCTCCTCCGATTCCGCCCTGCCTGGACGCTCCCGTGGCGCCGGATAACTACAACATATATTGCCTGCCTGGTCCGCTGACACTATCATGGCCAGCCGCACCGGGTGCGACCAGTTATGAGGTGTATTTCGGTACGTCACCGAACCCGCCTTTGTATTCTACCGGTGAATCAACGAGTGTTACGGTCGGATCGCTCGAGGCCGGGACTTATTACTGGCAGGTACGACCGGCCAATGCCCAGGGTACGGCCGGCAACTGTCCGGTTTGGTCGTTTCTCGTCCAGCCCGATCCCGAAGGCAATGTGTTCGCCAATCCGATCGTCATTGGCTCACTGCCTTACAGTACTTCCGGGAACACGCTCGCATACAACTGCTGGACCAGCGAGTTCGGAAATCCCTCTCCCGATGTGTTTTATCGATTCACCATCAACACTTGTGAAAGTCTTGTTGACATCTCGCTCGACCAGACGACTTTCCCTAATAGTTTATCGTTGTTAAACTCCGATGGGATAAAGATTGCTGACGACGACAACCTCGGTCTGGCAGATGCTTCTATTTTAATGAACGTGCCGGCCGGCACTTATTACATCGTAGTGGAAGGCGCTGAGTGGTATCCATACGCCGGCAACTATCACTTGAACGTTTCAGTCAGTGACGGCACGCCGCCCACGATCAGCTGCCCGCCTGATAAAACCGTCGCCGCGGACATCTCATGCCAGGCTGTGCTGGATGATTACACCAGTCTGGGCACGGCGACAGACAACTGCACCGCCAATCCGGCCAAATCCCAGACACCTGCACCCGGCGAGATCTTCGGCCTGGGCACCACCCTGGTGACGCTGAAAGCCACAGATGGAGCAGGACTGACGGGTACATGCTCCTTCAACGTCACAGTAGCGGATCAGACTCCGCCTGTAGCTATTTGCCCGGCCGATTTTACTGTCGACAGTGATCCTGCAGAGTGCGGCGCAGTGCTGAGCTCCATCGTTCTTTATAGCGACAACTGCAACTACAGCCACCCCATTACCGTCGAGTTTGAATTTCCCATTGGCACGTCGCCAGTATATTTTTATGCATACGACCCATCGGGTAATTCCGACACCTGTACCTTCAACGTAACAGTCAACGATGTGACTTTGCCAACGATCACCTGCCCGGCCAACATCGTGGACAACAACGCCCCGGGCGCCTGCGGAGCAGTGGAATCATACGAGACACCCACGGCAACGGACAACTGCGAAATTGACCCGCCGGAGCTTCTGAGCGGGCTGCCAAGCGGCTCCATCTTCCCTGTCGGCATCACAACGAACGTGTGGCAAGCCAAGGACCCGAGCAACAATTCTGCTACCTGCTCCTTTACGGTCAGCATCAGCGATATTCAAGCGCCGACAGTCATCTGCCCGCCCAACATCACCAAGCCCAACGATTTCGGTCAATGCGGCCGCACCATCGGTTATCTCGGCAATGCCTTCGGCAACGACAACTGTTTTATCGATCCGCTGACCAACGACTCGCCGGGCTTTTTCCCGCTCGGCGCCACAACGGTCACCTACAAGGTAACGGACGGCGCGGGCAACACGGGCACTTGCTCGATGACCGTGACCATTTACGACAATGAATATCCCACGGTCGTTTGTCCGCCAAACATCACGACTCAAACGGATGAACTGGATTGCGCGGCCACGGTCGGTTATTCGGCCACGGCGCACGACAACTGTTCGGGAGTTACGCTGAAATACACGAATGATCCGAATTCGAGTTTCGAACTGGGCTACACCAACGTAACAGCCACGGCCACTGACGCTGCGGGCAATTCCGTGAATTGCAGTTTCCTCATCAAGGTGGACCCGCGCGTTGAAATCTGCAACGACTACGACGACGACTGCGACGGTTACGTGGACGAGGCCCAGGACTGGAAGAAAGTGGCCAAACGCATCGCCAAAAACGGCGGCGCATTTGACGAATACGGCATTTCCGTCGATATCGACGACGAATGGGCAATTGTCGGTTCCAATAAAAAGAACTCGAACGGCCAACCCGTCGGCTCCGCTTACCTGCTGCACCGCGTGAACGGAGAGTGGACGGGTGTCCTTCGCCTCCAGCCCGACCAGTTGTCGGCAGGCATCCAATTCGGCAGCAGTGTCGCTATTCATAAAGACATCGCCGCGGTCGGTGCGCCTTCCGACGACGAAATGTCCGGCAATGCCGGCGCGGTATTTATCTATCAGCAAAATGCCGTCAACCCCAATTCCTGGGTACAGACGAAAAAATTGTTTGCCAGCGATTCCGGCGAAGGCAACAACTTCGGCGCAGCCGTTGCGCTGGATGGCAACTGGCTGGTGGCCGGTTCTCCGCTGCACAATGGCATTCACGGCGCTGACGCTGGGGCGGCATACGTCTTCGGCCGCAATACCGGCGCAACGGACAACTGGGGCCAAGCCGCTCAACTCATTGCTTCCGACGGAGAAGCCAACGACAACTTTGGTCAGAGCGTTGCCATTGACGGCGAAAACGTGGTCATCGGCGCACCCGGCGATGACGACCAGGGCGCTGAATCCGGTGCCGCCTACCGCTTCAACCGCAACCAGGGCGGGGCCGACAGCTGGGGCCAGGTGGCCAAACTCCACGGCGCACAAACCCTCGCGGGCGACAAATTCGGTTCCAGTGTAGCTATCAGTGGCGGTTTCACACTCGTCGGAGCGCCGTACAATGACCTGACAGGTGATGATGCGGGCGCGGCATTTGCCTTCAATCCGCACGGTCAAATGACCTTGCTGACCAACCCATACAGCCACCCCGGCGACCACTACGGCGCAGCCGTCGCAATCGACGGCGAGTATGCCGTGGTATCCGCTCCGGGCGACAATCCGTTCGGCGACAACTCGGGCAAAGCTTTCGTCTACCTGCTCATCGATCAAGGCTTCGCCCTGGTGGGCCAACTCACCGATGGCGGCGGCGCGGCGGGCGATGCCCTCGGCACCAGTGCCGCCATCAGCAACCGCACGGTATTGCTGGGCGCTCCGTTCGACCAGTATGGCAATGCGGCCCACTGGGGTTCCGTGGTGTTCTTTGAAGGGCTTTGCTCGGATGATTCTGCACAGCCCCACCTCGGGGATGAACCGGAAGTGACGCTTGCAGGCCTCGACGTGCGGGTATTCCCCGTGCCGTTCTCCGAAACCCTGACGATCCAGGTCAATACGGACGCTGCCAAGGTGCAGATCAGTATACTGAATACCCTGGGTCAGGAAGTTGCCAGATTGAACGAAGGACAGACGAACGGCCAAGGCCGCTACGAATGGCAGGCGGGCAATATCCAGCCGGGCATGTATTTCGTACGGGTTCAGGCCGGCCAACTGGTGCAAACCAAACCGGTGATCCTGGTGCGGGATTGAGGAATTGAATGAAGAGGAATAAAAAAGCGGCCGCGGGTGATTCCCGTGGCCGCTTTTTTATTCCTCTTCCAGAATCACAAACCCTTTTTCCAGGGCTGAAAAATGCGCGACTAATTCGTCCAGAAATACCTCGCCGTATTTGAGCAGGTAAGCCAGGAAGTTGTCGTGCCGCTCCTGCAATCCGCCGCCGGGGAACAGTTTTTCCTTTCCGGCACGGATCTGATTGAGCGCCACTTCGTGTTTTTGCTTTTCGGCACGGATCAGGCGGCTTTGCCATTGTTCGAGGCTAGCGGCGGCTTTTACCGCATCGGCGCGCACGGCATTTTCCAAAGTCGGATCGACGGAGGCGGCCTTTTGTGCCATGCGTTCGTACAAGTCTTTCATGTCGGCCAATTCGGGTTCCAGGCTGACTTCGCCAGATGCATGCGCTGCGATATAATCGCGAACCAGGCTATCCGTATCGGCAAAAAAATGAACCGGTTCGAAACCGAGCTTCCGCAATTTTTTCCCGCCCTCCCGGTCGATCCAAAGCGCCGAATTGCGGCGTACGAGCATCGGAAAATTGACCCCGAAATGTTCGAACAAGGGCTTGCGCTCCAGCCAGTACGCCAGCTCGCCGCCACCGCCGATGTAAGCGAGATTGGGCAAAATCATTTCCTGGTACAGCGGCCGCAGCACCACATTCGGTGAAAAGCGTTCGGGGTGCTGCTCCACTTCATCCAGCATGGCCTCGCGGGGGAAAACCAGTTCGGTATTCAGCACTTTGTATACGTCGCCTTCCTGCACGATGCGCTCCCGTAGACCTTTGACGAGGTAGAACAAATTGATCTCCCGTGGGGTAGCCTGGGTTTTGAAGCCGGCTGCATTCAGGCGCTCCGTGGCCTCGCCGACCAGCCTTTGGGAAACCTGTTCCAGCAATTCCGCGCGCAGCACCGGGATAAAATGACGTTTTAACACAGGATGGTTCATGTTCAGCACCACCAGTCCGAAGCGGCCGAATATTTCGTGGAGCAATGCCTGGGTCGCCTCACCAAAGGTCGCTGATGAGGTATAGGCACGTTCGATGCGGGCAAACAAGGCCTGCGCCGGGGCGCTGTCGCCGAGAATGGATTTCAGTTCGTCGAGCACCGGCCGGAGCGTGGCGGAGTCCATACTGCCCACGGCGCCGGTTTGGCCGGGTTGCCATTCCAGGGTTTTGTTGAACAAATGAATATGGTTCAGTTCGTCGAGGTCATGGTCTTCGCTGCCGAGGACGAATACCGGGACGATCCGATGTCCGGTGGCGGATTGAACCTCCCTGGCCAGGTTGATCGTAGTAATGGCCTTGTAGATAAAATACAAGGGCCCCAGAAAGAGGGTAGGCTGATGCGCTGTGGTGACCGTGAAGGTGCCTGGCTCGCCCAGCGCGGCGATATTTTCCACCACCGGCGCAGTTGGATTAAGGGCCTGATACTGCCCATTCAGCACCCGGACGAGGGATTCGCGAGGGATGTCCTCAGTGGCTTTATCTGCAATAACCTGGGCAAATTGACCGATTTCGGGAGGGTATTGATAAAAAGGCCGAAGCGCGGGATCGCCTGTGGCGTAGGCGAGGTCGGTTTTGGCGAGTTGGGGTACTTGGGGGTAGGGCAGGAGTGTTTTGCGCATGGAAGGTGAAATTCGAGGCAAAATAACAAGGCTGCGGGCGCATTGTTTTTGCAAATTTCAGATCAAGGTTTTCACCGCCAAGATTCACTCAAACTACTTCTTAACCCCGTTTGCGCTGATCTTCCGTTTTACTCCTGCATAATTTCCCGGCTCGACCACTACCAACCATTCCGACAGCAATGCCCGCAAGGGCAATCGGGCGCCCATGTCGCTGAGCAGCCAATCCACGTAAGTCAGGTTGAAGGGATACACGCTGGCATTGCGGTACAGGCCGTTGGGACGGAATTGGAGGCGCCACTGGAGGTGATCATTGATTTGCGCCTCCTTGGTTGCCGCGTCCGGTAAATTCAAATGGCCAGCCAGGTATTCCGCCAGCCACAAAGCTGCCATTTCAGAAGTCAGGTTGCAGAAGAAGGAAGAGTTGTAGCCCACAAAAGCCAGCCCGGGCACCCGCACCGGCAGGATGTGGCGGTAGAGGTGGTAGTTGCCGTCGGAATCAGTGTAAAGCGAGCGCAGCGCCGGTGACAAAAACGGCTGTTCCTGAACGAAGCCCGTGCCATAAATTACCAGATCGGCCGGGAGCAGAGTACCATCGGGAATCTCCACGCTACCGGAGTGGTACTGCCGGATTTCTCCTTTGACCGCCGTCATCCTGCCTTCCCGAACCTGTTGAAAAAAGCCGTCCGATTCGACGCTAAGTTCGCCGTACAGCAAGTCCTGGATAGAAGTTTCGGGCATCAAACCCGCCGCTCCCAGTTGCTGTTGCTGCGCAAAAATGCCCTGGAACTTGCGCAGGGCGCGTTGCGGCAGGCCGAGTGCATGAATGATCCGCTCGGCCCGGTTGAGGTAGCGCGCTTTGGTCAGCGCTTCTCCGAAACGGCTGAGAATGAAATATTTGTAATTGACTCCCTTGATAGTTTTGGGCACTTTCCACTTGGCCTGCCGGTACACCAGGTGGGTGGAAGCAGCCTGGGCAGCCACTGCCGAGGCTACGTCGCAGGCCGATTTTCCGTAACCGACGACGACGACTTTTTTACCGGCATACAAGGCCTGATCATTCACCTGTGTCGTGTGCAGCACCTTGCCACCCGCTGCTTCGAAGGCCTCGCGACCGGGGGCCGGAGGGATGGCGGGTTCGGAGAACGTGCCGTTGCAAACGACCAGAAAATCGAAAGATTCCGTGAAAGGAACGCCGTTTGCCGAGCCGCTCAGCCTCCAGCCGGAATGTCCGTTGTCCGATACCGGCTCGGCCGCGTCGACGCGGTGTCCCAGGCGAAGACAAGGGACGACGTCGAAATGCTCGACATAGGCCGTCAGATAATCGAACATTTGTTGCCCGGTGGGGAATTCGGAATACGATTTCGGCATCCGAAAATCGGTAAAAGCGTAAGTGTCGCGGGTGTTCTGGGTCGTCAGGCCGGGGTAGTGGCGGCTGGGGCTCCACACGCCGCCGATGCGGTTTTCTTTTTCAAATACCGCGACGTCGTGGCCGTACTCGCGGAGGGTTTTGGCGGTCACCAGCCCGCTGAGGCCGGCGCCGATGATGGCGATTTTGCGTGTCATAGATAAAAGTTGTTTCTGTTCCGGATTGGAGGACTGCTCAATTTTTCTTCAATCGCTGCAGTTTATCGGTAGCGCTGCGGCGAATGGCGGCGGCCCATTGTGGCTGAAGCCCTTGCGCCGTCTCCAGTTTTTCGAGGGCCAGTTCGGCATTGCGGATGGCTTCCGTTGCATCGCCCTTGGCTTCAAAAGCATCGCCCAGTGCGTCGTAGGCATTCGGTGAATCCGGCCAGGCGCCACGGTTGGTTTCAAAAACCGCGATGGATTCGTCGATGCGGTTGGCTCTCAGTAGTTTATATCCGATCTGGTTGAGTGTTTCTTCCCGTACAACCCCGAAATACGGGCTGATGAAAGGCGAACCGTTTGGGTGTTCCGCGAGGTAAGTCCGGTGTTGTTCGAGTGTTTTCCGGTACAGGTCCAGCCCTTCTTCGGACCGTTGCCGGGCGACGATCATTTCGCCCAGGTTGCCCGGCGTCAGCACAAACGCCACGGGTCCGGCGGGTTTTTGGAGATTGGCGACAAAAAAATCGAGCGTTCTGCGAATGATGGCGCGACTCTCGTCGGTGTTGTTGGAAATGTCGAATCCATGCAATCCGGAAGGGTAGTTGATAAATTCCGCCTGTGCGTCGAGCCGGAGCGCCTGTGCAAAAAAACCGGCCATGTCCTCGTTTTGCTGCGCATTGTCTTGTCCCGAGCGGGCCATCAGGATGGGGATGTCCTGGCGTGTGAGCACGGCCCCGTCCGTCGAGCCGTAGTAAATGACCAGGGCCCGCAGGTTCTGACGCTCGGGCGTCAGCACCACAGGTAAAGCCGTTTTCACATTGGCTGAACTGCAGAAAATGCCGATTCTTGCCGCATCGACACCGAGATTCACTTCATTTTGCTGCAGGTAGCCGAGCAAAGTCTCGAAATCGGCCATAGCCGCCCGGTTCGGCTGGCCGGCGCGATACGGTTCCGGACGGCTTTGAAACGTGACGGCTGCCAGCCCGCGGTTGGCCACCAGTCGCGCCCAGTCCTGGTAGGCGCGCCATTCCGGCATGTCCATCGCCCCGACGCCATTAACAAAAACGACCACCGGGACTTTTTCGCCCGTTTTCAGACGGGACGGCAGGTAAAGATCGAAATACAAGGCTGTGTCGCCGACCGTGCGGTACACGTGGCGCTGGGAGACGATCTTTTCGGCGCCGGGTTCCTGGTAAACGAGGGGTTCGCTTTGTCCGACGAGGTGCAGAGACCCCAGAAGAGCAAGAAGGAGGAGTTTTGTTTTCATAACCTGAATTTTGGGTTAAAATCCAGGGTTCAGAACAGACTATAAGCCGATTATAGACGACCGAGGCCGGTAAGGGTTTCAATGCCTATTTACGATCTGATTTCAACAGTTATGATGCAGACTCCCGCTTTTTCCCGACCTTTGCGCGCCCAAAAATCACTTCATCACTCCATCTCTTTATCATTTCATTCATAATGTCCGAAAAGATCATCTTCTCCATGTCGGGAGTCAACAAGACCTTCCCGCCGAGCAAACAAGTCCTCAAAAACATCTGGCTCTCCTTCTTCTACGGCGCCAAAATCGGCGTGCTCGGCCTGAACGGCTCGGGTAAATCCACCCTGCTCAAAATCATTGCCGGACTGGACCAGAACTACGAAGGCAAGATCGAATTCGAAAAACAATACAAGATCGGCTACCTGGCCCAGGAACCCGAACTCGACGACACGAAAACCGTGCGCCAGATCGTCGAAGAGGCCGTGCAGCACATCGTGGACCTGCTCCAGGAGAACGAAGACATCGGCACGAAACTCGGCGAAGTGACCGACGACGACGAGATGATGAAACTCATCGAACGCCAGGGCGAAGTGCTGGAACAGATCGAACACTTCGGCGGCTGGGAACTCGACTATCGCCTCGGCGTCTTCATGGACGCCCTGCGCTGCCCCGAGGACGACAAGCCGATCAAAGTCTGCTCCGGTGGTGAGCGCCGCCGCGTGGCCCTGGCCCGACTGCTGCTGAGCCAGCCCGACATCCTCCTGCTCGACGAGCCCACCAACCACCTCGACGCCGAATCGGTGCAATGGCTGGAACAATACCTGCAAAATTTCCCCGGCACCGTCATCGCCGTCACCCACGACCGCTATTTCCTCGACAACGTGGCCGGCTGGATCCTCGAACTCGACCGCGGCGAAGGCATCCCCTGGCAGGGCAATTACTCCTCCTGGCTCGAACAAAAAGCCAAACGCCTCGCCCAGGAAGAACGGCAGGAGGACAAGCGCCGCAAACAACTTGAACGCGAACTCGAATGGGTGCGCATGGGCGCCAAAGGCCGCCAGGCCAAAGGCAAAGCCCGTCTGAACGCCTACGAAAAAATGGCCGGCGAAGAAGCCCGCGAGAAAGAAGCCAAACTCGAAATCTGGATTCCCAACGGTCCGCGCCTCGGCGACCAGGTGATCGAAGTGCGCAACCTGTCCAAGAGCTTCGGCGACCGCGTGCTGTTCGAAAACGTCAATTTCAGCATCCCGCCCAACGCCATCGTAGGCATCATCGGGCCGAACGGCGTGGGCAAATCCACCCTGTTCAAAATTTTGATCGGAAAAGAAAAAGCCGACAGCGGCGAAGTGATCGTAGGCAACACCGTGAAAATGAGCTATGTGGACCAAAGCCACGAAGCGCTTTTACCCGAAAAAACGATCTACGAAATCGTGTCGGAAGGCAACGACCTGATCCAGGTCGGCAACGCCTCGGTGAACGCCCGGGCCTATCTGTCCCGCTTCAATTTCATGGGCCCCGACCAGCAGAAAAAACTCGGCGTGGCCTCCGGTGGCGAACGCAACCGCGTACACCTGGCCATGACGCTCAAGGAAGGCGGCAACGTGCTCCTGCTCGACGAACCGACCAACGACATCGACGTGAACACCCTGCGCGCTTTGGAAGACGCGCTCGACGATTTTGCAGGCTGCGTGCTGATCATCAGCCACGACCGCTGGTTCCTCGACCGCCTGGCGACCCATATTTTGGCCTTCGAAGACGATGCCGAAGTGGTGTTTTTTGAAGGAAACTTTACCGACTACGAGGAATCCAAAAAAGCACGGATGGGCGATATAACGCCGCATCGGCCGCGGGTGAAACACGTGATGGGATAAAGGGATTCAACTTCAGTAAAAAAGCCCGCATGGTGTTAAAAATCAACATTTTGCGGGCTTCTTTACTGGAGTGAAACGATCAACTGCCCAGCATTTCCTTGTACACTCTTTTTGTCAGATTGGAAATCACCACCGGAAGCCTGGACCGGTTGCCGCCCCTGGTCATAATAGTGACGAGAATTGGTCGGTTCTGGACATAAATAACGCCGGATTCGTGTAGTTCGAAATACTGGCCATTGTCCCATTCGCCGAATTTATGAGCCACCTTGGTGTGCGGAGGAAGGCCTTGCACAAAACCTTCCCTGAAACTGCTTTCTCCCATAAGCGACATGGCGAATTCTGAGAGTTCCGGGTTTACATAGGTGGAATTGAACAGGGTTTTCATGAACGCAGAGTAGTCCTTCGCAGAAATTTGAACAAAGCCGTCCTCCTCGTTGCGCACAGGCAACCCTATGCCCAGGTCGAGGAAAAGATTTTCGAGGGTTTTGTTGTCGAGGTGCTGATTCAGCACATAGAGCGCATTGTTATCAGAAAATGTCACGGTGTAACGCAACAATTCGCGCACCGAATACCGCTTGCCCGGCTGTATGGTTTCGGCTGTAAAATTCTGGGGAGGCAAGATTTTATCTTTGGGCAGTTCAAAAAGATAGGTTTGATCCAAAAGACCAGGATGGCTCTGGGCCATGCGCAGGTAAGTAATCAGAATGGGTATTTTAAAAAGGGACCCGGGGTGATAACTTTTGTCCACGTTTACGCCGGTCCATTCTCCATGATCAAAGACGCGGACATATACTGAGGCTGAGATGATATCGCCGTTGTTTTTCAGTCCTTCTATATCCTGCGCAAGCGCATCCTTTAAGTAGCGAAGGTTGGGCGATTCGCAATTTTGTTCGACAAACAACAGCGGTTTGATGTACTCAAATCCTCCGATCCGCGTAGAAGTGACTTCACAATTCAGGGAGGTATTCGTATCGGCGTTCTTCTTTCGGCCGGTTGTGTTCTTATTGAGTTGATTAAACAAAAAGTAAGAAAAAGTGCATCCTGCCAAAAACAGGACAAAACCCACATAGGATGGGATAGGTTTACGGATACAAGTGTTCATGGATGGATGCAAGGGAATAAAAGTGCGGCCAAAAGTCTCCTTTCCTGAAGTGGATCAGTGTCTGAATACTTGCTTTGCCGTGTATTAGCGAAATCTTTTGGCAGGGCTGTTTGAGAAAAGGAACTTTTTCCGAGCCGGTTGCGCCATGCAATTTTTGAAAGTCGGTAAACTATTTTTGATACCACAAAATCCATACGCTATGCAATACCCCCTATTGCCTGCCGCTTTGGTGGGCATACTCGCCATTATGGTGGGCTTATCCGTTCAGCAACCGCTTAAAGACCGGCAGTTTGTCACACCGCCCCATTTTCACAACAAAATGCTCGCCCTGGAATTTATTCCCGATTCCCTTGCCCTTCAACAGTTTTTTGGTGAAGGTACCGAAGTACAGACCGGCAATATGGAGGCCATGCGCAGCGCCTTGCGGCGTGACAACTTTTTTGCATTGGCCTACACGCTTTTTTTGATGGTGTTCGGCATCGTATGCTGGTCGGCAACCCGCAAGGCCTGGTATTGGCTGGTTTTGCCATTGGCCTTGCTGGCCGGACTTTCCGATTTTATTGAAAATGCCCAGACCCTTCGAATGCTGGACAACATCCAATCAGAGGACATTCACATAGCGATCCAGCGCCTGCATTTTTGGGTTTGGACCAAGAGCCTTTCGATGGCCGTACTGCTGTTGGTCGCCGCGAATTTTTTATGGCAGTCGGGCTGGGTGGGCCGTATTTTGGCCTTGCTGGCCTTCGCAGCGGCGATTGCAGGGTTCCTGTCTTTTTTCTGGATCGGACTTTTTGAAACCTATTCGCTGCTGGGCCTTACGATTTTCTTTCCTTTGCTGGTGCTGTATTGCGTTTTTTATCAACCCAAACGACAGGCTGCTGCCTGACAAACCCAATTGTCTATCTTATGTACGATTCCCGCACCCTCCTCGATGAAGAAATCCGGCGCGAACAGGCCTCTTTCATGTCGCGTGTTTACGGCTGGATGTGTCTCGCCCTGGTCATCACAGCCCTCGTATCGTTGTACACCGCCGCCTCTCCGGGGCTGGTTCGCCTCGTTTTTGGCAACAAATTGCTGTTTTGGGGACTGTTGATCGGCGAAATCGCCCTGGTCAGCTGGTTGTCTTTTGCCGTCCAGCGCATGTCGGCGGCCATGGCCACTCTGGTATTTTTGGTTTATGCTGCGCTGAACGGCCTGACCATGGCTTTCATTTTCCTGCTGTACACGGCCACCTCGATCGCTTCGACGTTTTTGATCACGGCCGGCACCTTTGGAGCGATGAGTTTGTACGGCTATTTTACCAAACGCGACCTGACCAGCCTGGGCAATTTGCTGTTCATGGCACTGATCGGCCTTATCATCGCTTCCATTGTCAATATTTTTTGGCAAAACAGCACCTTCTACTGGATCACCACTTACGCCGGCGTGCTGATTTTTACGGGTCTTGTCGCCTACGATACCCAAAAGATTAAAGACATGAACGTGATCGGCAACGAAGGCACTGAAGAAGACCGCAAGGAATCCATCATGGGCGCCCTGGCCCTCTACCTCGACTTTATCAACCTGTTCCTCTACATGCTGCGCATTTTTGGCAGCCGCCGCGATTGAACATGAAGTACGTCATCCCTATCGAATTTGCCACGCCCGAATATGACGCGGCGGTGCGGCTGCGCTACGAAGTGCTCAGGCAGCCACTGGGACTCGATTTTACGCCCGAACAGCTGGCCGAAGAATATGACCAGGTACACCTGGCGGCCTTTGATCGCGAAGGGGTATTGATTGGCTATTTGAACCTGACGCCTTTGGATGAAGTCCGCGTCAAGATGCGACAAGTAGCCGTGGCACCGGCCTGGCAGGGCAGGGGAGTGGGCAGGGAGATGGTTGCCGCATCCGAAACTTTGGCCAGAGAACGGGGTTTTAGTACCATGACGCTCCACGCCCGGGAGACTGCGGTGCCCTTTTACCAAAAATTGAATTATCAGACGGTCGGTGATCGTTTTGAGGAGGTCACCATTCCGCATTTTTGCATGGAAAAAACATTGTAAGTCATGAAAATTCGCTGCGAACAAGACAGTATCCGCCTGCGGTTGCGCAAATCCGAAATAACGCAACTGCGCAATGAAGGCTGGCTTCGGACCAGCGTGCGGCTTCCGGGGAACAAGGAATTGGGCTGGGAACTGGCGATTGCAGAGCAGTCGACCAACCTTCATGCTGACTTTTCTGCCGACACCCTGCGTATTACGTTGCCCACCGACGCGGCCCACCATTGGATCGATACCGAGCAGGTGGGACTGGAAATGCATCTTGCGCTCGAAGGCGGCGGCCGTTTGCATGTGTTGGCGGAGAAAGATTTTCCCTGTAAAGACAGGCCCGGTGAAGACGCCACTGATTTCTTCCACGAACTGGCTGAAACAACGCCGCCCGCCTGCTGAAAATAGGTTGTTTTTTCAGCGCGTCATTACGTAAATTCCACTGAGGCTCAGTTACTTTTGCCGGTGTTAAATTCACCGGAAAGTGGTATTTGTGCCAACTTCCGACGTTTCCCCCCCGTCATTATTACAGTTTCCAATTCTCTAAAACTTCCGCACCCTTGTTATGAGTGAAAATCAAAACTCCCGTTTGTACGGTATCATCGTAACCGTGCTGTTGCTGCTTTCTGCCGTTCTGGGTTGGTTCTTCTGGAACCGCTCGCAAAATGTCATGCGCGAACGCAAAGCCGAACAGGAACAATACACCGCTCTGATGCAGCAGAAGTTGCAAATTGAGCACGATCTTGACAGCCTCTCCGTTTCCTATTCCGACCTGCGCACCGAAAACGAAACCCTGCAAGGGAAAGTGACCAGTACGGCCGCCATCGTCGAGCAAAAGGAAATCGTGATCCGTCAGATCAAAAATGAATCCGCCAAAGACCTCGCGGCGCTGCGCGCCCAGGTGACCGATCTGCAAAGGGCCAAAACCGAATACGAAACGGTTATTACCGTTCTTCGTTCCGAAAATGAGACCTTACGCAATGAAAATCAACGACTTACCGGTGAAAATGAACAGTTGAAAGGCGAAAAGATGCAGCTGGCCGATCAGGTCACCGGTCTCGCCAAACAGCTCGAAGACCAAATCCGGAAAACGCAATCGGCCGTATTCAAAGCCACCTCCTTCCGCGTCGAACTCGAACGCCGCAACGATAAACTCACCACCCGCGCCAAAAAAGCGCGCGAGCTCATGGTCAGTTTCGACCTGGCCGATGTACCCCAGCAATACCAGGGGCCTCAAAAACTATACATGGTCATCACGGATGAAAAAGGCAACCCGATTGCCACCGACAATCCGGTCAAAGCCACGGTTTACGCCCCCACCGGCCCCGTGGAGATCATGGCTCAACAGGTCAAGGCCGTTGTGCTGGAAAGTACGCAGCGCCTCTCCTTCGTCCATAAATTTGACGAAAGGCTGAAAGCAGGAAATTACGTGGTTGCCATTTACTGCGATAAAGGCCTGTTGGGTGCTTCCAGCTTCCGCCTGGCTTGAGCCCCACCCCAAACAGCCAGAATGAAAGGCCGGTAAAGGTTGATGCACCATTTCGTCAATCAACCTTTACCGGCCTTTTCAACTTTGATCAGGAACTTGTTAAGCCTTTCAAAAACCTGCCCCCAATCCCCAAACCTTTTTGCCGATAATCGTTTTAAAGCTGCATGAGAAGCACACGGACCCAATCCACAAACTCTTTCCGATGGCGACGTCGGGCGTTGCGCCTGTTGTCCTACACCAGGCGCGGATGGCGCAGGATTGAGAATTTTGTGTTCGGTGTGGCGCTTACCCTGGTCGGACTGTATTTCGTGTTGCAACTGCCCATAGTCCAAAACTGGATCATCGGAAAAATAACGGGTTACCTGTCCGGCGAACTGCATACCACTGTCGAAATCCGCCATGTGGATATTTCCCTTTTCGATAACCTGGTACTGGATGGATTTTATGTGGCCGATCTGAATAACGACACTCTCATGTATGCGGGAAAACTCACTGCCGGATTGAATTCCAACATTTTCACTTTGTTTCGCAACAAATTGGAATTCAATGAAATAACCCTAGAAAAAGCACGGTTCAACATCCGCCGCCCGGAAGGCCAGGCCGATAATAACCTCCAGTTTATCCTCGATTATTTTTCCAGCCCCAACACCCAAAAAAAACGCGAACAATCTCCGTTCCGCATCCGGATTCAGAACCTTCGACTGACCGACGTGGAGTTTTTGCAGGACGACCGGGTGCGCGGCCAGAAAATGTTCTTTCGCGTTCCTTCCGGCACCGCGCGAATCAACAACCTTGACATTCCTTCCAAAATTGCCGACGTCCAGACGGTCAGCTTGGAAGGCCTGACGGTGGCCATTGAAGAGTATGAATCCAAACCCTTGCCGGAGGCGCTCAGACCGGTTGCGAAACCTGTCTCCCTGCAAACGGCCGATTCCGTGCAGCGAAAAAAAGAGCCTTTCCGGTTCAAAATCGCCAGCTTCATGCTGAATAACGGCCGGTTCAATCTCGATAAATTTCAGGACTCCAATGCCAGAACGAATCGCCCAGGCGTGATGGATTTTGAGCACATGGTCGTAAGAGATATCGATTTTCAGGCCGGAAATGTGTCTTTTGACGACGATCTGATCTTCCGCGGTCAATTGCAGCACCTCGCCGCACGCGAAACCTGCGGTTTCGAATTACAACATGGCGAAGCAAAAGAGGTCGTTGTGTGCGACACCCTCGCCGCCCTGTACGGCGTAAAAATCCAAACCGCCGGCAGTACGCTGGGCGATACGATAGCCTTCCACTACGGCCGTTACCGCGACTTCAACCGCTTTACCAGCAAAGTGCGTATGGAAGGGCATTTTGCAGAAGGGTCCACCTTGCGCCTTGGCGACATCATGTTCTTTAGTCCCAACCTGGAAAACAACACGTTTTTCAAGCGAAACAGGGATCTTCAGGCGCAAATTGCAGGAGATGTAGACGGGAAAGTGGGGCGTTTGCGCGGACGCAACCTGCACATTCAACTGGGCGAAAACACTTTCATGCGCGGCAGTTTCGACGGACAGAACCTGGATGAAGGACAGGACCAACTCGTTCTGGATTTTGATTTCGAACCATTGCAGTCGAATATGAAAACTATCTCGGAAATTATTCCGGGATTTTCGGCGCCCGGGCAATTCAGCCGCTTGGGCAATATCCGTTTCGACGGCACCTATCAGCTGATCTTCGGTTTCAACCACGTCGCAAACGGCACCTTTTCCACCGATCTCGGCTATGGCAACATGGACATGGCTCTCGACCTGACAAAAGGCCTCGAAAAGGCCAAATACTCGGGTTTTATGAACATGCAGAATTTCAACCTGGGCTCCTGGACCGGCAACCGGGATTTTGGCCAGACGACTTTTCATGTGCGCATCACCGACGGCGCGGGGCTTACCCTGCCCACTATCAATACGACCATGAACGGGGTGGTGGACACCTTGTACTACAAAGGATACAACTACCGGAACATCCAGATGAACGGCACCTTCCAGCAGTTTGTCTTCAATGGTAAACTCGGGATTCAGGACCCCAACATCGATTTTAACTTCGATGGTTCCGTCAATTTTAAGGACTCGATCCCGGTGTACATGTTCAGCGCCAACCTCAACCTGCTCGACATGAAGGCCCTGAACCTCAGCAAAAAAGACTGGATACTCTCGGGCCAGGTGGAGAGAATCCGGATGAGGGCCCGCACCCTGGACGATCTGGCAGGGCAGGTCACCCTCCGAAAAATCCGGCTGGTGGAAGAAGGCGAAACGGTGTACAAAATGGACTCCCTGGTACTTGCTTCGCTCTTCCGCCCGAATGGCAACCGGCGCATGCTTTTACTCTCGGATGCCGCCGACGCCTACATAGAAGGACGCTTCGACTTCGCATCCGCACCGCGCAACCTGCTCACGCTCTTTTCTTTACATTATCCCGACTTATCCCGACAGCTCGGACTCCCCGCCGCCGATTCCATCATCAACCTGACGGACAGTTATGATATCAATCTGCGGATCAAAAACACGGGCAACCTGACCCAACTCTTTGCACCGGATTTGGATACCCTGCGCGGTATAACGGCCGACGGCTCGGTTCGAGCCGCAGACGGCAAGGTGAAATTCAGCGTGAGGGCGCCCTGGTTCCGGTACCAGGGCGTACAAGTCGACAGCCTGACATTTTCCTGGGAAAGCCAGAACAGCCGGGCATCATATGCCTTGCTGATACCGCGCACAACACTGGCCAACAAACAAAAACTGGACACAATCAGCCTGAAAGGTTCAGTGGCGCCAAATGCGTTTCAGTTCTCGCTGCAGTCGGTCAACACGGCAGCGCTGGTGAACCACCTCAGCCTCAATGGCGTGCTTTCCACCACACCCGATTCGCTCTGGGAGATCCGCTTTGACCCTTCCAACCTTGCCCTGTTCAACGAACAATGGGTCATGGAAGAGAACAACTTCGTCCGTTTCGGGAGGGGCAGAATCATTACCCAAAACTTCCAGTTGTTCAACACTGAAAACCAGCGCGTTTTGCTCGACAGTCAGAATGATGGTCGCGGGCTGGTGTTCAGTTTGACCAATTTCGACCTGAAAGACATCAATAAGTTCTTCACGCTCAAAGACATAGCTTACCGGGGAAAACTGTACGACTTTGAAATCAATGTGCAGGACGTCTTTGAAATGCGGGGCCTGGAGCTATCGGTCACCAGTGACACCCTGTTCCTCAATGAAGAACCATATGGTGAAATTACGGGCAACTTCGGGATGCAAAGCCTCGATTCAGCCCTCACCGGAAAACTGTTTTTACAAGGCAAAAAACACCAGTTGCGCATTGTTGGCGCATGGTTGCCCGATGGCGGCCGCGCCGTCAGCATTCCCGAACTGGACCTCGTCAAGCCGGGCGAAATGCAACTGCACGTCACGGCGCTGCGCTTCCCGATGAGCATCGCCGAGCGGTTTATTCCGAGTATATCCAAAACGGCCGGAGTATTCAATGCGGACGTCCGGCTGGGCGGGCCGCCCAAGCGCCTTGGCGTCCTGGGCACGGCCGATATTCTAGAAGCCCAATTCCAGATCGATTACTTGAAAACCATGTATCATATTCATGATCAAAGGGTTACGATCAATAATTACCAGGTTTGGGCGGATTCGGTGACAATCTGGGACGGTAGCGATCGCAATAAGGCCTTCGTGACGGGAGGGCTGCGGCACAATTTTTTCAGAGACTGGCGACTGGATTGCAATATCGAAACGGAAGGGAATAATTTCATGGTGCTGAACACCTTCAAGGAGGACAACGAACTGTACTACGGGCAAGGCATCGGCTATTTTAAAGCGAGGTTTACCGGCTCTTTTTCAAAAACCAATATTGAGATCGACGCAATTACGGGTCCGCAGACCCGCTTGTTCATCCCTGTTTCCGGCGCTTCCGATGCCGAAGAAGTGTCTTTTATCAAATTCAGAAATAAAAAACCCGAAGATTCAACCGACGTGCAGGACGATGGTGTCTTCAGGATCAGCGACCTGAAAGGCCTGAATTTTGAAATGAATATCACCGTCAACGACGACGCGGAGGTGCAACTCATCTTCGACGAACAGGCCGGCGACATCATCAAAGGCAGGGGAGAGGGCGATATTACCCTGACGATCAATCGCGAAGGCGAATTCAAAATGTACGGAGGCTATACCATCCGCCAGGGCGCATACCTGTTCACGCTGCTCAATTTGGTGAACAAACCCTTTACCGTGGCCAACGGCGGCACCGTGAGCTGGTCGGGCGACCCCTACGGCGCACAAATCAACCTCGACGCGACCTACGACGAAAACACCTCCGTGTACAATTTTATCAGCAGCGAACTGTCCTTGATCAGCAGCGATCAGAACCTGACCCGCGAAGCTACCCAGGCTACCCGTGTACTGGTCACCATGCACCTGAAAGGCAGCCTGTTGACGCCCAGCATCACCTTCGACCTGGATTTCCCCAACCTGAACGGTCAGGTTAAAACGCTGGTAGACAACAAATTGAGGCAAATGGAACAGGACCAGAACGAACTCAACCGGCAGGTGTTCGGCCTGGTAGTAGTGGGGTCATTCTTGCCTACAAGCTCGGCCAACACCCAAACACTCATACAAACCTCAGCTTTCAACACGCTCACCCAGGTGTTGAGCAACCAGTTTTCCAGCTACCTGACCGGGCTGGCGGCCGAGTGGTTTGGCGGGGCTGTATCGAGCATCGATCTCGATGTGGCATACAACGAATACCAAAACTCCCTCAGCGACCCCAACCTGGGGCAGATCGGCAGGGAATTACAGGTGCGGCTCACCAGTGGTTTTGCCAACGACCGAGTGACGGTGCAATTAGGCTCCCAATTCGGCCTCAGCCGGCCTGGCACGGCCGTAAACGACGGCTTTCTTGGCGAGGACGTGACGGTTGAAATCCAGCTGACCGAAAACCGCCAGTGGCGCCTGAAAGTGTACCAACGCACCGAGCCCGACATCGCCATCGGGCAGCGCAGGTCGCGCTACGGCTTTGGTATCAGCTTTCGCAAAGATTACGACTCTTTCGACGACATGATGAGCGGCTTGAGCGGCTGGTTCAGGAAGAAGAAAAGCTAGAAGCCGGCTTTGAGATAAGCCCAGTGCTTTTCCTGTTTCATGATGATCTCCAGTATACCGACGGGAACGGTGCGGCATTCGGCCACGAGGTCTTCCCGTTTGAGTTTTCGGTCGCGCATGGAGTTCTCGCAAGCCACAAAATCGACCCCGCGGGCTTTAAGTTTTCGGATGCCGTCCGCCTGTTTCGTCAGGCTGAGTTGTAAAAAACTGATGCCGTTGCTGTGGCATACGACTTCAATTTTTGAATTGGGCGCCGCATCGAGCAGGTGGGTGATTTGTTTGATCACTGCTTTTTGCACCAGCGTGTCGCCGCTGGTCAGTTGAATGACCACTTTGTGTTTTTGGGTGCTGATGACGGCGGGCGCAGCATCAGACTGTGCATGAACGGCGGACGAAATCAGCAGCGCAACAACAAAGAGCAAGAAGTTTTTCATATTTCTGAACGGGTTTGGCCTGAATCCGGCTTTATCGGGCAATGATCAATTGTATCGTATCTATGAATTGATTGGTGACGAGGGAAACCGGGTATATTCCTTTGGGAAAATTTTCCAGCCTGAATTCAAAGCGATGCTCGCCGGCCGGAAGTTCCCCCAAATCTTCTGCAACAATGGTTTGAGCGGTTTGAGTTTGCAAAACAATACTGGTTTGCGCCGGACGGCTCAGGGTAAAAGTAAGCAGAATCATATTCTGAGCCGGATTGGGCGTTAATTTAGTTGCCGTCAAAGGGGATTGCTGCTCAGGAACCGGTACGCCCGTTGAAATTGCATCGCGCACAAAATATGCCGCGTAGATGGCCGGATGGGCGCGGCTTTGTTCTTCCTGGTTGTCAAAAAACACATTCGGCAAATCGCTTTCGATGCCACCGACAAGGTATCCGATCAGGGAACTGTCGCCACTCAATTGGTCCAGCCTGAGAATCTCAGTCCCCGACACCATAGGCAGTCCCGCCAGTGGCAGAAATTCCGCCCCGGCACCTAAAAAGCCTGGGAGCTCGCCGATCTTTTCTTCAATCACCGCGCCGTCAGGCTGTCGGGTTATGCGGCCAACGGTGCGTACAAAAGGCACATTATCATCCTGCTGGAACTGACCGCTCTGATCAAAGTAAAATTGGGCAATGCCGCCGAAAAAGACCGTTTGCATTTTGTTGCTGACAGCATCGTACAATCCCACCTTTGCGCAGTGGTATTGATTCAGGCGATGCTGGAAACTATTGTTCACGGCAAAACCTGTGCTGTCAAAATCCACTGAATTGAGATAGGGCAGGTCTATAATGGGTGCAAACACGCCTGAAAACATGGTAAAACCCTGGTGCCCGTCAGGAAATATCTGTGGCACAAGATTGTAATCCCGGCGTTGCAAACTGACCTCGTCATGCCATTCCGGCAAGTGCGTCACCGTCAAAGAATCCCCGTCATTCTCCACGCTGAACCGGCGAATGGCATTGGTGTAAGTTTGAACAAATGTAGGGTGGTTCATGGGGTTGTACCGGCCATCGAACCTATGGCCTCCTGCCAGATAAAACACCTCCCCCTGCCGGACCAACTGCCCTCCGCTGACGGCAAATTGTTGATCCGTCACAGACTGGAACCAGGGTAAAATGGATTCATTGGCCGACGCAGATTTTATCAAACTGTCGAGCCTGACCACGGTGAGCATTGGGTATGTGACGTGATCATCCGCAACGGCACTAAACCCATAACCGCCAACGAGATACAACCACGGGCCATCTTGGCAAAATTGAATATTGGTCGCTCCTAATTGTTCCTGTTGCGGAGCCGGCAGGCTGTTGACGGGGACGGAGAAAAATTGACCTGTCGAAGGGGTGAGCACAACGATATTCATGTTGTTTCCTTCGGGTAAAAAGGCCGCAAACGGCTGCCGCCGGTGCAAACCGTCCGTTCTGCCGCCCAATAAAACGATTTGCTCGCCTACCTGCCCGACAGCGGCTGATTGCAAACCGGGAAAGTCGGGGATTTCAATTTTTTCAAGTGCAATATGGAAGTCGGCAGTTTGCGTGCGTGCAGATGTGATGCCCATGGCCGAGGCCAGCACCAACAGAAAAAATCTTTGGGTATTCATCGTAGCAGGATTTGAATTTTGGAAGCTGTATGACACGACTTCGTCCTGAGCACGCGGTAGTTACTTTTTCTTTCCGCCGAAAAGCCGAATCACTCCCAGCCGCAACAGCAAC
>JBGAJY010000020.1:22919-44849 GCA_044224705.1 Saprospiraceae bacterium
CGAGCAGGTGCGGTTCGGGAACAAAAGGCGCCAGTCCAAGGGTCAGGCAGGCCAACAGCACTATTTTCCAGTCGTTCCAGGGCTTCATTTTTTTCGAAAGGGTTGCAGCATTTGACTGAAAAAACCGTGCGGATATCGGTCCACTTCTTCAAAGCCGAGCGGAATATCGCGGCCGTCGCCGGGTATCACTGCGGTGCCGAAAAGGTAATCCCACAACGACAAAGTAATGCCGTAGTTGATCCCGAAACGGCCTTCGGGCAAGTGCCTGGCATGGTGCCAGATGTGCATTTGCGGACTGTTCAAAATGTATTTCAACGGCCCCAGGGGCAGGTTAATATTCGCATGGTTGAGGTGCCCGATCGCAATCGTGAACAGGTGCACCAGGATAAAATCCTGAATCCCGAATCCGATCATGGCCAAGGGCAGGTATTCGATGCTGCGGTATACCAGTGTCTCCCCGAAATGGTAGCGCAAATGCGCCGCATAACCCATCTGGCGCACCGAGTGGTGCACTTTGTGTACTTCCCAGAGCCAGGGCACCCGGTGCAGCAGCCGGTGCGTGTTCCACTGGATAAAGTCGCGCACCAGGAACAGGACAAGCAGCTGAACCCAGTGCGGCAAGGCCGCGACATTGATCGCCACGAGGTTCCGGATCCCGAATACATTGGCCAAAAAGGCATTGAACGCCTTGACCACCACGTCCGAAAAAGCCGCATAGCCCACCAGCCCGAACAGAAAAAAATTGAAGAACATGTAGAACGTATCGAGCCAGAAATCCTCCCGGATGGCCGGCTGGTTTTTCCGCCAGGGGAACAACAACTCCAGTCCGTACACCACTGCCGAGAGGGCGCTAAGCCAGTAGAAATAGTTGCCCCAGTGCGGGTTCAGGACTTCATGCCCCAGGTACGCGGCATAGCCGGTAAAACTTTGAACGAATGTTTGCCAGTACGATTCCATGATATGCCGGCAAAATTGCGTTGCCGGGTGTTGTCTTTTGCGTGATAAAAATCACGTTGCAGGCAAATTTGGCGTAGGCCGGAATAAATCAACGAAAGACGTAATCCACGCCGGTCACCTGAGAGAGCAGGGTAGGGGGAGCGTCCAGGGCCTTTGCCGCGCCGGTAGGAACCGGAGATACGGGAGAATGCACAGCGAGGTATTCCTTGAGCATTGGGTGCAAAGTAAAGGGCATGTTTTTACCCTCTTTCACATTGGGAATGCGGCACAACATAGTCTCCGGATCGCCATCGCGTTCGCAGGCCGAAACGGTGTACGTGCGCGACAAGTCTAGCGGCTGGCCACCTACGTGCACGCTTTGTACCCGTTTACCCGCTTCGCCGAAGGCATAAAACGTGACTTCCATGCCCCTGAATTTGACCACCCAGCCTCCGAAGCGTTTGGAGGCATCTTTTGAAAAAACGTTGTTCAATTCTTTTTCCAACCAGACCATCAGCTGCTCCCCGGTCACTTTGGCCGTGCGCACCGTGGAATCCACGGGCAACATGTCGAAAATATAACCTTCCGTGATCGGGATCAGCCCGTCGGCATTGGGGGTACTGCGTGGCGGGCAAAACCGGAAGCCGTTAGAGAGCACGATCTCGGTGCCCACTTTCCAGGCCAGGGCATCGAGGATCAGGGTATCTATGGTGTTTTCCACCACAAAATAGCGGTACAAAGGCACCCTGCTGTATCCGACCACCTTCTCGATATCGGCCACAAAAGGCGCTTCCATTTGCTCGATGAGGCGTGTGATTTCTTTTTTAGGCTTGATTTTGTGCGCGTCTACTTCCAGCAACTCGTAGTGCTCGCCGGTAATTTTTCCATCCTGAACCGTCAGATCAAGCCGGCCCACGAAGGAGCCGAATGCGCCGGGTTCTACAACTTTGGCATGCTTGCACCGGATTGGAGTGCGTACGCGTTCGTGGGTGTCGCCACCGAAAATGTAGTCGACACCTTCACATTCCGGCATATTGGCCAGGGCGATTTGCTGCGACAGCCCCAGGTGCGAGAGGATGATCACGAAATCGCATTGTTCCTGTTCTCTCAGCACGCCGATGTAGTAAGCCAGATTCTCCTCCGGCTTCGTGTAAATGATGCCTTTGGAATAATTGGGCGACTGCCGAAGTGGCACCAATGGATCGGTGTAACCTAAAAAACCAATTTTTACCCCCAGGCGCGACCAGGTAAAATAGGGCGGAAAAACCAGTTCGCCCTTTTTCCCATCTCCGGCGTCATGAAACATGTTGGCGCAGACCTTCGGCGCATCGAGGCCGCCGAGCAGGGTTTGCATGTTCTTTTTGTAATACACCACCTCCCAGTTGCCCGGCAGGTAGAGGTCGTAGCCCATGCTGTTTAAAATGGGAGAAATGGCCTTGCCGGTGGTTTTGACCGACAATTCACTGCCCTGGAACATATCGCCGGTATCGACGATGAAGGTGTTGGGGTTGCTTTTCCGGATTTTATCGAACAAGGTGGCGATATGGGCGTACCCGGCCGTTTTGCGAAAAACCATTTGGTCATTTTCCCAAAACAACTCGTCGTGCGGGTGTACCTGACAATGCACATCGGTGGTTTGAAGAAGTGTAATAGTACCGGAAGAAGGCGTGGGCGATTCCGTGCCAAAGCCAGTCCGGCTGTGTTCATTTTCGGGAGCGGAAGCAGTGAGCGCCAGGGGCGACAAATTGGCTCCAAGGCCTGTAAGAAGGGTGTTGCGCAGAAATTTGCGTCGATTGATAGGCATGGCCGGGCAGTTATTTTTTCTGGTTCTGTTTGTTAAAAGCGATGATCGGACCGAACGGGCCGTACTTGTGCATGGTTTCCGGAAAGCTGTCTTTAAAAGGACCGAACGGGTGGTCAAAAGGTTTTTTACTGATGTCCGGCCAGTCGGTTGCCAAAAACGGGTGTTCCGGCCTGGGCTGCGAATTGACAAATGCCGCAACGTCCCAGGCTTCTTCGTCGCTCAGTTGCGGGTTGTCAAAACTGGCGCCGAAGGGCATATTGGCCTTTACGTAGCCCGCAAGCCGCGACAACCGAAACAAGCCGGCGCCCTGGTTATAACTCTGTTGGCCCCACAACGGCGGATAACGCCGCGGGCTGTCGGGCATGGGCAGGCCCTGACCGTTGGCGCCGTGACAGGAAGCACATTTGTTTTGATAAACGAGTTTGCCTTGCGCCGGGTCGGCAGCGCGGTCGAGCGGAGCAAGTTCGACAAGGCCGGCGCCTTTCGGCTTTTCCCCTTTCGGAACGCCGGTGCCCAGCCAGCGCAGATACGCCATGATGGCACGCATTTCACGGCCGGTCGTATCGATTGCCTGGCCATTGAGGCTGCGTTGAAAACAATCGTTGACGCGTTTTGGGATGGTTTCCAGGCTGCCTGAGCGGGCGCGCATCTGCGGATAGGTGCTCTGAACAGCAAAATAATTGTTCCCGAACGGCTTGCAACCCGCGTCGAGATGGCAATTCTGACAGTTCATCCCGTTGATCGTGCCGGGGCGCACCAGCCCGCTTTCGCCGTAATAATCCTGCGTATGGGCGATCAAATCGCGGCCATAGTTGATCAGATCGTGTTCGGCATCCGTTTGCGCCAGATAGATATTGGGCGCCTGCCAGAGGGTGTTTTTGTCATACACCGGCTGGTATTTTTCCCGTTCGGCGGCCTGGGCCTTCGTTTCGGCCGAACGGTCGGCTATCCAGATGACCGTCCCAAATACCACCATTAAAAGGGCCAAAAGGCGAAGTATCAGTCCCAGCCGGTGAATAAAAAGGGCCTGGCGTACGAGGTTCGGGTCGCCCGAATCACGCGAGATTTTTTGCTGAAAAAGAGCCAGACGGCCCGACGCGGCAAAAATACCGAGCGTCACTGCGCCGATCACCAGCAAAAGCAGGGGAAAAAAGTAGGAACTGGTTGCCATGTCCATTCAAGACGGGAGTGGTTAGTTCCTGCAAAGGTTGCGAAGTACCGGGGTAGTATGGCGTGATATTTATCACGAAAAACAGGCGCCTGCCGAATGACTCACGATGGCTGTCAGGCCAACCCTTTCAGGATGGCCGACCAGTACATTCTTGGCAAAACCTGTTTTTTTAACTGATACATTACTCCAGCGTTCCTTGGACTGATCGAATGGGAAGGCTTCCATCGGCTGCTGTTGGTAATCGAACCCGCCAAAACCAGTTACGCAGCCAATACCAACGACAGGAGTAAGGTCTGATAAGCTGCGAAGCTGGCTGGCCTACATTCGATCCAGCAGGTTTTGAACGACCACGGGGGCCTGCTTGCGAATCGCCGCGCCGGTTTTGGAAATGGGCAGTCCCGCTGCGTCGCCGAGGAAGATGTTGGCGCGCTGTTACGCGTAAAGGTTGTCCCTTTTGTCCATCTCCACCCATCCCGCCGTATTGGCCAGCGCGGGCTGCTGCGAATGAAATCCGGGGCGCTTTCAGTGGCGGCGTCGGACTACGTCAAACCCAGCGACCAGACTTCGTCTCTTTGCGTTGTTCAAGCGAACTGACCAACCGCGCCCGCAAGGTTGGAGCCGTCGATTTCTACTGTATGACATTGAAATTGAGATGGATATTGCTGCGTTTGCACACCCCCAGCAAGGTTTATGGGGCACCGTAAACAAATTTGCCTGCGCCGCTCCAGTACTGGGCGTTGCTGGGTAAAGCGTCATGTTGCGGAAATAATCCGCACAGGTACATGATTTTACAAAAGAAAACGTTTATCGACCAAGCGGAAGGCCAGGAAAACAGCCTTCCCGCCCTGAAATTTCTGGCGCGAGTTCGAACTGCGGGAGCCGTCTGGAAGGAATAATTGCTGTAAATCAGTTGTTTTTCCCGATCGTTTCGGGCAACCCTTTAATGGCGCCCCAGTTCAATTGAATTCCGGGACAAACGATGAGGTAATCGTAGGTCACTTCCCCGCCTTCCAGCAACACTTTGTTTTGATCCGGCTCAAAACCGCGCGCTTTCACCTTCAGCCAGTCGACACCTTTGGGCATCACATCGGCCTCTTCACGCACTGTTTCAGTAATGTCAAAGGCGCCACCGCCCACAAGGGTCCAGGCAGGCTGGTAATAGTGCTGTTTGGCTGGATCGACGATGGCGATATCCAATGCGCGGTTTTTTCGCAGCAGTTGCGCAGCCACCGAAATGCCTGCATTGCCACCTCCGATGATGACTATTGGGTAATGATTTTTCATGTAGAGGAAAAGTGGTTTGATTCGACCACAAACATCATCCTAGCCGCTTTTCGCGCTATTGCACTTTTCGGAGAAGAATTAGTGTTTTTCAGAGGAAATGAAATTTAATTGGGTGGAATTTGATTTGTCTGGTAAATAATTGCACGATTCCGGGCGGATTAAACGCGCGCATTTGTCAAAAAAAAGAGCCGGCGCATTTTATGCGCCGGCTCTTTTCACGTCCCTCAGTCGTGGTTAATTCAGATTTCGTCTCGCCAGGTAAAAATCAACCATTTCGTAGTCGCTTTTCAGACGCGTGTCAAGTTCGTCGAGTGTTTTCGGCGGAGGCACAATGGCTTTATCGCCTGGTTTCCAGTTGAGCGGGAGAGCACATTTGCACTGGTCGGCTGTTTGCAACGCCACAAGCACCCGCTTGATTTCTTCCATGTTTCGGCCAATATTCAGCGGATAATACATGATCAGTCTGATTTTGAAATCAGGGTCGATGAAGAACACGGCACGTACAGCAGATGTTTCACTTGCACCCGGTTGGAGCATCCCGTAGGTTTTGGCTACCGACATATCAATGTCGGCAATGATAGGGAATTGAAAAAACACCCCGGTTTTTTCACGAACATTTTGAACCCACGCAATGTGGGAGTGAATACTGTCGATGCTCAGGCCGATGAGTTGGGTACCATGTGCGGTAAAAAAATCCTTCTCCTGCGCGAAGCCCGACATTTCAGTGGTGCACACCGGCGTAAAATCGGCGGGATGTGAAAAAAGAATAGTCCATGATCCTTTGGCGTATTCCGAAAAGCGAAGTTTCCCGGTCGTGGTAAGCGCTTCAAAATCTGGTGCAATATCGCCGATGCGTGGCATGGTTGGAATGGCAGTAGTTTCCATAATTTGAGTGTTGAGTAAAGAGTGGACAACAAAGTTCGGAGGTCATTGTCCGCAACACTTGACCGATTGCCGGATGTTTTGGCACTTTTCATCGAATGCGGCGCCGGCTTGTACTTTTCAAATACTATTTTGTACTTTTTCTTTCTCAATAAGAATTCTTTCTTAAAATCGCAATGATACAAATTTTATTCCGGCGATGACCTTCATCATTGGCTGTCAAAGGATGCTGCCGGATTTTTGCCTTCGACTTCTTCAAGTCTGTAGAAGCAGAATTTGTAACCGCGTTTTTCACAAAAATTTACCGTCCAAAGTTTATGAAAGTTGAACAACTGTATACCGGCTGCCTTGCCGAAGCGGCATACTACATCGAATCAGAAGGCGAAGCGGCCATCATCGACCCACTCCGGGAAACAAAGCCTTACATCGACCGCGCAGCTGCCGATGGGGCGAAGATCAAATACGTGCTGGAGACCCACTTTCACGCCGACTTTGTCAGCGGACACTTGGATTTGGCGAAAAAAACCGGCGCCACAATCGTATATGGCCCCACTGCAAAGCCCAATTTTGAAGCCCATGTAGCCTCGGACGGCGAAGTGCTGAAAATCGGCAAAGTGAGCCTGGTCGTGCTCCATACGCCGGGGCATACCATGGAATCATCCTGTTTTCTTCTTCGCGATGAAAAGGGCAAAGACGTCGCTGTTTTCACCGGTGACACGCTCTTCATTGGCGACGTAGGCCGCCCCGACCTTGCGGTAAAAAGCGATGTTTCCCGCGAAGATCTTGCCGGAATGTTGTTCGACTCGCTCCGCAACAAGATCATGACGCTGCCCGACGACGTCACGGTTTATCCCGGCCACGGCGCCGGTTCGGCCTGCGGTAAAAAAATGGCCAAGGAAACCGAAAGCACGATTGGTATTCAAAAACAATTCAACTACGCCCTGCGCGCCGACATGACCCGCGCCGACTTCGTGAAAGAAGTCACCACAGGGCTGGTTGAGCCGCCGCAGTATTTCCCGAAAAACGCTGTGATCAACCGGATGGGCTACGACAGCATCGATCAGGTGATGTCGCGCGGAGTGCAACCGCTGTCGGTGCGTGAATTCGTGACTGTGGCCGAGTCGACCGGAGCCATTCTGCTCGACACCCGCAGCAAGGAAGAATTTGCGAAAGGCTTTATCCCGGGCGCCATTTTTATCGGCCTGGACGGACAGTTTGCCTCCTGGGTAGGTACCCTGATCACCGATTTGCAACAGCCGTTGCTCCTGATCAGCGATCCGGGCAAGGAAGAAGAAGCCGTCACCCGGCTGGCCCGCGTAGGTTACGACAACTGCCAGGGCTATCTGGCCGGCGGCATCGCAGCCTGGAAGGCTGAACACCGCGACCTCGATACCATTGAAAATATTTCGCCCGAAGCCTTTTTGCTGCGCCACGGCAAAGGGTCGGAAAAAACGCTGGATGTGCGCCGCAAAAGCGAATTCGACAGCGAACACCTGATTGGTGCGCAAAACTTCCCGCTCGATTTTATCAACCGCAACATGGCAGAAATTGACCGCGACCAAACTTACCTGGTGTATTGCGCCGGCGGCTACCGCTCCACCATCGCGGCGAGTATTTTGAAAAGCCGTGGTTTTGAAAAGCTGATCAATGTGGAAGGCGGTTTTGCTGCGATAAAAGCTACTGGAAAGGCGCCGCTGACCCAATTTGTCGAGCAGGTGACCGAATTGTAACAACCGAATACTTGACAGAGTAGTTTTCTATAATGAACCCGCCCGCCGAAATTGGCCGGGCGGGTTTATCTTTGGTAGGGTAGGGGACATGAACAACAAAATAATTATAAATATTTGATTATCAAAATGCTACATCGATTTATCCTTCCTGGATGGTTTTGCCTGATGAGCGCCTGGGCCATCCAATGTCAGACGGCTCAATCGCCCGCCCTGAGCGGGACCATTCAAATGGGCGAAAACTGGAAGCCGGTTTTGTACCTCGTCAAGCCGCGTTCCTTTAAGGAGATTGCCGCCAATTACAGCGGAGCGGTAGTCGATTCAGCGGCGATCGGCCCCGATGGCCATTTTGCCTTTAATCATTTCACGCCTCCGGAACAGGCAACGCTCTATCAGATTTTCATTCAGGAATCGGGCAGTCGTTTTGCGAATAAAATATCTCATGACAACCCATGGCTGTCCAATTATTGCCCCGTTATTTTAAAAAGAGGAGAATCGCTGCGTATTACAGCCTTTGCAGACCATCTCCAGCAAAGTGCCCGCATCGAGCGGCCTACGCCCGAAAACAAGGCCTTGCTTTCACTCCGCGATATTCGGCTGAAAGCTTTTAATGATCTGGAAAAGCAAAAAAATGGATTGGATGCCCATGATGAAAATGCCATTCTGGCCCAGGAGGAGGCCGTCGGCTGGTACAGGGCGCCATTGATGACATTTGCAGACAGCACCCCATTTATGCTCCCCGCATTGGTTGCGGTCAGGTGGGTGAGCCCCGAGGGCGATTACGAACGGGTTCCTGAATTCCTGAACGGCCAGTGCAAACGCTGGCAAGCGACATCGCCGGATCAAATTTTTGTGGGTGAGCTGTGCGCATTGAGCAACCCGGAGCGGCTGCCACTTCTTGTCGGAGGAACGATGCCCGACTTTGCCTTGCCGATGTTGCACGGCGACACGGTACACTTGAAAAGCCTGATGGGCACACGGCTGACCGTCATAGATTTATGGGCTTCCTGGTGTGCGCCCTGCCGAAGAGAAAACCGTGAATTCCTCGTTCCATTGTGGAACGAATTTGCTAAAAAAGGGCTGCAAATCGTCGGCTATTCGCTCGACAGCAGTCAGGGTGCCTGGCAATCCGCCATTGAGAAAGACCACGCCGATTGGCCACAAGCATCGCACCTTCAAGGCGATGCCAGTCCATTTCTGGAAGCGCTTCGCATCACGACTATTCCCGCCAATTTCCTCGTCGATGCCGAAGGGACAGTGGTGGCTAAAAACCTTCACGGAGCGTCCCTGAAAACCTTTGTAGAGGATTATTTATCTAAAAATTAGCCTTTTTTCCCTTCTGCCGGGCAAGTTGAAATACCAAACAGCGTATAAATCGGGCAAAAACTCATCACACTGGTCAGGGCAAAAATGACGGCTACTACCAAAGCGACAATACCCAATGTGCCGCTGAGCGTACCGTTGAAGAAAAGAAAAGCAGCAATGGCTGCGATCAGGAGGCGAATGACCCGGTCGGCGGATCCCATATTTTTTTTCATGGCAGAAGTGAATTTGTATGTTTAGGAAATGAGTTGTATCAGCCACACAATCAGCGCAATAAGCCCCGCGCAAATCACGCAGGCCATCGCCAGTTTGATTGGACTGGAAAGTCTTTTCATAGGTTGACGAGGTATCAACTTACCGGACTTCTTCAGCAATAATTTCTTCCGAATGTTGCCCGGTTGATTCCAAGGCTTGAACCCTGCGCGGGTCTCCGCATCCGGCACTGCCGCAGCAGCCCACATCGAAAATGGCTTGCATGGCGAACAGGCCGCCAGGAATCAGCAACAACCATTCGCCTGTTCGGATGGCTTCCATAAAGGCCCAGATAGCGATGCCCAGGCGGAGGAATCGCATGAAATGCCAATTCTTCAAAAGAGCGGTCATAATCAAGTTATTGCGGCACTGTTTTTTGTTTGGCGTAGAGCCAGCCATTCATGCCCGGTGAGAGGTCGTATAATTCCTTAAATCCTTCTTTTCCAAGTATTTCTGCGGCCTGAGCGCTGCGGCTTCCTGCTGCGCAATAGATCAGTAGCGGCTTGTTTTTATCCAGTTTTGCCGTCTGCTGCGCAAAGCTGTCGCCTGTGAAATTGATGTTCACCGAGCCTTCAATCCGGCCGGTGGCAGCCAATTCGCCGGGCGTCCGGAGATCCACAATTTGCAGGTCCTTTTTTTGCGCCATTAACTGTTGGGCTTCCGGGACGTTCACGCGTTTGACCCCGGGTTGTTCAGCGCAACCGGCAAGGGTAAGGGCAACGAGTGCAATCAGGAAAGTGAATTGTTTCATCTTTATGATTTTCAATGATTTATCAATGAGGTAAGCGGTCACGGAAATAGCCATATACCCAGGTGCCCGTAATAGCGCTGATGAGCGTGATCAGAATCACCGAAGCACCGGTACCGATTTGGGCAAAAAGCGGTCCGGGACATGCGCCGGTCATGGCCCAGCCGAGGCCAAACAAAAGGCCGCCAAATATTTGCCCCCGGTTGAATTTTTTGGGATGGAAAAGAATTTCCTCGCCGTAAATACTTCTGACCTTGAATTTTTTAATCAGAAAAACGGACAAAGCACCCACCGCTACGGCGGTGCCGATCACGCCATACATGTGAAAGGATTCCAGCCGGAACATCTCCTGAATACGGTACCAGGAAACGATTTCGGCTTTCACGAAGGCGATCCCGAAAAACAAGCCGATGGCTGTATACTTTAAGTTATACCAACCGGGGTGTTTCAATTGCGATTCATTCACGCACATTGTGTCCAGCGAACGGACTTCAAAGTCGGTCGGTATCAGTTCTGCCGGTGTTTGGAGCGGCGCGCCGGTGGACGAAAAAGATGTTATTTCAGACATATCTTTTATTTCTGAATATGCATTTTTTACAGCGACAGTATGAATGGCAACAGGAGGTTGGTCATGAGAAAGCCTCCGATCATGAAAGAGATCGTTGCAATGAGCGACGGAAACTGAAGGTCTGAAAGACCCATGATAGCATGGCCGGATGTGCAGCCGCCGGCGTAACGGGTGCCAAAGCCTACCAGAAAGCCACCTGCAACCATTAGTACGAACCCTCGGAGACTCATCAGGCTGTCCCAGCTGAACAGATCGGCAGGCAACAACCCATTTATTTGCGTGATGCCCTGTGCAGCCAGGTCACTGGCAAGTTCGGGGTGTATCTGGATGGGGTTTGGATTTTTCAGCCAAATTGTGGCAATTACGGCGCCTGCGATGATGCCGCCAACGAAAAAGAAATTCCATGATTCCTTCTTCCAGTCGTATTGGAAAAATTTCACGTTGGCAGGGATGCAGGCTGCACAGATATGCCTCAGGTTCGCCGAGATACCAAAATGTTTATTGCCCAAAATCAACAAAGCGGGCACCGTCAGGCCAATAATAATGCCGGCAGCCCACCAGGGCCAGGGTTGAGAGAGTAGTTCCATGATACATCAGTCTTTGTCGGTACAAAAATGGCCACCCGGCGTGCTGCCAAGGCGTGATAATTGTCACGGTAGACGCGGTTTAATAAGTGTAATTGAAAATAAGGTTGTATTGCAACATGTCGACCCGGTTGATTACCAGTTTGTCTTTGCCGTAGGTCGCACCTATGCGGCCTTTATACACCAGGAGAAATTGCGCGCGCAAGCCTTGCAGGAATCCACCGAAAGCGTAGCGGGTATCGAAATTCAATTGCCGGAAGGCAGGAAAGGCGTATTTGTTGAGATCGGTCTGCCGCACGTCGGGCAGGTAAAAATGCCCGTAAGACAGCCCCAGGCGGAGGGTTTTATGTCGGTTGACCCAGTTAACGCGTCCGTTAAAGGCCTGCATGTCGCCACTGCCTTCGACGCGTTCCCTCGCCATAAAAGTGTAAAAAGGCTCCCGTCCCCATTCCCTTGGAGAAAGGAAGCGACCGTCACTGGTAATCCAGGTATAAGCGCCGATCGCTTGCCAAGGTCCACGTTGCCAACCCGCCTGAGCGCTAAAGACGTTGGAGCGGCCGTTTTTAGGGAAATAGGATTTTGAAACATCGGAATTTCCGCCGTCCGCCAGCACATTCTGGTGAGTGGCCTGGATGCCAAGCAGTAACTGGTGACCTTTTTTTAGGGGCTGGTTGTAATCAGCCTGAATAAAAACCGTGTTGAAAATATTATCGACGTATTGGTCCCAGACCTGAACCCGGGCGTTCGAGCCGAGTTTTCCCGTGATTCCCAACAGCCCGATTCCATTACTACTCAGTTGTTCGGCATATCCGCTGGCCGTACCGTCTGGATTGAGTCCCATGGGGTATAACCCGATCGACTTGCCAATGCCGTACCATCGTACGGTGCTCCTGGGTGAAATTTTCCAAAGCCATCCGCCTTCGAGGCTGAAATTATTGGTCAGCCGGCTTTCAAGCCAGATCCCGGCTTCGGCCGTCGGACGCATACGGCCGTCCTGGCCATTGATGAATGGAGTATTCAGGATTTGTTTGCCGAAAGTAATCCGGGAGCTTTTCCAGCGGTAACGCAACCATAACTCTTCCAGGCGGTCGAGATCATGGCGGTTTTTAGGGTTTTCAACATCGAATAGCCCGATTTCGTATCGATTGGATGCACCCGTGGCAGGGTCTTTCGCTGAAAGGTCGGACGAGCACAAATTGAAATGAAATACGCCGCCCAACCCGAATTGAAAATCTTTAAAGGAGGCCGTGCTAAAACGCAGTCCGCCGCCGGCCGCCCAGGCGTGGTAATCTGTGAGGCCACTCGCATTATCGGTCAGCATAAAAAAGGAACGAAAGGAACCCTGAAACCGGCCTTTCACAAAAGCATCTCTTACACTGGGGGCCGCCGGCGGCGTATCCTGTTCCATTTTCAGGGGTAGAAATTCCTGTCCGGACAGCGTGCTCACCAAGGCCATAGCGCAAAATATCAAAACAACATTTTTCATTTTAACAACTTGATATTCATGTATTTACAGCAAATATCAAGGAGGTGTAAGCATACTTTTCGTGACTTTTATCACATTAATAAATGATAAAAAAGATGGCTGCCAGAATGAATCTGGCAGCCATCTTAACACAAGCAGATATCAAAAAAACAAAGTGAAATCAATGCATCAGAGTAGGGTAGTGGGGCAAACGTAATCGGTCAATTGGAAACGACTGCTTTCTTTCAAAGCCTTAAAGCCGCCTCGAACTTCGATGAGATTGTCAAATCCACGCGCACGCAAGGCGCTTGTAAAAATCATAGACCGGTACCCGCCTGCGCAATGGATATAGGCGGTTTCGTCTTTAGGAATGAGCGCCATCGAGTCGTTGAGGAAATCGAGCGGAGCGTTTACAGCATTCATCAGGTGTTCGCTTTTGAATTCCGACTCTTTTCTGACGTCAAACACACGGGCTTCGGGCTGCCGGGCAATGATTTCGGCCAGATCGTCAGCAGAGATCCGTTGAATACTGTCGGTCTCCATGCCTGCCGCTTTCCAGGCTTCGATACCTCCCTCGAGATAACCCAGGCAGTAATCGTATCCTACACGGGCAAGCCGGGTGACCACTTCCTCTTCGCGGCCGGGATCAGTGATAATCAGGAGTTCCTGTTTCACGTCGGGGATGAGAGCGCCTACCCAGGGTGCGAACTGGCCGTCGATGCCGATATTGATGGAATTGGGAACAAACCCTTTGGCGAAAGTCTCCGCATCGCGGGTATCGAGCACCAGTGCGCCGGTTTCATTGGCCGCGGCTTCAAAAGCGCGGGGAGAGAGGGCTTGCGTGCCGCGTTGCATGACCTCATCGATACTGTCATAGCCTTGTTTATTCAAGGCAACATTCAGCGGGAAATAGGCCGGAGGAGGCATGAGGCCGGTAGTTACCTCCTTGACAAACTCTGCTTTGGTCATATTGGCGCGCAGCGCGTAGTTGGCAGATTTCTGATGGCCGAGGGTATCAAAGGTTTCTTTGGACATGTTTTTACCGCAAGCAGAGCCGGCACCGTGGGCAGGGTAAATAATCACGTCGTCGGGAAGCGTCATTACCTTGTTGCGAAGGGAATCGAACAAGGTTTCGGCAAGTTGTTCCTGGGTCATATGTGCGGCTTTCTGAGCCAGGTCGGGGCGGCCGACATCGCCAATGAAAAGCGTGTCGCCCGAGAAAAGGGCTTTTTCCTTGCCGAATTCATCGATCAGGAGAAAACAAGAACTTTCCATGGTATGGCCTGGGGTATGCAGAACGCGGAAGATCACTTTCCCGACTTTAAATTCTTCACCATCCTTTGCGATATAGGCATCGAAACTGGGATTGGCATTCGGGCCGTAAACGATGCTTGCGTTCGCCTTTTTAGCGAGGTCGATGTGTCCGCTCACGAAGTCGGCATGAAAATGCGTTTCGAAAACGTATTTGATCCGGGCGCCATCTTTTTCTGCTTTTTCCAGGTAAGAGGCCACTTCACGGAGCGGATCAATCACGACTGCCTCGCCTTCGCTTTCAATGTAATAGGCGCCCTGAGCAAGGCAGCCGGTATAGATTTGTTCGATCTTCATTACAGAGAATCTTTTTAGAGCGTAAATGTAATTTTGTAAAACGATGGTGCAAAGTTCGCTGCCGGGCAGGGCAGCATGGCGTGATACAAGTCACGCTGCAAAATGTTCATTTTCCCGGCGATCTCAATGCATGCCGGATGCAGGATTCAGCAGAAGCTCTTTTACCAGAATGTAAATTCCCATGACGAGAATAAACCAGCCAAACGCCTTTTTCAATTTGTCACCGTCTATGCTGTGGCTCAACTTGTTGCCGAGAAAAATCCCTCCGATCGCCAGGGCGGTAACTGTTGATAATAAAGTCCAGTCCATCTGGTAATGCCACAAATCGCCCATAAAGCCAATAAGCGACTTGGCAGCAATAATCAGAAGAGAAGTTCCGACGGCCTGTTTCATAGGCAACTTACTGAAAAGCACCAGGGCCGGAATGATCAAAAAACCACCACCAGCTCCGACAAGCCCCGTCAGAACGCCCACTACGGCGCCTTCCAGCAATATCATCGGATAGTTGAATTGTTGCGGACCTTCAACTGCCTGCTGCGCGCCATTTTTGCCACGAATCATGGAAACAGAGGCAAAAACCATTAATATGGCAAAAAGCCCCATCATCATCATCGCTTTCGTCACAACGAAGCCGTCAAGGGTTATCACGGGATTGGGAATCATTGGCACCAGCCATGCCCTTGTCGCATAAACGGCAGCAATTGCAGGTATACCAAATATAAGTGCCGTTTTAAGGTTAACCAATCCATCCCGGTATTTGGGGAAAGTACCGACGAGAGAAGTAGAGCCGACGATAAAAAGGGAATATGCCGTCGCTACCACGGGGTCAATTCCAAATAAATATACCAGCACAGGCACTGTCAGGATGCTTCCGCCGCCGCCAATCAATCCCAGTGATATGCCAATAAGTGCAGATGCGAGGTATCCAAGAATTTCCATCGAAAAGTGTTAATTCAGATGTGGGTAATATGTAAGCCTGGCACAAAGGTGGGGTAGGGGAGCGACTATTTTCCGTGACAAATGTCACACTGCCATCAAAGTCCTAATTAGCTCACAATCAGTTACAAATGGACAATTTCAATCGCATTTTTCAGCAACCTCACTTTACCTTCTTCAGACAGTTTTTTCATTAGTCGGGAAATAACTTCCCGGGAGGAATTCAACTCTTGTGCAATTTCCGTATTGGTAATATGGAGGATGTTTGTTTTCAGGGAGTCCCTGTGTCTCCGAAGGTAAAATTCAAGCCTTTCATCCATGTTTCGAAAGGCGATATGATCGATGGTTTCAAGAAGTTCTTCATACCTTCTGCGATAGGTGCCCACTACAAAATGGTACCAGGTGCGGTATTGCCGCATCCAGTTTTCCGTGAGTTCAAGGGGGATTACCAGCAGGATTGCATCACCGACTGATTTTGCGGTCACGGCACTGGCCCGGAAGGTTCGGTCACAAATCAGCGAGAGTGCGCATCCGTCGCCAGGATGCAGATGGTACATAAAAAACTCGTTTCCCTCGTCGTCCTCACGAAAAAGCTTGACCAGGCCATCCAGAACGATCATGGTATTTCGGATGTTCTGACCTGTTTGCAACAGCGTTTTTCCGCCTTCGATAGGTATTATTTTGCCATTTTCCTGCATTTCCCGCAGGAGGGCATCTTCCAGATCAGGAAATAAATGACGGTAGTTGTTCATGTCCATAAAATGAGGTTTGCCTGCGCTCAATAAGGAGTTGATTTGCCTGTCGGCAAAGATGCCTCGATTTCCATAACATCATGCTTAGGCTGTAAAATTCTGATAAACCTGAATCAGTGGTCATTAGTCGCTTTTATTTTTGTCCCATAATTTATATTATGTTAAATAAATGCTTCAAACCTGCCCACACCAAATCATTCGCTACGAAACCAATGTCACCCTTTTTGTTGGTGTAATACATTTTCGAGATTTTAAAAAAAATATATCGACCTGATACTTGCGCGAATTCATGACTTCCCTTACTTTTGTTGCAAAATCAACTATTTCAAAATCAATGAAAGATTTAGCCCTTGATGAGGTGTTCATTTATCTGATGGAGCGTACCGAACGCCAAACGAAACGTTACGCCAATGCTGCCCTGAAAAATGCCGGAATTGAAATTACTCCCGAACAATGGGCCATTCTTAAACGAATCAGTGAGCGTGAAATGATCAATCAGCGCGAGGTGGCTGAACTGACTTTTAAAGACCCCGCTTCCGTCACCAGAGCCCTCGACATTCTGGAAGAGAAAGGCTACGTCAAACGGGTCGACATGGAAAGCGACCGGCGCGCTTACAACCTTCTGCTCTCCCCTACCGGCGAGGATCTGGTCCGAAAAATCACACCGGTCGCAGAAGCGGTACGGGCACAAGGATTAAAAAATGTAAGCGCCGAAGAATTGGCCCAGTTTAAGACGACACTCAATAAAATTTACGAAAACTACTCGTAAAAAATTTGCCCAATTAGTTGATTGTGCAATTATATTAAAATCAACAATATTCAAAAAATGAAAAAATTAATCTTCACAACACTCACACTTATGGCTACTCAACTCATTAGTTCAGCCCAAAATGCACAGGATTTGACCAAAATCAATGCAGTTATTCTAGAGTATTCACAAGCTGGCGATCAGCGTGATGTCGCGCGCCTCGACACCCTTCTGCACCCGCAGTATCGCTCCCTCGTGCATCGTGCATTCGGCGGCACCGATCTTAACGTCATGGACAAAAGCGCCTATCTTCAACTGATGACCGACAAAAAAATCGGCGGCGATACGCGGAAGGTTCATGTTCTTCATGTGGATGTAAACGGGAATGTGGCGCAGGTGAAAGTTATTTTACAAGGAAACGTCCTGAAATTTACCACCTACCTTTCTCTTGTTAAAATGACGGATGACAGTTGGCGTATCGTGGGTGATATGCCTCAAATTGAGAAGATGTAGGCCGGCCGGTCCGAACAAAAAGCCGGATGATGGAACCTGCCCATCATCCGGCTTTTTGTTCGCTAAAATAACCACCTGAATCCAGCTGAAATCCCGCTAATTTTGCCCTCCGATTTTACCAACATATCTGTCTGGATCAATTCAATGAAAAACACGTACTACGATCTCGTTTCGCAAACATTCGACTTTCCTCAAAATGGTTTTAGTCTTCGTGACAACCATCTGCTTTTCAATGAGATAGATATTTTTGAACTGATAAAAAAGTACGGTACGCCACTTAAACTTACCTACCTCCCCAAAATTGGCGAAAAAATCCAGACTGCCAGAAAACTGTTTCGGGATGCTATTCAGCGCTACGATTACAACGGCAAGTACGTCTACTGCTACTGCACCAAAAGTTCCCACTTCGCATTTGTTCTGAACGAAGTCCTTGAAAACGGCACCCAGCTGGAGACCTCCTCGGCTTTCGATATTGACCTGATTTGGCGGCTGTACAAACTGGGAAAAATCAACAAAAGCACTACCATCGTCAATAATGGGTACAAACCCCTGGCCTACATCCAACGCATTGCCGATTTGATCAATGAAGGTTTTGTGAACATCATTCCAGTATGCGACAATGTTGCAGAAATGGAACGATACACTGAGCTGATCAAGGCGCCTAAATGCAACATCGGCATTCGAATGGCTACCGAGGAGGAGCCCAACTTTGAATTTTACACCTCCCGGCTGGGTATCCGGCAAACGGAAGTGTTGCCGTTTTACAAGGAAAAAATTGCCAGCAACCCCAAATTTGTGCTGAAAATGCTCCATTTCTTTGTTGATACGGGTATCAAAGACAGCATTTACTACTGGAGCGAATTGAAAAAAGGCATCAAGACCTATTGCGAACTTCGCAAAATATGCCCTACCCTGACGTCTCTCAATATCGGCGGCGGTATGCCGATCCGGAACTCGCTGAATTTTGAATACGATTACCCTTACATGGTCAACGAAATCGTTCGTTTGATCAAGGAGTCCTGTGACAGCGAAGGCGTGCCTGAACCGGATATTTATTCGGAATTCGGCAAGTACACCGTGGGCGAAAGCGGCGCGACCATTTTTTCCGTCATCGGTAAAAAGCAACAGAACGACGCGGAGCAATGGTATATGCTCGACAACTCTCTAATGAACACACTTCCAGATAGTTGGGGTATTAAAGAGCGCTTTATTCTGCTTCCGATCAATCATTGGGCCAATGAATACCAACGGGTGAATATCGGCGGAATCAGCTGCGACAATGCCGATTATTACAACTCGGAAGCCCACATCAACCAGGTTTATTTGCCGACCTACGATGAAGAAAATGGAACTCCGCTATACATCGGTTTTTTCCATACAGGGGCTTACCAGGAAGCGCTGAGCGGATACGGTGGCCTGAAACACTGCCTGCTTCCGGCGCCCAAACACATTCTGATCGACCGCAATTACTACGGTGAATTCACGGATTGGGAAGTGTTTCAGGAGCAGGATGCCGACTCGATGCTGCGCATACTCGGTTACGATTCGCCCTACGCCTCTTAGAAACTCCAGGAGTCCATGTATTTCAGAAAAAGCTTGACGAGATTTTCGGCATCGGAAATCCCGCGATGGTGCATTCCTGTAAACAGAATACCCTCTTGTTCCACGGCTTTTCGCAGCCCGATACCTTTTTTTGCCCTTTTCTTTAAACGGTATTGTTCTTTCAAATTCACATGCGGCTCCACCCAATCAGCGTCGAGACGGTGAAGCAGGCAATCGTTGATGAACATTTTTTTATCAAAAGAGCCCCAGGAACACAGCAGATAATCTTCTTCATCGATGCGGGCCCAATCCTGGAATTCTTCAATGACATCCGGAAAGATGCGCGCCCGATTGACGTCTTCCTGTCCAATGCTCGTCAGTTGCCGGCAAAACGGCGAAAGTGTCGGATGCACTACCGGTTTTACAAACCTGTTGAAGCGCCCCCGCACTTCCCCGTATGCATTGATCCGAAATGCGCCGATTTCGATGGTCTCCTGAACATAACCGATCGGAGTGTTCTCCCAGCAGGTCGCTTCAAGGTCATAAATGATGTAATTCATTCCGGCAGGTGTGTGTTTTGTAGTCAACGCAAGCCCAATCGGTGCAACAAAAACCAAAGCCAGAGTCTTGCCCTGCGTTTTTGCGTCGCAAAGAAAAAGCGTTGTTCCAAGCTTGGGTCCAGGGCCTTGTTCCGGGGATGACGAAGCGGGAAAGACATCGATGCGGCAGCCCTTCGAGCTGTTTGGTTCGCAGTTGTAGTATTCGTTGCGCCCTCCTCCCCTACCCCCGTATTCTGAACCAGGTTTTTACATGGAACAATACATAATCCATTGTTAATCAATATACTATAAAACCAAGCGTAGGCCCAGGAATTGTTGCGCCCATCGCGTGTGGTTTTGAATTTATCCATCATATATTCGCCGGCCATCGTCCCGGGAACATATTCTGCAATCCGACCAAAAGTATCCAGCCCTTCCAGCGTCAGTGTCATTTTTTGCCAGGCTCTTCGCCAGCTGGCCCATCCCCAGACAAAAGAGAAGCGGGAAAAAATATAACTCGAAGGCAGACTAACAGTAAAATCCTCCACAAGGTTGGAGCCACCGATGTGCATGACCGAGTCGTCGTGCTGGTAGCGGTCGAGCAATGTTGTACAAAAAGGAAAAAAACTGGGATCGGGAACGCAGTCGTCTTCGAGTATGATCCCTCGCTCCTCCGCTTCAAAAAACCAGCAAATAGCCTCATAAACCCCTCGGCGAAGCCCGAGATTCGAATCCCGGAAAAGTGTATAAACCTCACAGGGCCAGTCGATTCCGTCATGTATTACTGCACGAACCGCGGCAACTTTGGCATGATCGGAGGGAGAATTTTCCCTCGGGCCATCGCAATGCACATATACCCTGGGCGGCCGCATGTCTCGTAAACGTTCCAGCGCCGCCAAGGTGTGTCCCGGGCGGTTAAAAACCAAAAAAAGCACCGCTTCCCTGCAAGTGATTGGGTCCATACTTTTCAACCCGAAAAAATATCCGAGCTTTGGGCCGAAATAACGGCAATTTTTGAATGCAAGAACTGATGCGGCGCCTGCGCGCAAAATTTTACAAATGGACAGAGCGGAAACTCCGTGTGCAGATTGATCCTCTGGTAAAAACGGAACGCCTTGGAAGCCTTTACGGCGGCTGGATCGTCCCTGAAAACTGGTTCAATAAAGACTCGGTTTGCTACCTGGTGGGGGCAGGAGAGGATATTTCGTTCGACCTGGCCCTGGTGTCAAAATACGCCACCCGTGCCTGGATCTTCGATCCGACTCCGCGCGCTTTGGCCCATTTTGAAAACTGGCGCACCAAAACCCAACAGGGCCAACCAGGGCCTTGTAGCACTTGCCCGGGTGGTTATTACCCTGAATTCCCTCTCAACCTGCTCCACCACATCGTTTTTTGTTCGTTCGGCGTCTGGAGTGAAGATACCTGTCTCCGCTTTTTCGCCCCCCTAAACGAAGCGCATGTCTCCCACTCGCTGGTTAACTTGCAGCGCTCCGAAAAACACATCGAAGTGGAAGTCAAACGGCTTTCAACTATCATGAAGAATTTGGGGCACAGCCGGATCGATTTATTGAAATTAGATATTGAAGGCGCTGAGTATCAGGTTCTTGAAGCACTACTGGCCGACCGTCTTGAAGTGGATGTATTGTGCATCGAGTACGATGAAACTGCCGTGAATCACTTCGACCGGGCGTATCTGGACCGGATTGAACAATCGCTGCAAACACTTGTAGCCAGCGGCTACCGGGTAATCGCCAAAGAAGCCCATTGCCACAATTATACCCTGGTTCACCAGCGCCGGCTTTCGTCATGAACGTTTTGCTGCTCAATACCTATACCCATGGCGGCGCCGGAGTGGCTTGCGTCCGTTTACAGAAAGCCCTTCGCGAATCGGGCGCCGGGGCAGAACTGCTTTCCACTGCCGATTTGAGTGCGAAATGGCCGTTTTATGCAGAAAGGCTCTCGTTTTTACCCTGCGAAAGAGACAAATCTGTCCGATTCTCTTTTTCCCTGGCCAATTTTGGACATGACATTTCCAGGCATCCGCTCGTGCAAAAAGCCGATGTGCTGCATTTGCATTGGATCAATCAAGGCTTTTTATCACTTCGGAATATTCAAGCCCTGGCCAATTTGGGCAAGCCGATTGTCTGGACGCTGCACGACATGTGGGCTTTCACCGGGGGCTGCCATTATGCACAGGGTTGCGACCATTTTCAGCAATCCTGTGGTCACTGCCCTTTTTTGCGACGCCCCGCTGAAATGGACCTTTCCAAGAGGATTTGGCTCCGCAAACAGCGCCATTTCCCCAAAAACATCCACTTTGTCACTTGCAGCGCCTGGCTGGCGGGCATGGCTAAAAGCAGCGGCCTGCTTCATGAGTATCCTGTCACAGACATACCCAACCCTATCGATACCGGGGTTTTTAAACCTTTAAGCGACCTGCAACGGCGCCAATTCCGAGTGGAATCAGGCATTGCTCCCGATGCCAAAGTGTTGCTGTTTGTGGCAATGAAAGTGAGCGAGCCGCGCAAAGGCTTTCAGTATTTGCAAG
>JBGAJY010000273.1:0-6539 GCA_044224705.1 Saprospiraceae bacterium
GGAGGTTGGCGACAAAAAATTACGAAAAATGGCGTATTCTGCTGTGCCGCCAACCTCCGAGGTCTGCTTCTCACGACCTGAAGCAGATTAATCAGACACACCCTCAGTCTTCTTTCCGGGTGAAACAGGCCGTGAGCAGCGATGTTTTTACGCCCCTGGTATCGAGGCCGAAAGCTGTCCCTTCTTCGATCCAAAGTGATTTGACAAATCCCATGCGCAGGTTTTCGTCGTGGTACAGGTCGATACAGATCAGGCGACCGTTGTACAGCCCTGCGATGTCGTTCACCAGGGTGTGGCCGACGACCATACGGCTCGCGCCGGCGTAGTTCAGTATTTCGGACAACTGATCGTCCGTGATCAGGCCTTTCGAAGCGCCGCGGTACCAAAAAATACCGGTTTTGGTGTTAAAGACCTGTTGGGCTGCGGGCTCGTTGATGGCGGCTTCTTCATAACCGAGGTAGCGGCGGGAAAGCCGGTTGATATCGGTCAGCGCAAGGCCCGAGCGCGCCAGTTCGGGACTGATGCCGCCGTGGCAAAACACGTAATCGCCGATGCGTTCGACGGCATTTTTGGTGCGCAGCCAGCGGCCGAGTTCGGTGTCGGCGGCAAAGAGTCTGGGATATTCCTCACCGAGCAGGCGGGCGTTTTCAAAATATTTGTTGCGCACGTAGCGGGTGTCGCCCTGCAGGTTGAGGATTTCGTGGTTGCCGAGGATAAAATGCACCATTCCGCCGGCTGCGAGGGCCTCCGATTCCAGTTTGTAAGCCAGCCAGAGGCATTCCGTCACGTTCAGGCCCCGGTCGAAATAATCGCCGAGCAGCACGAGGTGGCCCTCGCCGAAGGTCCAGCGGAACTGCTGGTCGATGACCCCGGCGCTCGTCAGCATCATTTTAAACGCTTCAAAATTGCCCTCGATGTCCGAAATCACGAGCATGCGTTCGGGCATGCGGTAATCCGTGGCGGGTACGCTCAAATTGTTTTGCAGGGGAAAGGAGAAGCGGTCGCCCGTTTCGGGGAGATTACAGGTAAGCCGGATCAGATTTTTATTCGGAAAGACATCGGTGACCACTACGGTGGAGGTGTCGCGGCGCTGAATCGATTTTACGACAATGTTCGGCCCGCGGTAAAAAACGTGCGGACCATCGACGTCGGCACGCGAATTATCGAACGGATTACCGGCCCAAAGCACAAGAGGAAGTGTGCTCAATACAAAGAGGAGAAAGCCTTTCATCACCATGACAGAGTAGTTTTTGTCTTCAAATTGGAAGACGAACATACGGGGATTCCGTCACCCGAATGCAAAAAACCTCGCCGAAACGGCAATTTCCCTTATTGAATTGTGACCAAATATGATTTCACAGGAAAATAAAAAACCGGCGATTCGGAAGAATCGGCCGGTTGAAAATTGTTTTCATAGAATATTATTCCAAAACAGTCACCAACAGCAAAAACATCCATTGGGAAAACATTCACTTTATTTGACAAATCTCTGACGCTCTCCGTTGTGCAAATTTTGCCTTTCTGACAGCCGGCGACAAAGCGCGGGTTCAATACCCTACCCAGTGGATCAGCATTTGTTCCACACTGAACATCAGGACAAAAATGCCCAACGCCGCCCCCGTGGCCTGCAGCCGTTCTTTTCCATTGTCGAAATGTGCGGGCAGGTTCTCGGTCAGCATCTGCAAAGCCCTGGTCAGCTGTGCCCGGTTGAAATACAGCACCAGTACCAGTAAAAACAGGTAGATGCAGGCACTTACGATCGCGCCGCTCACTTCAAACACGGTGTCCACCACCACGATATTGATCAGTACCGGCACCAGAATGGCCGTGCCGATCAGCTTGGTTTTATTCCACAGCAGCAGCCAGGCGCCGACGATCTGGGTCAGTCCGATGAACAGGATGTATGAGTAGGAATGCCCGAAAAAGGTCCAGGCCAGGTCAAAACTGCCCGTTTCTGCGAGCGTTTTTTGCGCCACTTCCACCGGGATATGGCCCTTGCGGTAAAATTGTCCGCCGAAAATTTTTCCCCAACCGTACACATTCAGCAGAAAGAACACGTGCAACCGTGCTGCCAGTTCGAGGTAAAAAGTCCAGGTTTTGTTCATGAAGAATTTAGGTTGATAAAAAGGTTGATAATGGTTGATGAGGGTTTATAAAGTTTATAAAAGGGTGAGTGGATGCTCTCTCCTTTTATCAACCTGATAAACCTTCATCAACCTTTTATAAACCCTCAGTTCACTGTTCGTCGTTCTTTTCCTCCTTGCCGTCGCGTACGTTGGCCGTACCGTCCACTTTTACTTCGCTGGCGGCGTCCTTTTTGACCACAGCGTCGTCCGAAACGTTCAGACGCGCTTTGGAGGCGTCGGCGGCAGAGATTTCGGCGCGGTCGGCGCGGTAGCTGGTGGCTTCCAGCACGGCGCCATTCGTCAGATTGACGTCCATGTTGCCGCCTTTGCCGCTGAGTTCCAGTTGGGCCGGGCCGCTGAGGGTCAGGTCGAGTTCTTCCGAGACGTCGAGGAAGGCTTTGATGCGGGAGCTGCCCCGGGCGGAGATGGAAGCGCGGCCTTCCTCGAAGCCGAGGATCGTCACGGCGCCCGTATTGTCCGCGATCAAAGAGGTGAAGACTGGCGCTTCAATGTAGACCCTGACCCGTCCGCCGGTCGATTTGCCGTTGGTCGTGAAGGTGATCTTGTCGCCCGTGCGGACGGCCTGCACCAGTTCGCGGTCGGCCGGAGCGCCTTCGATGCGGAACACGAAATCGTCGCCTTTATTGATCTGCGCCGTGAAATCGCCTTCGAGGATAAATTTGTCGAAAGAGCGCCCGCCGCGGTAGTCGCGGTCGCCGAATTCGGGGCAATCGGCGCATTTCAACCCACGGTCCGTCATGCGGAACATCTGGTTCGGATAGTCGTTGACGTAGTATTCGCTGTCGTCGTCCGCGTAGTCGGTATCGTGTACACGATGGTTGATGGTTTCGCCAAAGGTGATGTATTTGCCTTCGGGCACGTAAATCGTCAGTTTGATGTTCTGTGCTTTCCACTTCTGGCCGCTCGGGATGCCGTAGGCCGTGGGCACGCGCAGCACGTTGCCGTCGCGGACCGGATTGAACTCGGTTTTCGAGGCATTTTCCATGGCATTGGCAGTGGAACTGCCGCGCGCCGTGATGTTTTGCACGCATTCAAAACGGCCCGATTCGCTGCGGCGCACGCGGATGTTGACCATGCCGTTCAGTTCCACGTGATCGTTGCCCATAATGACGTCGTCGCCGAAAAAATCGTGGGTTTCATTGTCGGCCGTGCCGCCGGCCCATTCCACGCGAAGGGTGTCGGAATTCATTCCGGACATGTCCAGCGAACGTGTCATGGTGCCGCTTTGACGGAAATCCTTGGCGGCAATGCTGAGCAGGAAAATCCCTGAAATCAGGTTGACCGTCCAGAAAATACCCAGTCCTGCGCTGACCCAACCGGGGGTGCGGATGCTGAAAAGCAGTCGGACAAAGAACAGACAGAGGCCGATGATCGGGATGCCGAACAGGAAAAAGAAGTTGGCAAAACCCAGGTAGTTCAGTCCGCTCGACAGCGGGCTCAGGTAATCCAGCAAGGGAGCCGCAGCCACCATACTGAAAATGCCGCCAGCCCAGGACACCAGCAGGGCGATGAACAGGCCCACGCCGATGATAATGCCGATCAGCACGGCGAATTTGGCGATGAAGCGGATCACGAATCCGAATATCTGCCCGATCACCGACACGCCGCCGGAGATGGCGTTGCCGAAGCTACGGTCGCCGGCGTTTTTTTTTGAGCCTAACTCATTGACTTTGTTGCTGATGCGGTCGAAGCCTTCTTCGACTTCCTTGGCGATGTTGTCCACGTTGATCTTTTCGCCGCGCATCGCCAGTCGGTCGGCCGCCGTTTTGGCCGGCGGCACGAGGATCCAGAGCAGGATGTAGGCGGGGATCCAGAAGCCGGCGGACAGCAGGGTGAGGAGTACAAAAATGAGGCGCATCCAGACCGGGTCGGTCATGCCGAAATAAGCGGCCAGACCCGAGCACACGCCGCCCACGCTGGCGTCTTCTTCATCGCGGAACAGGCGTTTGCCCGTGCGGATGGCACCTTTGGCGCCGGTTTTCGAACCGGTGCTGGTGGATTGGCGGCTCTCGACCGGTTCGGCGCCGAAATCTTCGGGTTTGCCCATGATCTCGACGGCGGCTTCCACGTCGGGAAGCATCACGATAGTGCGGGAGCCCATGCTGCCGGAGATCAGTTCGCCGAGGCGGCTTTCGATGTCGCGGAGGATTTCGTCGCGGCCATCGCTTTCGGAAAAGCGCCGGCGTATGCTGTCGAGATAGGCCGAGAGGTATTCGTAGGCGTCGTCGTCGATGGTGAGCGCGTAGCCGCCGAGGTTGATATTCAAGACCTTATTCATAGTAGTCGGAAGTATCGAGGGGGTGAGGTGAAAGTTGGAATGGTTGTGTTTGCAGCGGGATGAATCGTTCAGTCACCCGTTGGCGGCAGCGGCTCGATGTTGAGCGGCGGCGGCGGCGCTTTTTTAGAGGATGATTTTTTGGAAGAGCTCTTGTCGGGGTTACCCAGAAGAGTCTGGTCCACCGAATCCACCAGTTCCTGCCAGCTTTCGGTGAGTTCACCGAGGAATTGGCGGCCGGTTTCGGTGATGGTGAAGTACTTGCGCGGTGGCCCCTGGGAGCCTTCCCGCCAGATGTAATCCACCAGTCCGTCGTTTTTGAGGCGGATGAGCAAGGGATAAAGCGTGCCTTCCACGATGAAAAGCTTGGTTCCTTTCAGCCGTTCCACGATTTCCGGCGGGTAAGTTTCCCGCTCGGCAATCACGGCCAGAACACACATTTCCAGTACGCCTTTCCGCATTTGCGCTTTTGCATTTTTCAAATCCATGCGGCTTAATTTTTTAGTTGAGTATCAGTTGATCGTTGTTGTGTTAACGCGGGGTCAAGGCTATTCAAAACAGTTGACGATGCAAATGTAGTGGCGAAATCATGTACTTTGCAATACAAGGATGTTATTTTTCGAAAAATGGTTTTGCGGCAAAACGGCGACGTCTTGCTAAACCATTGAAAAAGAAGTTTTTATGAAAAATGATGTTTTTGAAACGTCGAAAAATATCGACGGATATTGCCTCCGCTAACGACTAAAAAGCCGCACCCCGTCTGACGCGCAGCGTCTGTACGTGGTGCGGCGGCGGTAGTGACCGGGGCGAAATCAGGGAGATAAGCACCTGACCGATTCAATTCACCCCGTTCACACGATGCACGTCAGACGGAGTGCACGGCGGTTTCAATCGATCAGAAATTTAAGTGCAGCAGTCTTGCTTCCTGCCAAAAGGCGAAGGAAGTATACGCCCGGCGCCAGCGTCTCTGTCCGAATCGTGTTTTCCGCGCAGCCCGAACCGCTCAGGACGGTTCTGCCACGGACATCGATTACTGCAAAGCGTTCGAAATCAATGTTTTCTACCCGAACCTGCTCCGTGGCGGGCACTGGCGACAGCCGGATCTGCGCCGCTTCCGGCGCCTCGGTACCGGTGCAAGTGATCACGTCGACGTTGTAAAAAGTCGTGACCACCCCTCCGCCGGGTACGGTTTCGGTACGGATATAAATCGCGTCCGAGGGCGGCGATACCACGGCTACGGGACAATCCGTGCAGGAAATATATGCCGCCGGCTCCCAGGCATAGGTCGACCCCGGCAGGCTGGAGCCACCGATCGCTATCGATTGCCCCGCGCACAATACAAGGAATTCTCCACCTTCCACCTGTGCGCAAAAGATGTCGGATGCCATGCCTTGCTGACAGATGGACACGCAGGAAGAAGGCGTATAGTCGATCAAGAGGGAAGTTCCTACCGGCAAAAAGTAGTACCCGATGGGCGAGGTACAGGGCAAAAGCAGGCCTGCACCCGTGCTGGTCAGGTTGCATTCCACGCCCGGGACGATGGTGGCGGGAGTGCTGCAGTGGTCCTGGCTTCGCAGAGCCGTGGTCAGGCAGGCGAGTACCAGAACTGTTGAGATGTGTTTCATGGCTGTACAGGTAGAGTTGTTTGCTGGATGGCTATCCGTGCTTCCTTATCATAGATACAGCCGCATAGCGGCGACATTTTGGTAGAAAAACCGGATCAAGGTGTTTGAAAACCGCGTGGCGGTGACATTTTGGAACGTGATTAAAATGTCACCGCTACGCGGTTTTCAAACATCGTAATCCAATTGCAATATCTACCATAATGTCACCGCTACGCGGTTTTCGAACACCGTAATCCAATTGCAATATCTGCCATGATGCCACCACTATGCGGTTTTACCAGGGTATGTCGTTGTTCGTTTATCCTTTTCAGGCTTTTGCCAGGGCCTGTTCCACATCCGCCACGATATCCGCCGCCGTTTCCAGGCCCACAGAAATACGCACCAGGCCCGGTGTGATGCCCACGGCCAGCCGTTCCGCTTCGCTCAGTTTGGAATGTGTGGTCGACGATGGGTGTGAGGCAATGCTGCGGCTGTCGCCGAGGTTGTTGGTGC
>JBGAJY010000021.1:0-43945 GCA_044224705.1 Saprospiraceae bacterium
GCTACTTACGTTCGGGTGGAAAAGGCATTCCTTGATCCCGAAAAAAGCGCGGAGGTCATCGCCCAAATCCCCGACTCGCTGTACTACCCCGAAAGCGCTATTTCCGTTTTCCTGGAACGCAAAAGCAACGGCGTGCGATACCCGCTCATCCGCGTGGACGGCAACCTGGAAGGCCATGTGCGCGACTCCGGCTTCTTTGCCAACCAGCCCAACTGGCTCTATAAATTCAAACCGGCCAACGCCAACGAACAACTCAAGGAAGGTGAAACCTACCGGCTCGTAGTCGTCCGCACCGACGGCAAACCCGACATCACGGCCGAAACTACCTTACCCAAAGAGTTCCGGATCACCCGGCCCAACCAGCAACAGATCCCGCCCATTCTCGGATTCGGTCCAGGCAGCACGACGCCCATCGAGTGGCGCACCGACGAAAACGGCGTGTATTTCAACGTCAGCCTGCTGGTCCAGTACCGCGAGCAAACGCAGGCCGGCCAATTCATCGATCGCAAAACCATCCGCTGGAATATGGTGCGCAACCAGAAACGCAACAACGACGGATCGCCCAATACCGAATACAGCGGCGGAGTGAGAATCTCGGCCAACCAGTTTTATCAGTTCCTCACGGCCAATATCGAACCCGCCAGCACGGCTTGCGGAGGCTGCAACCGCTACTTTGAAGGCGCCGACCTGATCCTGGAGGGCGGCGGAAAGGAAATCGAATCCTTCCTCGAGACGGCCAATGCCAATGAAGGCATCACCGGCGCCGAAGTGATCCCGAGCTACTCCAACCTGTCGGAAGGCTATGGCATTTTCACCGGCAAGAATGAAAAAATCCTCACGGGCATCCGTATCAGTACTACAACCGTGGATTCGATGCAAACGCATCCGACGGTGGGTTTGCTCAATTTCAGAAACTGATCGGCATGCAGAAATTGCCCCGGAAAGGCGGGTCGGCACGGGTTTGCCGACCCGCTTTTTTTGTTGCCGAAGAGGATGTTTTTGAAAACGGATCTGCTGAAAAGATTTTTTTCAGGCCTTTCAAAGAAAAAATTTTGTGCAAAAACTTCTTTTTCAGAAATCAATTATTAACAATTGCTTCATTTTTTTTCTTTCAATTAAAAGCACAAAATACTGTAAATCAGAATTTTAATATTTTAATTCCCAAACAAAACAGGCAGATTTGTTTTTCACAACACTTAAAAATTGTTATTGGTACAGGCATTGCTTCCCTGCACTTTTGTACTGTGAAAAGGCGGTAATTAAAGAATTGTCGCCTAAGAGATATGTTCATGGGATTATACAAATTCAGGTGAGAGGGCAAGTCGCTTCATCACAAGTGGGGGGACTTGCCAACAACCTGAGAAAATGATGAATGATTTGTTAAGGCCTGCTTTGGCAAAACAATCGCACGAAAAGCCCCGTTTAATCGGTGCTTTGCATTAAAAAGCCCGTCCCGAATACAGGGACCCCTCATTCGAAATGTTCATGGGATTATAATTTGTTGTTTTACGACCGCGCCAAACGAGGCGCGGTTTTTTTTGTTTATAGGGCATACCTTTCCGGCGTCAACCCGCGGCCAAACGGCCGGCCATTTACCTTTCTTCACAACACCCAGCCTCTACCCATGTCTGCAACTACCGGCGAAATCAAACGGGTGACCACCCACGTCATCCAGGCCATGAAAAACCGGGGCGAGAAAATCGCCATGCTGACGGCCTACGACTTTTCCATGGCCGGCATCCTCGACGAAGCAGGTATCGACATCCTGCTCGTAGGCGATTCGGCCTCGAACGTGATGGCGGGCCACGAAACCACCCTGCCCATCACGCTCGACCAGATGATTTACCATGCTCAGTCGGTGGTCCGGGCCGTCAAACGCGCCATGGTGGTGGTCGATTTGCCCTTCGGGAGTTACCAGTCCAACTCGGAAATTGCGCTGTCCAGCGCCATCCGCATCATGAAAGAATCGGGCGCCCACGCCGTCAAACTCGAAGGCGGTTCGGAAGTGGAGGAATCCATCCGGCGTATCCTGATGGCCGGCATCCCCGTGATGGGCCACCTGGGACTCACGCCACAGAGCATCTACAAATTCGGCACTTATACCGTACGCGCCAAGGAAGACGTGGAAGCTGAAAAATTGCGCAACGATGCCAAATTGCTCGACGACCTGGGCTGCTTCGCCCTCGTACTCGAAAAGATTCCGGCTCAATTGGCCAAACAAGTGTCGGAAAGCATTGAAATACCGACCATCGGAATCGGCGCCGGCCAGCATGCCGACGGGCAGGTGCTCGTGACGCACGACATGCTGGGCATCACTAAAGAGTTCAAACCCCGGTTTTTGCGTCGGTACCTCGAGTTGTTCACCGCCATCGAGGACGCTACCAAGCGCTACATCGCCGATGTAAAAGGGCGGAATTTTCCGAACGAATCCGAACAGTATTAACAGCCTCCGCGGATTTTGGCGTTTTGCCTTTTCCCGACTTTCCTTTTTAAAAAATCGGGGCATCACTTTGCTTGTTTTGCTTTTTGCAGCCGCGCAAGCACCCTAATTTTACGCCCATAAATGCTTTAATACCGAAGCCCTATGGAGCAAACCTCGATCATCAGCCACCACGATCTTTCCCGCGCCCGTACAATGACGCAACAGAAATCACCCTTCTTTACTTTCGGAAAAATTGCGGCCATTCTGGCCGTTCTCGCCATCGCCGCCGCGGCTTTTTTTTGGCGACCCATCAAGGCCATGTATTTTACCCATGTGCCCGACAACCTGGAAAGCCGCTTCGTGTGCATCCCGACCGGTTCAACTTTTGACGATGTCGTTCGTATTTTAAAAGACGGCAGGTTCATCACCGACGAGGCCGACTTCCGCTGGCTGGCCGAAAAAATGAACTACAAAAAAGACAAAATGCGCGCCGGACGGTTTGAAATTCAACCCGGCTGGACCAACCGCGAACTCATCCAGCACCTCCGCACCGGCGAGCAGGCGCCAGTCAAAGTCATCCTCAACAACGAACGCCTTCCGGAAGATATCGCCGGAAAAGTGGCCCGTTTTATCGAGGCCGACTCACTTTCCTTGCTCAACACTTTCCGCAACCCCACTTTCCTGGCTGAAATAGGCTATACGCCGGAAACGCTCCTCACGGCATTCATCCCGAATACTTACGAAATGTACTGGAACACTGACGCCCAAAGTTTTGTGCGCCGGATGCTGAAGGAACATGAAACCTTCTGGAATAAAAACAACCGCCTCGCCAAAGCGCAGGCGCAAGGCCTCACGCCTACCGAAGTGTACATTCTCGCCTCTATCGTGGAGCGCGAAACCAACGTCAACAGTGAGAAACCGACCATTGCGGGCGTTTACCTCAACCGTCTCCGCATTGGAATGCGACTACAGGCCGACCCGACCTGCGTGTTCGCCACCCGCGATTTCGCCACGCGACGCGTGACCGAGTACCATACGGGCTTCGATTCGCCCTACAACACCTACCTCTACAAAGGGCTGCCGCCGGGACCGATCAGCATGGCATCCATCCCCAGCATCGACGCGGTACTGAATCCGCAGCAACACGACTACATTTATTTTTGCGCCAAACCCGACGAGTCGGGCACCCATGCGTTTGCCGTCACCTTGTCGGCCCACAAGGTGAATGCAGATAAGTTCCAGGCCTATATCCGGCAACACCGGGGACTGTGAGAAGGCAGTGGCAGTAGCACTGCAACCGCCACTGCTACTGCCACTAGATTACTCGGCTTGTCGCTAACGCATTTCCTTCTCCATCCAATGGAGGGTCAGTTCAAAGACCTGCTCCTGTTCTTTTTCATTGTGTATCTCGTGGTACAGATCCGGCCATTCGTGGAAGGTAACGTCGCCGTGGAGCCGGCTGGCAAACTCCTTTGTTGCATGCGCCGAGGTGATTTTATCGCCAGCGCCGTGCTGCAATAACAATGGGAGTGGGTAGTCACCCGAATATTCATTGAGCCAGGCTGCACCTTCCAGCACCGCGAGTCCGGCAGATGCGCTCAGCTGATCATGCACCAGCGGATCGGCTTTATACGCCTGCACCACTGCCGGATCGTGCGATAAAAAATGCGATGCCAGGCCGGTCGGCAGACTGAGGGCAGGCATAAACCGCCGCAACAACTTGCCTGCGAATATTTTAAGCGCCGGCGCTTCAAAAGCCAGCCGGATATGCGGCCCTGTGGCGATGTGTCCGGCAAGCCCTTTGGGATGCCTGCGCAGCACGTAATTCAGCGTGAGGTTGCCGCCCATGGAATGTCCGTACAGGAAAACCGGCACTCCGGGATACAGCCGGCGGGATTCGGACAGCAACAAGCCGACATCGTCCAGGTAGGCGTCGAGGTGCCGCACGTGGCCGCGTTTGCCCGCGCTGCGGCCGTGGCCCTGGTGGTCGTAGCCAAGGACCGCGACCTGATGGTTATTGAACCATTTGGCAAGGTGGGCGTAACGGCCAATGTGTTCGCCTACTCCGTGCACTAAAGCGATGACGGCGCGGGGGTTATCCACGGGCCAGTGGGCGGCGTACAGGGTGAGTCCTTCGGCATTTTGCCAGCTGAGTTCTTTCATACAGGCAAAAGTAAAATTGGGTGGTTAACAAACGACCTCCCGCAAAAAACCGGAAGTTTGCAGCTGCCAAATGGCACCATAACCGACATTTCCATGCGCATCATATTCATGGGCACCCCCGATTTTGCCGTGCCTTCCCTCGAAATTTTATTAAAAAACGGCTACGAAATCCCGGCAGTCGTCACCGCTGCCGACAAGCCCGGCGGCCGGCTGGGCGTACAGGAGTCGGCGGTCAAAAAATTTGCCCTGGCCCACAACCTGCCCGTGCTGCAACCCGAAAAATTGAAAAATCCGACTTTTATCGAACAATTAAGGGCCCTAAAAGCCGACTTGCAAGTGGTCGTAGCCTTTCGCATGTTGCCCGAAATCGTCTGGAACATGCCGCCAATGGGCACCCTCAACCTGCATGGTTCGCTGCTGCCCAAATACCGTGGCGCAGCGCCAATCAACTGGGCCATCATCAACGGCGAAGCCGAAACCGGCGTCACCACCTTCCTGCTCCGCCACGAAATCGACACCGGCGACCTGTTGTTTCAGGAAAAAGTCGCCATCGGCGAAAACGACACGGCAGGCGATTTGCACGACCGAATGATGCAAGTGGGGGCCGGGTTAGTGCTGCGCACCGTGCAAGCCCTCGAACGCGGTGAAGCGCGCGCTATGCCGCAATCCGATGCCGAGGCCACCCACGCGCCAAAAATCTTTACCGAAACCTGCCGCATCAATTTCGGGCAGCCGACGCAGGTCGTGCACAACTTTATCCGCGGACTCAGCCCCTACCCCGGCGCCTGGACGACGCTGGACGGCAAAACCCTGAAATTACTCCGCACCACAAAAGGCGTCCCGGGCGGCAAACCAGAACCAATGCCCGGACAGTTTTTTTCCGATGGAAAAAACTACCTCGCCGTGGGCACGCAGGACGGCTGGGTCGAGGTGCACGAATTGCAGATGGAAGGCAAGCGCCGGATGTCCACACGCGAATTCCTGAACGGTTACAAGCGGGATTGGACCGTCCTGTCCGATTGACCTGAAAGTCGACGGGAAGCAAAATTCGACTGCTCTTACCAAGTGCATGTTTTTTTGACAGGATCAACAGGATTTTATGATGCTGGCCTTGCCGCCGCATGACAGCGAAGCCACCATCATAAAATCCTGTTGATCCTGTCAAAAAAAGCACCCTGTCAACATCCCCCGCTACGCCCCGATTTTCCGCACTTTGATCTCCATGCGAATGTTCTCGCGGTGCTCTTCCTCCGTGCAGGGCACGCCGGCCTTGCAGCGGTTGCGCGGTTCCGAACCGCCTTTGCCGATGACGTTGATGCGGTTGGCATTGATGCCCTTGTACGTCAGGTAAGTCTTGGCGTTTTTGCCGCGCTCGCGGGAGAGTTCGAGGTTGTCCTCGGCATTGCCGCGGGTGTCGGTGTGCACTACGAGGTCCACTTCCATGGTCGGGTAGCGTTGCATAAGGTCGTACAACGCATCCAGATAGCGGATGGCGCTCTGGTTGAGCTGAGCCTGACCGTTTTCGTAATTGATCTTGTCGAGCAGGATGACCGAGCCTTCACGCAGGGGTGCTCCGAGCGCAACCTTCGAATCGACGCCGGCGCTCACTTCCGTCGGGCGCATGCGGATTTCCTGGTACGAGCGCTGGCTGGCGTCGATATGAACCGAGCGGCTTTCTGGCTTGTAGCCTTCGCGGTCCACCTGCACGAGGTAATCGCCTTCCAGCGGCAGGCAGAGGTCGAACTCGCCGTTCAGGTTGGTGCGGACCATCTCGATGCGGCCGGTATTTTGATGGATAAAACGCAGGTTCACACTGGCCAGGCGCACGCCCAGTTGATCCGACATCACGATACCGCCGGCGCGATTGCAAATGGGTGCGTCTCGAAGGGCAAAACGCAGGGTGCCCACGTCGTCTTTTTCCGGTGTCACGAGGCGTTCGGCCGTCTGGTAGCCTGGCAGGCTCACCAACAGGAAGTAGCTGCGGTATTTATAAAAATCGGTATTGGCTTCGCCTGCGGCATTGCTGTAGAGGTCGGGGTCGCCCATATCCGTGGCATTTTTCCGGATCAATTGAAGGCTTACGGCATTGGGGCGGTCTTGCAGCGGCTCCAGCGTGATGTCGTAAAAATTCTGCTGACTGGTCACGAATCCGTCGTCAGAAGGTTTCAGGATGCGGATCTCGGCGTTCTGCAAAGGCTGGCCGGTGCGTGCGTCGACGATGAGGATTTTGGCGGGCAAAGGCTCCGGCTTTTCCACGCCTTCTATGCCTTTTTCAATGGTAAAGGCATAGATGTCGTCCTTGCCGAAGCCCTGGTCTCGGTTGCTGGCAAAAAAGCCGCGCGTGCCCTCGTCCTCCATGATGAAGCCGCGGTCGTCCTGCGTCGAATTGAACGGTTCGCCCAGGTTGGTGACGACATATTCGCCGTTGTCGTCTTTGTCGTAAAAAAATATGTCGTGCCCGCCGAGCGAGTTGTGGCCTTTGGAGGAGAAAAACAAGGTGCCCGAGGAATGAATAAACGGATAGGCTTCATTGGCGTCGGTATTCACGACGGGGCCGAGGTTTTCGGGTTCGCCCCAGGAGCGGCCGTCCGCGCTGCGCGCCACTTTCCAGATATCGGTGCCGCCGTAGCCGCCCGGACGGTCCGAGGCGAAATACAAGGTACGGCCGTCGGCCGAGAGGCTGGGGTGCATGCAGGAAAAAGAGTCGTTGTTGAAAGGCAGTTCCCGCAGGTCCATCCAGTCGATGGGGCCGCGTCTGGCTTCGAATATCTTGAGGCGCACGATACCCGTTTTATCCGCTTTTTGCACGCCTCGTTTGCTGTTGTTGCGGGTAAAAAACATGACGTTGAAGTCGCGGTTGAACGTCGCGGGGCCTTCGTTCAGGGTAGAATTGATTTCCAGGGAAAATTTGCTCGGCGGTGTAGGCCAGCGCTCGGCGGTCACGTCGAATGCCGAATAGTACAATTCCGAGTACGTCTGGTCGGTGTTTTTATCGCGCGCGCCGTTTTTCTGCTTGGTCGAAACATAGACCAGGCCGTCTTTGTAATAGGCTGGACTGTAGTCGGCGCCCGGGCTGTTGAGGTCGCGCACGTTGCGCACCCGGACGATGTTGGAGGAATTTGATTTTTCCCGGAAACGGTCTTTGGATTTGCTCTTGGAGGATTGCTGGGCGGCCAGCGGCGAGGCCAGGCCCCCGAATAAGGCAAGGGTAAAAAAGAGGATTAAGCGGGTTTTCATCGTACCGATAATGATGCTTTTTGTGTTGAATTACCGTTAAGACGCAAAAGCGCGAAGAGGTCATTCTAAAAAGAATTTCGCGCCTTTGCGTCTTAGCGGTGAAAAATCAGTTGGTCAGGCCAAAAGAATAAATGTCGTTCAACCCCACGCTGCCGGGCCGGTTGCTGAGAAAAAAGCCCTGCTGGCCATCGTCGTTCAGGATAAACCCGAAGTCGTCAAAAGGCGTGTTGAAAGGAGAATTGAGGCTCACCACAGCGGGTGCGGGCGACGAAATTTCACAGTAAAAAATATCGTACCCCCCCTGGTTGTGACGATGCCCGGTGGAAGAAAAGTACAGGATGCCTGCCGCGGAAATGAACGGATAATCATCGTTTTGCGGAGTATTCACCACGGGTCCAAGGTTGACGGGGTCGGTCCAGGACTGCCCGTCGGCGCCGCGCTCGCATTTCCAGATGTCGAATCCGCCCTGGCCGCCGGGTCGGTCGGATGAAAAATAAAGCGTTCGTCCGTCGGCGCTCAGGCTGGGGTACCGGCAGGAAAAGCCTTCGCCATTCAGCGGGAGTTCCACGAGTTCGGTCCAGCCTTTGGCGGCTCTCACCGCGGAGAAGATTTTATAACGGGTTTCGGATTCCGTCGTCGAATGCTGCAGGATCAGACAGGTAAAAAATGCCGTTTGGTTGTCGTGACTAAACGTAACCGCGTCGGGCAAAAGCGGGAAATCGGCAACGATCTCAAACGGGGTGGGCGCCGAGAACTGCCCGCCCGGGCTGAGGAAACTGAACTGAAACGGCAGTTGGTCATCGGCCCCGGGTCCGTAAACTATGCCGTTTTGAAAAAACGCCAGGCTGTGCTCATGGCCCGGAGTGTTCAGCGCAGCGACGTTTTTCACCTCGATGTGCGAGGGCTCGGTTTTTTCCCGGAACCGGTCTTTGGATTTACTTTTGGAGGATTGCTGGGCGGACAGCGGGGCTGCGGACAGTCCGATGCAAAGGGGTAACAAGATTAGTCTGAAAGTCATTTTCCAATTTTTTTTAGTGGATGCCTCTGGAAAACGACGGCAGGCCGTGAAAATTTTCCGTCAGATGTTCGGGTCTACGATTTCCCCGCCTTCCGGCGGATTGAAGTACCAGCGCAGCGTGGCTTCGATGGAGCCGTTGTTGTATTTCCGGAGTTGCGTCAGCCCGATGTCATAGGAGAGGCAGAAGAACAAATTTTCGGTGACCTGCATGCCCAGCAGCGCATCGATGCTCTCGCCGGCGCCGTTGGTTTCGCCGCCGGTGCGGTAGGTGAGTCCGCCGTAAAACTTGCGTTTCAGCATGACGCTTACGTTGATATCGGCGTCGACGGGGGCGTTGGAGACGTATTTGACGAGCACTTGCGGGCTCAGTTCGAAGTCTTCCGAAATTGGGAAATTGACACCCGCCATAGCGTTGAGGTGCTGGGACTCCCGCGACAGGATGCCGCCGTTTTCCGCAAAATCGATGTTGTTGCTCACCAGGCGCGGCGCGGCCAGCCCGGCGTACCAGTTCGGGCCGTTGTAGAAGAGGCCGGCGCCGAAGTTGGGCACGAGTTTGCTTTTGGGTTCGAGCGGCACGGCGGGGTCGTCGGGTCGCGAGGTATGGAGTCGTTCGTCGGTCCAATCCTGGTACAGGTGCCGCAGGCTGGCCTGCAAGCCGATGCCCAGGTAGCCCCTTCGGAGCGGAATCCGGTAGCAATAGGCGACGTCGAGCGTCAGCATGCGCGTGATGCCCAGGCTGGCCCGGACGAGGTTGGCGCCCACTCCCACGCGGTTGTTGAGCAGGGGTTGGTTGTAGGAAAGGGCCTGGACGTTGGGGGCGCCGTCGAAGCCGAGCCATTGCTGGCGGTACACTGCCACGAGCGTAGGCGATTCGAAACTGCCCGCATAGCCGGGGTTGTAGGCCATTTTGTTGAACATGAACTGCGTGTACTGCAATTCCTGCTGTGCCGAGGCCCGGGTTCCCAAGGCAAATAACAAAGAGCAAACGAGGTAGAATCCTTTCATTTTCTTTGTCTGAGCCGCGTTTCAAGGATCTTACGATCCGCGAAATTTAGCGTTGAATGATCAAAAAGCCGGTTTTGATACCGTCTTTTTCATTGGTGAATTTTACGACAAAATAATACGTCCCGGCGGGGAGCGGCTCGCCGTTGTACAGGCCCTGCCACTTGTTGTCATATGGTTTGGCATGAAAAACCTGGTCGCCCCACTGGTTGAAAATTGTCACTTCGTGGTCGGGAAAATCCTTGATGCAGGGAATAAAAAATTCGTCGTTGTAGTCGTCTCCGTTGGGGGTGAACAAGGTCGGTATGTCGCAGCCCTGTGCTGCCTCCACGTTAAGAATAGCGACGGTTTCGTTGCTGCAGGCGCCTTCGCCGGCGCAGCTGAGGTTGCAGATGCGGTAGTGCAGCATGTCGTTGCCCGCGAAGTCGAGATTGGGCTGGAAGTTCAGGGTGTTCTGGTCAAAAACGCCTTCCTGCGGCCAAATGATGACTTCGAGACGGTATTGATCGGGTAAAATATCGTTGTCGAGAATATTGAGCGGAAGGGTCGTTCCGAAGGGCACGGTGATCGTGTCGGCAAAGGTCGTGGGCGTCATTTCGTAGTGAACGATCACGGAGTCGGTGGAGCGGTCGCCGCAAAATCCGCCGTTGGTCGTCCACACAAACAGGTTGTCGCCAATGGTGAGGCCACAGGCCACGGTCGTTTCGTTGGTCGGACTGGAAAAAGAGATCGCCGAGTTGTTCGGACTCGTCCACACGCCGGTTTCAAAATCGCCGATATCGGCCGCCTGCAGCACGAAACAGGAGTCGTTGCTGCAAAAACTTTTATCCAAACCGGCAAAGGCTTCCGTGCCGATGGTGCGCACTTCTACCTTGGCTTGCGACAATCCGCAGGCGCCGTTGTCGAGTGTCCAGTAAAATATCCAGGTTGCGCCCGGCTGAAGACCACAGACGGTAGTGGTCGGGTTGGTCAGGTCCAGAATGGTGGAGCCCAGGTTAGCCTGATTGGGTTCCTGCCACCAGTAGCCGCTTATCGTTTGGCCTTGAATGGCGTGTAGTTGAGCGCAATTTGCGAAGCAAGTATCAATAAAGGGCGCAAGTACCTGTGCCTGTTCCGGTTGCGTGATGCTCAGGGCCACGGTGTCGCTGCTGTAATTTTCGCAGGCCCCGGCCGACAGGGTCCACATGAACAGGTATGGCACCCCGGCTATCCCGCCGACGATCTGGGAGTTATTGGAGGCCGGGTTGACGATAGTGACTGGCTGGCCACCTATTTGAGACCAATGTCCCGTGCCCGGCCAGGGCGGCGTAGCACCTAGGAAAATGGGCTGGTTGCTGCAGGCAGCGATGTTGTTGCCGGCAAAGGCCGTATTGCCCGGAATTTCATCAAAATGAACCGTTATGGCGTTGGAGTTGGAACTACAGCCGTTTTCAAAAGCCTGCACATAGATCGGTTGATCCCCCGCCACGAATCCTGACAGATCGGTCAAGGTAAAGGTGTGCGAAAAAGTTGGCGCACCCAGGGGCTGCTGCGTATTGCCGTTGAACCAGGTAAACTGCGCGCCCGGCTCCGCTGAAACAGCGGTGATTTGCAAGGTCAGGACATCCGGCTGGTCGATACAAACGGCGGGCGTTTGAAGGGCCACAGGAGTTTTAGGGCGCTTGCGGACCGTGATTTCCAGCGGTTCGCTGTACGGCGACAGGCAGCCGTCCTCGATCACCCGCAGCCGCCACAATCCGCTGTGCATTGCACTGTCGACATCCGGAAAAACAGGGCTGGGCACCGTTGCGGTGTTACCGCTCGGGCCCGTCCACTGGTATCCGTCGAATCCCGCAGGGCCGATCAACTGGAGCGTGGAGCCCTCGCATGGATTGGGATTGGGCGTCGAGATCGTGGGCGCATCGGGCACTTCCTTGACCACTACACTCACCGCAGGCGACGGCGCCGAGGCGCAGGTGGAGGTTGTAGCGTACACCGAATAGGTGCCGTTGTTTTGCATAGTGGCATTCTGGAAGGTCAGGGAAGGTTGGCTCGTGACGGTCGAGGTGCCGTTCGGAGTTTGCCAGATATACGTTACGCTGGGGTCGTTGCTGGGGTTGGTAATGATTAGGATGATCGTTCCGCCCTCGCAAACAGGGGCCGGTTGAGTCAAAATCGGTATGGCCGGCGCATCTTCCACATCGATGACCGTGGTCGCCGGGGTGGATTTACAGCCGAAAAAATCGGTCACCACAAGCGTATAGGAGCCGTTGTTCAATTCAGAAACGGCCGGGAGCACAGGATTGGGATCGGCCGAATTGAAAGTGCCGTTAGGTCCGCCAGTCCAGGCATACGTAAGCGGCGGATTGGGTGAAAATACGATCGATTGCAATTGTGCATTGATCGTGCCGTCGGCGCACAAAGGGGCGGTATTGGTCACCACCACGGTCGGCGGCGTCACGACGTTCACCATGATGCTCGATGAGGAGGAACATCCGAAGGACGTGGTTGCCGTGACGGTATAAGTACCGGATGCAGGCGTCGGGTCCACCGGATTGGGGATATTGCCAGCCATAAATCCGTCGGGGCCCACCCAACTGAAGGTCACGTTGGGGTTATTGGAAGTAGCCGTCAGGGGCAACGGCTGCCCCTGGCAAAGCGGGGAGGCCTGGCTGGCCGTCACCTGCGGATAATTCTGGACCTGGATCACTTGTGCCCCGGAAGGGTCTGAGACGCAGCCATTCTGCACGATCCGCACCCGCCAGGCGCCGGAGTCGGCAGGCATGACATTGGGCAGGATCAGTTCGTTGAAACTGGTGAAAACCGTGTCTCCGTCGGGCGACAGCCATTGAAACTGGCCCATGGGCGGCATAGCGGTGAGTTTGACCGTATCGCCGGCACATACGGCAGTGGCGCCGGACAACTGGGGGGTGGCGGGTTTTTCACGTACATCGACCACGCAGTTCACCGGCAGGGAGGCGCAGCCGTTTTGCGTCACCACGAGGGTGTACGTGCCTTCATGGATCAAATCCACACTGGAACTCACCAGCGGGAACGGCTGGTTGTTCATAAAACTCGCAGGCCCGGACCACGCGTAGGTCACGCCCTGAACGGTGGTCCCCAAAGTAAGCGGCTGGCCCTGGCAGATCGAAATGAAGGGCTCCACGACGTTCGCCACCGGACGCGCATTCACCGTCACTGACAAAGGCGTTGAAAAATTGGAGGAGCAGTTATTCGCAAAAACCTGGACAATATACTGGTGACTCCCTACGGCAGGCGATGGCAGTTGATAGGAGGACAAAATGGTGGTGGCCAGGGGAACATTGCCGTTGGGCGTCACTTCATACCAGTGGTAGGACACGTTCACACCGGGATAAACCTGCGTGCTCAGGGTCACGTTCTGGCCTTCGCAAACCGAGGGGTTGGGAGAAGTGAGGTTGGGCGTACCGGGTAAATTGACCAGGTCGACGTTTACGTATCCGACGGCCGTGCAAAGGGTCGGGCCAGTGATCATGACGGTATAAACGCCTTCATCCGCGAGCGTCGCGTTGGGAATGGAAGGATTGGCCACGTTGGTCCAATTGGTTCCGTTCGGCTTTTTCCATAAATAGGTGTACACAATATTGGCCGGCCCGGGCGGGTTGGCAAACAGAAACACCGTGCCGCCTTCGCAAACATTGGCAGAAGCTGCGGGCTGAAAACTCGCGGTTTGCACGTTCACCTGCGCGGAACAGGTCGAAGAATTGTTCGACGCATCGGTCACCGTGAGGATGACGAAAACCGGGCTGCCTACCTGGTTGCAGTTAAAATTCGTGGGCGAAACGGCATAACTGAGGTTGCCCGGGCAATTATCTGTGCTACCGTTGTTCACTTCCGATGCCTGCAGGGTATAACTCACTGCGCCCGAGGGGTTGGTAAAAATGGTGGTCGGCATACAAACCGCCACCGGTGGCGTCGTGTCCCGAACGGTTACCGTAAAAGTGGTCACATTTGGGGTGCCGCCCGCATCGACCACCCGGTATTTGACTGTGTATACGCCGGGAGAAAGGGTAACGGTCGTCTGATTGCCGGTCAACTGACCGGAATCCACCAGCAAATTGCCGCTGTCGAACACTTCATAATTCACCACGGCATAATTATAAATCAAGGTGGCTTGCACGGCACTTGTCCCGTCGAAATTCAGCGGATTCAGCGGCCCGCAGGGGCTGATAAAATACTGGTAACTGCCTGCGTCATTGTTTGCCACCAACCCGAAACTGGCCGAAAAATCAGCCGCCCATGCGTTGATCTGAGCGGCGCTGACGTTCATGGTTGTTTCATTAAAATCGACGCATTCGCCGCCTGCACTTCCGTAGTTGGTCGCCGGGATGAGCGGCACATTTCCTTCGTCGCTAACTTCAAAGAATTCTCCGGGCTGACTGTTGTCGCCCCGGTGGCGAATTTTCAACACACCGCCCGTCACTGCATTGGGTATCAGGTTCGGGATTGTCAGCGTAAGATTTTTGGGAATCCAGCCGGCATTGGGGTCGTTTTCAAACTGTACGGCCAGTTGGTCGGAGCTTCTTTCCATATCCCCCGAAAACCCGCAATTATCCGAAAGGGCAGGGAAAGGCAGGGCCACCTCGGCCTCGCAATTGTTTACCCCGACATATGCCGTGATCGGCGCAGGAGCGGTGATGCTCGGCGGGTCCACGTCTTCCACCCTCAGGGTCGTAGAGGCCGAGCTGGTGTTGCCCGCGCAGTCGGAGGCGTAATACACCACGGTGTGCTGGCCTACCGGAAGGAAAAAACTGCTGGCCGAAGGATAAGGCAATTGCGGTCCTCCGTCGAGGCTGAACGTGACCGTCGGAGGGATTTGCTGAAGAGCCCGGTTATAACTCAATTGAGCGCGCGCGCGGCCTGCGCACACCAGGTTGACCGCCGTGGCGCCCGTGCCAAAGGGCACGAGTTTGATCGATAAGGTGCCGTCAGTGAGCCAGTTGTTGAGCAAATTTTCCGGAATGCTGATGGTGGTGTAGCCCGAGCCGCATTGGCTGGCCGTGGGCAGGGTCATGCCCAGCGGGTAGTCGTCTTCTCCGAAAATGGTGAAGAACTCTCCGGCCGATTCGGCATCCACATTGTCCAGATAAATGGTCAATGTAGCCGGCCCGACGACCGGCGCGTTGGGAGGCAAATTGGGCGAAGGCCATGAAAATACCACGGGGTCCACAGGGCTGTTGTTCAGTGGAAGTCCCGAAGAATTGGTCAGCACCACCGTATCCCGCAGGGTGATGGTGCTGTCGGTGGAAGTACAAACGTCGTACAAGGCCAGCGGCGTGGGCAGGGAGATGGTAGCGCCGCACACGCCGGGTTCATTGGGCCGCGAAACGGAGTCCTGGGGCACGATGACCGGCCCTGTATTGTCCTGTACGCTGATATTCTGGGTGTAGGTGCGGCTGTTGCCACAATTGTCCGAAACTGTCCATTCGCGGCGGATCATGTAGTTGGTCCAGTGGGCGCAGTTGGCCGGGTTGGGGTCGCGGATTTCCGTTTCTGAAAACGTGATCTGCGGCGCTTCATCGCAATTGTCGGTGGCTACCAGGTTGTTCGGCACGGCCGGGATGGCATTGCATTCGACAAAAACCGCTGCGGGCACCCCGCTGAGCGTCGGCCGCACGGTGTCCTGTATTGACAGGTTTTGTTCAAAAAAACCGGGGTTGTTGCACACGTCGCTCACTTTCCAGACATAGGTCAGTGTGTACGAGTCAGCGCAGGTGCCCGCCGTGATCACCTGGTCAAATAATATCGGAGCACCCGCCACACCGCTGCACAAATCGGAAGCCGTGGGCGGCGGCGTCACTGGCTGCACTTCGCACACCAGCACAGTATCCGTGAAGCCTGCAAATACCGGCGGCTGGTTGTCCAAAACGGATATGACCTGGGTAGCGGTAGCCGTATTGCTGCATTTATCGATCGCCGTAAACGTGCGGGTGATGTTGTAGGTATAATGCCCGCACACTGCCGGGTTCGGATCCTGGTCGGACACTTCGTTGATGAGGATGGTATCCAACAGGCCGCAGGCATCCGTTGCCACCACATCGACCCCAGGCTGCGGGAACAGCGGCAACACAAAATTGTAGCAGCTGGTGGCAAAACTAGCCGGCACCAGCGTGAACACCGGCCGGACCGTATCCACCACGAAGATGGTCTGCGTCACTGTCGTGGAATTGGCACAGTCGTCCGTGACCGTCCAATGGAGCACAGCCGTGTAATTTCCCGCACACACAGTGTCCTCGTAGGACACGCTGCGGCTCACGGTCGGATTGCTGTCGCAATTATCCGAAATCGTCGCCGTCAGCATGGAAGGCAAAGGCGCCGGACAATAGATCGTACCGGACGGGGCGTAATTCAGGACTGTCGGCGGCAAATTGTCGAAGATCTCGAACCGCAGGACCCGCGAGCTGATGTTGCCGCAGTCGTCCGCAGCCGAAAAAGTCACATCCACCCACCATTGGCAATTGTGCGCTGCGGGCTGCGGAAAAGGTCCGCCGCCCACGACACCATTGCCGGTTTGTCCGCCGGAGGTCGTCCAGGAAAAATTATTGGCCCAGCTCGGCGTCGAACAGTCATCGTCGAGTGTGGCATGGCCGTGGTCATTGATCCAGTTGAGCAGGGTGAGGGTATCGTTTCCGCCGCATTGCTCTTGAGTAATCGCCGCGCCGACGATCTGCGGCGGCACCGTATCGATGGCGCCAAAGACGCCCTGCCCGGCAGGGGTGATATTGCCGCAAGGATCCTGAACGGACCAGTCGACCCGTACGTAACCCCGCACTTTGGCATAGGTCTGGCTGCCGAGCATCACAGAATCACAGCCTCCGTTAAAGGAAGCCAGGAAGGCATTCACCACGCCCGCGGAATCTTTGACCTGGCCGTTTACTTTCATGATGTAGGCCAATGGGCCCGGGCAGGAATCCTGCGCGATGATATCGGCGCGGTCGTGAATCCAGTTGCCCAGCGCGATCAGGTGGTTGTTGTCGGGCGGAGAACAGGCCGCCACCAGGTCCTGGGCATTCTGAATAACCACGGGCGCCTGGGTATCGGAACTGCTGAACGTGGCGGTTTGGGTGCTGTGCAGGCCACATTGGTCGGTAGCGCGGAAAGTGACCGTGACCGGTTGCACGCAGCCAACGGGGTAATTAATGGGGGCATTATTGGTATAAATCACCGGCCCCGTGGCATCGGAGGCATTGAAAGCCGTCATCTGGGCATTGAGCCAGCTGGTGTAGGCCGTTGGCAGGAATTTGCAGAGGGAAGAACCGTTTTGCGGTCCTGCAAGAATTTGAGGAGGTAGCGTGTCCTTATAAACAACGATGGTTTGCGTGTAAATGCCGGTATTGCCTGCTTCGTCGGTCGCCGTCCAGGTGCGGCTGAACGTACCGCCCTGGCAAAGCGCGGGTGGCGTAGTCTGGGTGTACGTTCGGATAAGGTCCTGGGTGAAAGTACAATTATCGCTCACCGGAAGGTCCGGAGCGGGCGGCACCTGCCCGATTGAATTGACAATCAAAGGGTTGCTCATTCCGCTGAGGTCAAATACCGGGGCGCTGAGGTCAGCAACGGAGATGACAAAATTAAAAAAAGCCGAGTTGCCCTGATTGTCGCCCACCTGCCACCATACGACGAGCATGGCGCCTGGCGTCCATTCGTCGGTAAACTGGAAACCCGACATGTCGGGATCGAACTGTGACAGCGTAATGGTGGCTCCAATGGTCGAGTTGACAATGGGCATGCCCACATTGCCCGCCAGGGCCACACTGCAGTTCGGGCCTGCGGCGAGGATATTGGGACCGGGGTATGAAAACGTAAAAGCCGATTGCTGGGCATTGGAACGACCGATTGTCGCCAAAAATGCCACGGCCAGCAATACGGGTAGCGCCCGGGGGGGGATGCGTAACCGGTTTCTCATACTACTGTGTTTCAAATGCGGACAGATGGGAATTCTGCACCGCAATGTTCATGGAGATGGGTTAGATTAAAGGAAAATGAAAACTGGTCATTAGAAACTGGAAGATATTCGGGAAACGGAATGGCATTCAATTTCCAATTTCATACCTCCGGTTCAACCATCGGTCAGTTTTTTATCTTTTACCTTTTCATTCAAAAAGGCGTTGATCTCCTCCACTTTATAGTCCCGCACGATTTCTCCGAATTCATTGATCCGGATGTCCATTTCCTTCAGATCGGGATGTACTGCGGGTTTGGTTTTGTCCTTAGTTTTTGCCTTTGTTTTCTTTGCCATAATTGATGGGTTCGTGGGTGATGTACGACAAACATCCTGCTCGTTGTTTTGCGGAAAAATTATCCGGCTGAAACGCTGGCCTGGTTGAATACTTCCAGCGCCCTGTGCAGGCGGCTCACCGTTTCGGCACGACCCAGCAGGGCAGCCATATCGAATACGGCCGGGCCTTTCATCGTTCCTGCCAGCGCCAGGCGCAGCAGGGGCAGAACGTCTCCTGGCTTCAGATTCTTTTCGTGGATGAAATGCTTCACCCGCTCTTCCACCAGGGGGGCGTGGAAGTCGGCCATTGCATCTATTTCAGCGATAAGTTCTTCAAAAACACCCTGTTGGGCAGGGTTCCACTTTTTCTGAATCGTCTCAAAATCATACTCGCGTACCGGCCCGAACAGGTACTGACCCTGTTCGGTAAAATCGGGCAGGAAGGTGACCCGTTCTTTCATCAGTGCCGCTACCTGGCTCAAAAATGCCTCGTCGCTGCGGTAACCGCGTTGCTCGGCGTAAGGGCGGATGAGCCGCGCCAGCTCCGCGTTGTCGGTGGCATGGATGTATTTCTGGTTGAACCACTTGGCTTTTTCGTAATCGAAACGGGCGCCGCTTTTGCCGATATGTTCGATGGAAAACACCTTAATAAGTTCATCAAGACTGAAAATCTCTTGTTCGCCGCCGGGGTGCCAGCCCAGCAGGGCCAGGAAATTGAGCGCGGCAGCGGGCAGGAAACCGGTTTCGCGAAAACCGGCAAAGCTGTCTTCCGCTGTTTCGCCCTTCCACGACAGCGGGAACACCGGCATGCCGAACTTGGCGCCGTCGCGTTTGCTGAGTTTGCCGTTGCCGACGGGTTTGAGGATCAGGGGCAGGTGGGCGAATTGGGGCATGGTGTCCTGCCATCCGAAACCCTCGTACAGGAGCACGTGGTGCGGCGTACTGGGCAGCCACTCCTCTCCCCGGATCACGTGGGTGATACGCATCAGGTGGTCGTCCACGATGTTGGCGAGATGATAAGTGGGCATGCCGTCGGCTTTGAGCAGCACTTTGTCGTCGAGTTCGTCGCTTTGAAACACGACGTCGCCCCGGATCAGGTCGCGCACGACGATGTTACGGCCGGGCTCTACTTTTAGTCGAATCACGCAGGGTTCACTGGCTGCGAGCCGGCGCTGTACTTCTTCGGCCGGGAGGGTCAGGCTATTGTCGAGGCTACCCCGGGTGCGGAAATTGCAGGTAAAATTTTCCTCGGCGGCACGGCGCGCTTCCAGCGATTCCGGCGTATCGAAGGCATAGTAGGCGTGGCCGCGGGCGACGAGTTTTTCGGCGTATTCGCGGTAAATGGGTTTGCGGTCGCTCTGGCGGTAAGGGCCGTCGGGGCCACCGCCGAAACCCTGGCCTTCGTCGGGCAGCAATCCAAACCAGCGCAGCGATTCGATGATGTAGTCTTCGGCGCCGGGTACGTACCGGCCCTGGTCGGTGTCCTCAATCCGGAGGATAAACGTGCCCCCCTGCTGCCGGGCAAACAGGTAGTTGTACAGCGCCGTCCGCACCCCACCGATGTGGAGCGCGCCGGTTGGCGAAGGGGCAAAACGTACACGAACGGACATGGGCAATTCAGGAGGTTAAGGATAAAGAGAGCCGTTCTCCAAGGATTGATGAGGGTTGATAAAGTCGATGAAGGTTTGTAACCCGTCTCCTTTTGAGGGAAGAAACCGCACGCAGCGGCGTTAAAAATCAACTTTTATAAACTTTTATACACCCTCCTCAACCTTTTGAGACGGCCTCATGGATAAATATTAACTTTCCGGCAAAAGTAGCAGTTTTCCCCGGCAATATACCCCCCTTGCCGGAAGCCTCCCCGGGACAAATCCATGTATTTGGTAAAAACACCCAAAATCGTACAAGCCTTGCGGCCCGCCTACCTTTGGCGAGTACCTACGGAGGAAAAGGTACTGCACCTCACCTTTGACGACGGCCCCATACCCGAAGTCACTCCCTGGGTGCTGGAACTGCTGGGGCAATACCAGGCCAAAGCGACCTTTTTCTGCGTGGGCGACAACGTGCGGCGTCATCCCGACATTTTCGAACAGTTGATCGCCGAAGGACACGCCATCGGCAACCACACCTTTCACCACCTGAACGGCTGGCACACGGAAGACCTCCCTTACTTCCGCGACGTACGCCAATGCGCCGAGCTGGTTCGCAGCGAATTGTTCCGTCCCCCTTACGGCCGGCTGATGCCACGGCAGCGTGTCTTCCTCGAACGCCGTTATCAAATCGTGATGTGGGATGTTCTCAGCGGCGATTTCGACGCGTCGCTCAGCCCAGAGGATTGCCTGCGCAATGTTTTACACAACGTGGAACCGGGCTCCATCGTGGTTTTTCACGACAGCCTGAAGGCCGAGCCCCGGCTGCGGTTTGTGCTGCCGCGTGTGTTGAAACATTTTCACGACGAAGGCTGGCGTTTTGAGCCTGTAAAGGCCTGAACATCGACGGAAAGCAGATATTTCCCAAAAAATACCGACACTCGCTGCCGCTTACAATCAACCTGTTCCTTTCACCAACCACTTTTATAACATGAAATCAGTCTGCCGTTTTCTCCTCGTGGCAAGCCTATTCCTGACCGGCTCTGCCCCGATCCTTGCCCAAAAAGAACTGCGCCTGCCTCCGGGCGTTCAAAAAATCACCTCGGTGGAAGGCATCACCGAATACCTGCTGCCCAACGGGCTGCACGTTTTGCTCTTCCCGGATGCCTCCAAACCCATTATCACGGTCAACATCACCTACAAAGTCGGCTCGCGCCACGAAGGCTACGGCGAAACCGGCATGGCGCACTTGCTCGAACACCTCGTGTTCAAGGGCACGCCGCGCCACCCGAACATCCCGCAGGAACTATCCGAGCACGGCGCCCGCCCCAACGGAACCACCTCCTTCGACCGCACCAATTATTTCGAAACCTTCGACGCCACGGACGAGAACCTCAAATGGGCGCTCGACCTCGAAAGCGACCGCATGGTCAATTCTTTTATCGCAAAAAAGGACCTCGAAAGCGAAATGACCGTGGTGCGCAACGAATACGAACGCGGCGAAAACGACCCGGGCTCCGTGCTCTACAAACGAATGCTCGCCGGCGTGTTCCAGTGGCACAATTACGGCCATTCCACCATCGGCGAAAAATCGGACATCGAACGGGCGCCCATCGAACGCCTGCAGGCTTTTTACCACAATTATTACCAACCCGACAACGCCGTGCTGGTCATCACCGGCAAGTTCGACGAGCAGAAAACCCTCGACCTCGTCGTCGAATATTTCGGCAAAATCCCCAAACCCGAACGCCAGCTGATCCCGACTTACACCGCCGAACCCACCCAGGACGGCGAACGCCAGGTGGTGCTGCGCCGCACCGGCGAAGTACAGGTATTCTCCTGCATGTACCGCATTCCCGCCGGCTCGCACGCCGACTATGCCGCACTGGCCGTGCTGGGCAACCTGCTCACCGACGAACCATCCGGCCGCTTGTACAAAGCGCTGGTGGACACAAAAAAAGCCGTCAGCATCAGCGGTGGCGCTTCGGGTTTCGCCGAGGCCGGCATCATGGGCTTCTACGCCGACGCGCGCAAAGACCAATCCATTGACTCCGTAAAAATGACGCTGCTGACTGTTCTGGAAGGCCTGAACAACAACCCGCCGACCAAAGACGAGGTCGAAAAAGCCAAAACCCGCCTGCTCAAAAACTGGGAACTGTTCTTCAAAAGCTCCGACCGCGTGGGCCTCAACCTGTCCAATTACATCGGCATGGGCGACTGGCGACTGATCTTCCTCTACCGCGATAACCTCGAAAAAGTGACCACCGACGACGTGGCCCGCGTCATCGCGCGTTACCTGAAAGCCGACAACCGCACCCTCGGATTTTTCCTGCCCGAAGCCAACCCCAATCGCGCCGACATCCCCGACGCGCCCGACATGACCGTTGTTCTGAAAGACTACAAAGGCCGCGCGCAAATCTCCCAGGGCGAAGAATTCGACCCCTCCCCGGAGAATATTGAAAAACGCACCACCCGCGCCAAACTGCCCAGCGGCTTCCGCTACGCCCTGCTGCCCAAGGAAAACCGCGGCGACGCCGTGAACGCCAGCTTCACCTTCCGCTTCGGCTCGCCCGAAAGCCTGCGTGGCCGCCAAACCGCCGCCGGCTTTGTCGCCGACATGCTCAATAAAGGCACCATGACGATGAACCGCCAGCAGATCGGCGAAGAACTCGACCGCCTGAAAGCCCGGGTGAACTTCTTCGGATTCGGCGGCACACTCGGCGTCAACATCGAAACCGACCGCGAACACCTGCCCGAAGTCATCCGCCTCGTGGGCGAAATGCTGCGCAAACCCGCCTTCGACGCCACCGAGTTTGAAAAACTCAAAACGGAACAACTCGCAGCCCTCGAAGAGCAAAAAACCGACCCGAATACCCTGGCCAACATCGAATACCAGCGCATCACCGATCCGGGCCGCGCCAAGGATGACCCACGCTACACCATGACCATCGACGAAGAAATTGCCGCCACCCAGGCGCTGACCCTCGATCAGGTCAAGGATTTTTACAAAACCTTCTACGGCGGCAACGACGCTTCGACGGGCGCCATCGTGGGCGACTTCGACGCCAAAGCCGTCGAAAAAGCCATGGGCGACGCCTTCGGCACCTGGAAAAGCCCCGCCAAATTCGTGCGCATCAGCGACGACTTCGTGCCCGCCGCCGCCCAAACCAAAACCATCGAGACGCCCGACAAGGCCAATGCCACCTACGTGGCCGGCTACCACTTCCCGATGCGCAACGACGACCCCGAGTACCCGGCGGTCACCATCGGCGGCTACATCATCGGCGGCGGCTTTCTCAACTCCCGCCTGGCTACGCGCATCCGTCAGAAAGACGGCCTGAGCTACACCGTGCGCGGCAATTTCGCAGCCGACGTGCTCGACAAAAACGCCGTGTTTTCGGCTTTCATGATTTATAACCCGGAGAACCTGGGCAAACTCGAAACGGCGTTCCGCGAAGAAATCGAACGGGTCGTGAACGAAGGTTTTACCAACGACGAACTCGAATCGGCCAAATCAGGCTGGCTCAAATCCCGCAAGGTGAATCGCACTTCCGATGCCACACTGGCCAACACCCTGAACAATTACCTGTTCTACGGTCGCGACCTGAACTGGGACAAAAACTTCGAAATGAACGTGCAAAACCTGACCCTCGACCAGGTGAACGGCGCCATGAAAAAACACCTCGACTACTCGAAAATGATTTCGGTGAAAGCGGGGGATTTTAAAAAGGCGGCGAAACCGTAAGAAAGTTGCAGTTGCAGTAGCAGTGGCAGTAGCACGCGATATCCGTGTGGTCTGGTGCCACTGCCACTGCCACTTGCTACTGCAATTAAAAAACTGCCACATGAAATACCCTGCCATCCTTTTCATCGAAGACGAACCCAAAGTCGCAGCCTCGCTGAAAAAGGGTTTGGAAGAAAACGGTTTCGAGGTCGACCTCGCACCGGATGGCGCCGTGGGCAGGCACCTGGCCAGTCAGAAATCGTACGACCTGATTTTGCTGGATGTGAATTTGCCTTTCGTCAATGGCTACGAAGTGTGCCGCAGTATCCGGGCAAGCGACACGCAGGTGCCCATCATCATGCTGACGGCGCGCGGCACAGTGGATGAAAAAATCTCGGGCTTCGACGCCGGCGCTGACGACTATATCGTCAAACCTTTCGATTTTCGCGAATTACTGGCTCGCATCCGCGTTTTCCTGAAACGCCGCAGCCAGGGCACTGCAGAAATGTCCGAAAGCCTCGTGTTGCGCGTGGCCGACCTCGAACTCAATACGGCCTCGCAAGCCGTGAGCCGCCGCGGCATGCCCATCGAACTGACCGCCAAGGAATTCGCGCTGCTCGAATTCCTGATTCGCTGCAACGGCCGCGTGGTCACGCGCGCGGAGATCACGGAAAAGGTATGGGATGTCAATTTTGACACCGGAACGAACATTGTGGATGTTTATATCAATTTATTGCGAAAAAAAATCGACCGCAACTACGAACCCAAACTCATCCACACCAAACAAGGCGTGGGCTATTTCCTGAAGCCCGTCTGACCGCCAGCCGACATGAATATTCGCGCAAAACTTACCCTGCGTTTCTCCGTCATCGTGGCCACGATCCTGATAGTATTTTCCGCCGCGGTTTATTTTTTATCGGCAGAATACCGGCAGGAAGAATTTTTTACCCGCCTCGAGAGCCGGGCCATCACCACCGCTCGCCTGTTCGTACAGGTGCAGGAAGTGGACCAAAAACTGCTGCGCATCATTGACCAGAACTCCATTCACGCCCTGTTTCAGGAAAAAGTGATGATTTTCGATTACAAAGACTCCCTGTTGTACAGCAGTCTGGATGATCTGAATATCGGATATTCTCCCGAACTGCTCAACAGGATTCGGAAGGATAAGATTATTCATTTCAGCAACGAAGAAGTGGAATCGGCAGGGCTTGTCTTTCCGACTTCCGGGGCGGAACGCCCGGTGGTCGTGATCTCTTCCGCTTTCGACCGGTATGGCCGCAGCAAACTGAACAATTTGCGCGACGTGCTGCTGGCAGGGCTGGTACTCGGCATCGGCATCATCGTGCTGGCCGGTCGTTTCTTTTCCGGTCAGATGCTGTTCCCTTTGGCACGCATGAATGCGCAGGTATCGGAAATTACGGCCGGCAATCTCGACCGAAGGATCGACGAAGGCAACCGCAGCGACGAAATCGCGCGGCTGGCCATGAATTTCAATCAAATGCTCCAGCGCATCGAAACGGCTTTCGAAATTCAGCAACAATTCGTTTCCAACGCCTCCCACGAACTCCGCACGCCCCTGGCCGCCGTCACCAGCCAACTCCAGGTGGCACTCGACAAACCGCGCAGCACCGAGGAATATCAACACATACTGCAGTCGGTGTTCGACGACACACAAACGCTTGTACAGCTCACCAACGGATTGCTCGTGCTGGCCCAATCGGACCTGCAGAAATCAAAATTGCCCTTCGGCCCGCTGCGGGTCGATGAAGTGCTTTTTGTTGCCAAAGACGAACTGGCCAAGGCCCATCCGGCCTATCAATTTCAAATTGAATACGGCGAATTGCCCGAAGAAGAAGAGGCCCTGGTGGTGTTCGGCAACGAGCCCCTGCTCAAAACCGTCTTCCTCAACCTCATGGACAACGCCTGTAAGTTTTCGTCCGACCGGCGGGTACACATTCTGATCTCGCTGCCCGGCAACCTGGTCGAGGTGTGCTTCACCGACCACGGCATCGGTATCCCGCCCGACGAGATCGAAAAGATTTTCACGCCTTTTTTCCGCTCGAACAATGCCGCTGACATGACCCGCGGTTACGGTATCGGTTTGCCACTTTGCCGCCGTATCATTCAACTGCACCGCGGCCGCATCGAGTTGGAATCGCAACTCGGCAAGGGCAGTATCTTCCGGGTTTTTCTTCCTGTAAGTGCTTGATTGTGTGATTTAATCGGATTTTAATCTGCGTTTTAACCCGGGTTAATGAATCGGCGGGATTAGGCACGGATTTTTCTATGGCGGAAGAAAAATCGATTTCCGCATGACCGATAACACAAAAACAATCCGGCTTTGGGCCATTGTGGCCACTATCCTTCTCCTGCTCACTTCCGGTTCTTCCATTTGGCTGTGGAGCAAATACCGCTCCCTCTCCGGAGAAAACACCTCGCAGGAACAACAACTCGAGTCGCTCCTGATGGAGAAAGCCCTGCTCGACCGCCAGATCGACAGTCTGAATTTCGCCTATGCCAGCGTCCGCAGCGAAAATGACTCCCTGCAAGGCTCCGTCGCCCGTTCCGAACACCTTGTCGCCGAAAAATCCGCCCAATTGGAAAAGCTGCGCAAAAAGGATACCCGCGACCTGAAAGAACTGCGCGTACAGGTAGCCGCCCTGCAAAATGCCAAAACCGAAATGGAGACCGTCGTGACACTCCTGCGCAGCGAAAATGAACAACTGAAAGCCGAAAACGCCCGCCTGGCCGGCGAAAACGACACCCTCAAAAGCCAGAACGCCCAACTCGACCAGCAGGTCAGCGATCTCAGCCGCAAACTGGAGGACCAAATCCGCAAAACCCAATCGGCCAAATTCAAAGCCACCGCCTTCCGCGTCGAAGTGGAACGCCGCGGCGACAAACTCACCACCCGGGCTAAAAAAGTGCGCGCCCTCGACGTCAGTTTCGACCTCGCCGACGTGCCCGAAAACTTCCAGGGGCTCCAAAAACTTTACCTCGTCATTGCCGACGATCGCGGCACGCCCATCGCCAGCGCCAACCCGATCCGCGTCACTGTGGATGCGCCCTCCGGCCCGGTGCAGATCGTAGCCCAACAGGCCAAGGCCGTCGCTATCGGCCCTACCCAGCGCCTGTCTTTTTCCTTCAAACTGGATGAAAAATTAAAAAAAGGCAGCTACGTGGCCGCAATCTATTGCGACCTCGGACTGCTCGGGGTGTCCAGCTTCCGCCTGGTGTAAATTCAATTTCAGCGGCTTTAATAGCATTTTAACCTCGGTTTAATGGCTATGTAAAGCCGCTGAAAAGACCTTTGCTCCGCAAAATTTTGCCTTTTCCAAGTGGCTGTTTCATCAGTCGCTAAATCCGTTTTTTCCCATGAACGCAGTCCTGTGGCGCCAGCGCGTCCGGGTCCTGCCTAAACTCGATTGTGCATGATTAATCTTTTTTATTCCCTGCTGCTCCTCGCTAATTGGGGAGGAGCCACCGCCGCCGGCGGCGCTGCCGGTTTATCCCAATCCAATTTCATCCCTGTTATCCTGGTCGACAGCATTCACCAGGCCACCTGCGCCGACGCTTCCGACGGCGCCGTTTTTATCACCGTAAAACAAGGCGAAGAGCCCTTTACCTTCGAATGGAGCAACGGGCTAACGACCCAGAACCTGCAGGACGTGCAGGCTGGGGCTTATTCCTGTACTGTCACGGATGCCAATGGCGAACAGGCTTTTCTCACCGATGTTGTCGTGGGCGCTCCGCCTGCACTGATCGGCAACATCGATGTACTCACGCCTCCCGACTGCCTGGGCAACTTCGGCACTGTCGTGGCCAGCGCCCAGGGCGGAACACCCCCCTACACCTTTGAATGGAACAACGGCGACAGCGGCCCCGTCATCGAACACCTGGAAGAAGGCACCTACACCGCCACCATCACCGACGGCAACGGATGCTCCACCACCCTCAGCGCAGAAGTTTATACCGATTTTCCGGATGCGCTCACTAACGAGGGCACCCTCAATTGCGCCAACCCGACCATTGTGCTCGATGGCGGCGAATCCTCTACCGGCGATCAGATCTCTTATCTCTGGACGACCACCGACGGCCTTATTTTGACCAACCCCGACTCCATCGCCATCGAAGTGGGCAGCGGCGGCATATACAACCTTCTGGTAACCAATATCTTGAACGGCTGCACGGCCGAAGCCGAAGCCATCGTGGGTGTGGATTCCGTGCCGCCTTTTGCCGATGCGGGCGATGATTTTTCACTGCAATGCACCAATTCAACGGGCGTCCTGAACGGCGACGCTCCTGCAGGCGCCCAATATGCCTACCATTGGTCGGCTCTTGCGGGCGGCCACCTGAACGGCAATCCGGATGGATTATCGACGACCTTCGACCATACGGGCACTTTTGTTTTCAGCGTTTTCGACAGCCAGAACGGCTGCTCTTCCAGCGACACCGTGGTCGTTACCGGCTTGTTCGAACCGCCGTCGGCACTGGCCTTTGGCGACACACTGACCTGCTTGCAGGACTCCGCCATCCTGACTGCCCAGTGGGATACGGTGAATACCCAATTCATCTGGGAAGGACCCAATGGGTTCAGTTCCCTTTTGCCCTCACCCCAAGTAGGCAGTCCGGGAGGTTACGTGCTGACGGTGACGGACACCCTGAGCGGTTGCTTTTCGGTCGTTACAGCCGATGTGCTGCTGGACACAATTCCGCCTGTTATTCAATTCATTTTTGCAGAAAACCTCAACTGCGCCAATTCCAGCGCGCTGATTGGCGTGAACGTGGACACTACCATTGCGACGGGTTTTTACTGGACAGGCCCCTCCGGTTTTGAGTCCTTCGAACAAAGCCCCATGGTGGAACAACCCGGCCTCTATATCGTACAAACGACCAACCTGGCCAACGGCTGCACGCTGAACGACACGATTTCCGTTCAGGGCAACTTTGAGCCGCCCGTCGCAGATGCGGGCCCCGACCGGGTAATGACCTGCATCACCACGGAGCTGATACTCGACGGATCCGGCTCGACGCAAGGCGACAGCATATCATATTATTGGTCTACCGTGGATGGTATCATTCTCGGCGGCGACAGTTCACTCACCCCCACCATTATGACAGCCGGCACCTATGCGCTGCTGGTGACCAATCTCAATAACGGCTGCACCGCCACCGATGAAACGGTAGTGACCAGCGAAACCACCGAAATCATCGCCACGGCGACGGTGTTCGACACGCTCTCCTGTGTGGTATCGGAAGTGCAGGTATTCGGCAGCACCAACCCGGTGGACGATGTGACTTACGCCTGGTCCGGCCCGGACGGCTTTACCTCCAGCGATCTCAATCCGGTGGTTTCCAGTTTCGGAACCTATACACTGACCGCCACTTATACCCCCAGCGGTTGTACGGCAACAGCCTCGGTATACGTGGCGACGAATGCCGCCGTGGCGGATGCAGGACCGGATAATTTTTTGACCTGCGTCGTTTCCAGCCTCACCCTGGACGGATCAGGCTCTTCGTCCGGCAATGCCCTGACTTACCTCTGGACGACCGCCGACGGCCATATCGTCAGCGGCGAAACCAGCCTCACACCGGTTGTGGATGCTGTGGGCACCTATGTCCTGACGGTGGCCGACACCGTGAATATTTGCTCATCCACGGCAGAAACAATCGTGGCGTACGACACCCTGCCCCCCCTGGCCAACGCCGGAGCCGACCAGACGCTGACCTGTTCCAGCCTCACAGCGATACTGGACGGAAGCGCATCCTCCGGCAACGGAACGCTGCAATTCGCCTGGGATACCAACGACGGCAACTTCGTGGGCGGCGCCGACACGGCCACCCCGGAGGCAGACGCCGCAGGAGAATACCACCTGGTGCTGACCGACCTGTCGAATGGCTGTTCGGCCGCCGACACCGTTCTGGTCGATGTTGATCAAAACTTCCCGGTCGCCGGCGCGACAGTCGTGGGCACCCTGAGCTGCGTGACGCATATTGCCCAACTGTTCGGCACTTCATCGACGCCCGGTTCTTCGTTCCACTGGACGGGACCGAACGGGTTTGTTTCTGATGAACAAAACACCATTGTGACGAATCCGGGCGAATACACCCTGACCGTTAAAAATTCCTCCAACGGCTGCTCCGCTACGGTCACCGCAACCGTTTCGCAAAACATCATGCCGCCAACCCTGACCTCTTCGGGCGGCGTGATCACCTGCGCCCATCCCGAAGTAACGATGATGACCACTGCCCAACCGGCAAATGCCACCTTTACCTGGATCGGCCCCGGCGGCTTTACTTCTTCGGTACAAAATCCGACGGTTACCCTGGCTGGCATGTACACCGTTACCGCCACCAACCCGATGAACGGATGTACCAATTCCGTGAGCGTTATCGTTTCGCAAAATATCGCGCCGCCCACGGTAAACGCCGGCAGCAGCGGCGCGCTCACCTGCCTGCAACCGACGGTCGTTTTGAATGCAACGGCCACTCCTGCGGGTGCTGCTTTTAACTGGGAAGGCCCCAATGGGTTCAGCTCCAACGTAGCCAATCCGACCGTTGCCGCAGCCGGCCTATATACGGTTACCGCCACCAGTGCCGTCAACGGATGTACGGCCAGCACCGTCGCATTTGTGGACGACAACACCCAACCACCGACGGCCTACGCCGGACTGGACCTGCCACTGAGTTGCTTCAACGGTTTGCTGACGCTCAACGGCATCGGTTCGTCCAGCGGCAGCCAGTACACCTACAACTGGACCACCGCCGACGGCCATATCATCGTGGGAGAACACACCCTGATGCCCCGCGTCGATGAACCGGGCACCTATATTCTGGTTGTGACCAACACGGCCAATGGCTGCACGGCCACCGACGAAGCCATCATTACGTTGCCGACCGACGTGACAGCCGTTATTTCTGCCACACAGCCTGTCGGATGCAACGGCGGCTCCGATGGTTCGGCTACTGTCACGGCTTCGGGCGGCACGCTTGTATATACCTATGTTTGGTCGAACGGCGCTTCGACGGCCACTGCTTCCAACCTTTCCGCCGGCATTTATGCCGTCACGGTGTACGACCAGGCAGCTTGTACGGCCATCGTTTCGGCCACCATCACGGAGCCGGCCGTGCTGGTTGCGAATGTCAGCGTTACCAATGAAACCCTTCCGGGCGCCAACAACGGCACAGCCTCGGCAACCATGCAGGGAGGAACCGGCCCCTATACCTACCTCTGGTCCAACGGCGCCACCACGGCGAACATCAGCAACCTTGCTCCGGGCGTCTATACCCTGACGGCCACCGACTCGCACGGCTGCACCGCAACGGGGATTGCCACCGTCAATGCATCCACCTGTGCCCTGGCCGCCACGGCCACAGCCACACCGGTAAAATGTTTTGGTGAAAACAACGGCTCTGCCACCGCCAATGTGACCGGGGCAGTCGGACCGCCGGCTTTCCTGTGGAGTAATGGCGCGACAACCGCCACGGTGCAAAACCTGGCTCCGGGCAATTATAGTTTCACGGTGACCGACCTCGCAGGCTGCCAGGTATCGGTACCGGTTCAGATCACTACGCCACAAGCATTGAGTCTGGTCCTTATTGCACAGCAAAATATCCTGTGCATCAATGATTTAACCGGCTCGCTGAGCGTGGCTTCCAGCGGCGGGACGGGACCGTACAGTTATTCATGGTCCAACGGCGGCAGCACGCCCGTGCAAACCGGACTCGGCGCCGGTCCGTACAGCCTTACGGCCACCGATTCCAAAGGCTGCACCAAAACGTTCAGCGTGACCATCAGCACCACGGATGAAAATCCGCCACTGGTGATCACGAAAGACGCCACCGTAGCCCTGGGTGCCAACGGAACCGCATCGATTACCACAGCCTTGATCGACAACGGCAGCGCCGACGGCGAATGCGGCATTTCCAGCCTGGTCGTCAGCCCCACGGCATTCGGTTGCGCTGACCTGGGTACGCACATCGTCGTGCTGACGGCTACCGACGTGAACGGCAATTCCGCCAGCGCCACGGCCACTGTGACGGTGACAGACAACATTGCGCCCACGCTCGCTTGTCCGGCCAACATCGTCGTCGGAGCCTGCCAGTCGACGGTTCAATTTGCCGTACCGCAACCCTTGGACAACTGCCCGATTGACCCGGCCCAACTGACGCAAACCAGCGGTCTGCCCTCCGGCTCAGTTTTCCCCGAAGGAGCAACCAGCCAGACTTTCCAGTACACCGACCCGGCTGGCAACGCCGTGAGCTGCACGTTTACGGTCTCCGTTTCACCGGCCCTCAGTGTCGCGGTAGAAACGGTCCCGACCTCCTGCGGACAAACCTGCGACGGCAGCGCCAGCCTCGATATCGACGGCGGAGCACTGCCTTACGCCATCCTGTGGAGCAACGGTTCCACTGCGCCCACCCTCAGCAACCTTTGCTACGACGGCTACACGGCTACGGTAACCGACGCACAGGGATGCAGCCAGGTGTTGATCGCCGATGTGCAATCGGGCGACCAGGAAGCACCGGTGCTGCTGCTGCAAAACGCGACAGTTGCCTTGAATTCATTTGGCACGATCAGCATCACGCCGGGGAATTTCAACATCGGCAGCTCGGACAACTGCAGCGATATCTACTGGCAGATCAGTCCGTCGGAATTCGATTGCACCCAGATCGGCGACCATGTCATCACGCTGAAAGCCACCGACGGAAGTGGTAATTCCGCACAACAAACGGTGATTGCTACCATTGTAGACAATATTGACCCAACCCTGCTCTGCCCTGACGATGTCGTGGTAGGCCTTTGCGATGCCACAGTGGAATTCCTGCAGCCCATTGTCATGGACAATTGTGACACGGGCCTGCCCGAACTGACGGAAGGATTGGCGTCCGGCTCCCAGTTCCCGCTGGGTACAACCCTTCAGGTATTTACGGCCGTCGACCCTTCGGGAAATGTCGGAACCTGCAGTTTCAGCATCGTGGTTCAGGAAGCATTTACCGTCGCTTCCAACGTGACCCAGGTGAGCTGCGCCGGCCTTTGCAACGGTTCGATCAGCCTCTCCGTGACTGGCGGTGGCGCTCCGTTCTCCATTCTGTGGAACAATGGCGCGACCGGCGCCAGCCTGCAAAACCTCTGTCCGGGCAATTACAGCGCCACGGTGACGGATAACGCAGGCTGTTCGCAGGAGCAATCGTTCAGCATCACCGAACCCGCTGCCATGAATATTATGGTGGACGGCGTACAACAAGACGTGAACGACCTCGGCGTCGGTGGTATCCAGGTGACTGTATCGGGCGGCAATGCACCGTACGTTTTCGCCTGGCTGCGCGACGGGCAGCCGTTTGCCAGCACTGAAGACCTCACGGGCTTGCATTCGGGCACTTACCAGTTGATCCTTACGGACGCCAACGGCTGTTCTACCTCAGGCCCTACACTCGTCATCACCAGTAACGTATCAGCCGCCACCGAGCCCACGACGGCACTGAACGTCGTGCTGGCGCCCAACCCTGCGCAGGATTGGGTCACGCTGCGGTTCAGCGACCCGATTACCCAAACCCTTTCGCTATACCTCTTCGACGCAACCGGCCGCGTGGTGCGGACGGAGCAAATCGCCTCGGGTACGCAACAATATTCATTAGACATTCAGGCGCTGCCTGCTGGACTCTGGCAAGTTCACTTGCTCGACGCCCAGGGCAGGCGCACAACAAAGCAGCTGGTCACTTTGCGATGAGATGTGGGTGACCGTGCTTCATCTCTGACATTAGGAGGTCCCGAAAGGGGGGCCTCCTTTGTCTTTTTAGAGGCTATCCCGAAGGCCCGTTTTTAAAAACTGTTTGATTTAAGATTAATAGATTACATGATAGCAATGGCAAGAGCCTAAAAAATTCATTTATGCTGCCACCTTTTTTGTTAGGGGTTTGTCTCTTTGCAAAAAAACTGACTGATGCGTTACGCTTTCCTCTTTGTTGCCCTTTGTTTTTTCCAGTCGATGCTGTCTGCCCAAACCTGCAACTGCGCCGAACAATTCGAATTTCTCACACAAAAAATGGCCGCCAACTACGCCGGCTATCAGGACAAGGTGAACCCCGCGACCCAGGCCGCGTTCGACGCCCACACCGCCCGCTACCGCGCCCTGACGGCGCCGGTGATGGTCGACACGACCTGCGCCCGCCTGCTGCATGAATGGACGCTTTTTTTCAAAGACCGCCACGTCCAGCTGAACTACAACCCAGCTCAGGAGAATCCCGAACAGGTTCGCCAACGATTTTCCGCCTGGGAAAAAATAGCCCTCGACGAAGCGGCAGCGCGCAGTCTGATCGACCGCCCTGGCGGCGACCCCCTCGAAGGCATCTGGGAAATGCAGGGCGGCAATTACCGCGTGGCCCTGGTGCCTGCGCCCACGACAAGTCGCGATCTGGCAGCCGTGGTACTCCGCGCCGACAGCGTATACTGGGTGCCCGGACAGGTGAAATTTGAATTGAAAAAAGAGGGTGAAGGATACGCCGGCAATTTTTACATGCGCGATCACAGCCTTAAAACCTCAGCTGCCGTGTTTGAGGATAATCAACTGAAATTCAATGGCCTCTCCACCTGGCAACGGGTATATCCGGGCAGCGGAAAGCTACCGGCCACCGCAGCCCGGCAGATCTTCACCCTGAAACAACTTGATTCCACAACCCTGCTGATCACCGTGCCCACCATGTACGAAAGCGTTCGACTGCAACTCGACAGCCTCGTCAAAGCCAACCAAAAACTGCTCGCCAGCACGCCCAACCTCATCATCGATTGCCGCAACAACGGCGGCGGCAGCGACATCACATACTACCCCCTCAAACCCTTCCTCTATACCCAGCCGGTGACCGGCTATAACATGCAACTCTGGGCTACGCCCGACAATGCCGACAAATTTTCGGCTATGGCTACCAACCCTGATCTGCCCCGCGACTGGCAGCGTCATGGCAAACGTATGGCCCGGAAAATGCGCCGCCACTACGGCCAATTTATCGGAAAATCCACGACCTACAAGGAGCGCATGAAACGCGTGCTGCCCTATCCGAAGCACGTCGCCGTACTGATCAATGGCGGATGCGGCAGCAGCTGTGAGCAATTCGTGCTGTTCGCCCAGCAGAGTGCGAAAACAACGCTGATAGGCCAAAACACCGCAGGAGTGCTGGATTATGGCAATCTGCACTTTCTGACCTTCCCCGACCAGCGGTTCGAGATCGGCTACCCGACCTCGCGTTCCCGCCGCGTGGCCGCCGGCAAAGGGATTGACAACATCGGTATTCCGCCGGCCGTACGACTGGAGGAAAAGGACGGGGATTGGGTGGAGTTTGCGCGGCAGTACTTGCACCAAAAGGGGGGATAACAGGCTGTTACAAGCTCAGCCGTTCTTTAAACTCACCGGTGCGCCGCACTGAAATTTCCACGCGGATGCCTCCTCTCAGCGTGACGCGCAGCGTGCCATGGAAAAACGGTTCGATATCCGTGATATACGCCAGGTTGATAATTTGCTGGCGGTTGGCGCGAAAAAACAGTTCGGACGGCAATTTTTCGGAGAGATGGTTGAGGCTTTTACGATGGAGCGGCTTTTCCGTTCCAAAATGCACCCGAACGTAATTATCCTCACTTTCAAACAGATAAATGTCCGAGAGCCTCACGAAGTAGCATTTTTCGCCGTCTTTGATAAAGACCAGGCTATCGGGACGCAGTCCATAGGATGGATGCTGGCCCGTGCTGGCCTGTGGCGCGGGCTTTGATCGCAAGGCCTCGCGCACGCTCAACAGGGCCTTTTCGAGGCGTTCGGGGCGTACGGGTTTGAGCAGGTAGTCCAGCGCATTGGTCTCGAAAGCGCGGGCTGCAAATTCGTCGTAAGCAGTGACAAACACCACATGAGGGCTCTCGTCCAGTTCCGCCAACAGATCGAAGCCGTTTTTGCCCGGCATATTGATATCGAGAAAAATCAGGTCGGGCCGGTAGTGGCGAATTTTGGTCAAGGCATCGGCCGCATCGGCGGTTTCATCCAATATAAGAATATCTGGATGAGCGCTGAGCAGGTGCCGCATTTCCTGTCGCGCCAGGTCTTCGTCGTCGATGAGCAGGGTGCGAATTTCCATGTCAGAGCGCCGGGATTTGCACCGCCGCGGTCACGGTGTTTTGTTCAACGTTGTTTTTCAGGTCAAAAACGGCTTTACCGCCGAAGAGCATGTCGAGCCGGCGGCGGATGTTGGCCAGCCCGATGCCCTGCCGTTCGGGCTGTGGTGCAAAATGCCCCGTGTTGCACACCACCAGTTGCAGGCAATCTTTGTCCAGTCCTGCGCGGATACACACCGTACCGCCCTGCACCGACTGAGCGATACCGTGTTTGATGGCGTTTTCGGCCAGCGTCACGAGCAGTATGGGCGGAATTGGCCATTTTTCGGCTGCAGGCTCAATATCGATGGTGTACTCGAGGCGTTGATTAAAGCGGATTTTTTCGAGCGCCAGGTAGTCGCGCGTCACGGCGAGCTCGTCGGCAAGGGGCACCAGGGTCTGTTTTTCGTAATTCAGCGAGTAGCGCAGCAGGTCCGAGAGGAGCATGACTGCCTCGCCCGCGCGCTTCGGGTCGCTGTGGGTGAGGGCCTTGACGCTGTTGAGGGCATTGAAGAGAAAATGCGGATTGAGCTGTGCTTTCAGGTTTTGCAGCTCCACGTTTTTGAGTTGGTTTTCGGAAGCGAGGCGCTCGATTTGGGTTCGGTTGACCCGTTCCATCAGGCCATATAAATGGTAAATCAACACCCAAACGAATACGTAACGCGACCAGTTGAGCACCGACATGAACACGTAATTCGGTTTGATTTCCGACCAATCCACGCTGCCTTTTATCCCCCAGGCCACAAGCGTTAGTCCGGCAAACAGCACAACGGACAAGCCGAAAACTGCCGCCAGGGCCAGCGTTGCCATTTTTGCGAAAGGCATTTCCAGCACCTTCCAGCGCAGCAGCGCTGCCCGGTAGGTATGGGTAATCCCTATCCCGAGCGGCGCCGCCAGGCCGATGAGCAGCGCATTAGGCCAGGTAAAAAGGCCCAGGCCGAGGTAGTTGACAATTTCGTACAGCACGAAACTGCCCCAACCGAATATTTGGCAGAGCCAGTAAGCCTGTCGTTTGGAAAAGGAGATGGGCATGATCAATAAGTAACTTTTTAAAAGTATGGGCTTATCCCGCCGCCACTGCCGGCTCCTGCTCCTGCAAACGCACCGACACCGCCCGCAGCCATTTTTCTTCAAAACGCCGCTGTCCTTCGAAAGGCAGATCGCTGATTTTCCCAAAACCTTTTTCCAAAAAGCCTGTGGCTGCTTCGGTCTGGCCATGCAGGATGGCCAGGGCGGCCTTTACGCGAAACGTAGCGGCATCGGGCTCCCGCTCAGCCTGTTTTTGGATGGACGCCCAACAAGCTGCGGCCGCGTCGGCATCGTGGATCAGGAAAGCGTAGAAAAACACCACGTCTTTGAGGTAATGGGGCTGAAACGCCGCCGGAACAGCGGAAATATGGTCCTCGATGATTTGGGCCAGGGGAAGCGCCTGCGCCGTCTCGCCGCGGTCCAGGTGGTGGCTGAAAGCGGTAAAATGTCCGTTCAGCCCCAATAGTGAATCAGGGCTGCGCGACACCAGCCGTTCGAGCAGATCGGCCGGGTATTCGCCCGGCAATGTTCCCGCGCCCAGCAGGGCCGCCAGGGTCAGGGTAGCTTCTTCGTAGCGGCTTTTTTCGCCGCCACGAAGAAGGGAGAGCAGCCGCGCACCGTCGGACATGAAGCCGCCGGAAGGGTTGGGAATCATCGTCAAAACAAAGATCAGTCCCGACGTGACGCTCGTGAACAGTAAAAAAACAACGCTCAAACGGGTCAATACATCGGTTGATTCGCCCTGGCCGGGCAATACCGCCAGCAGGGCCAGTCCCGTTGCGGCGCTGAGTACCAGGCTCGCCAGAGGCCCTGCGGCCACGATCCGCACAAATTTTCGGCGCAGTTCGGGACCGCTCTCCAGCTGTTCAGGAAACGTCGCCGCCAATCCCCCCAGAAGGTTGATGTGCCGATTGAAAAAAAACCGCACGCCGCGCTCCGTGCCGCGCGCGCCCAAAAAGCCGGCCGTGTACAAGGCCATTCGGAAACCCTGCGCGAGCCCGGCCGTCAAATGGCCGAGTTCATGAAAAGCGATCGTCACCCAGCCCGCGAAAAAGACGAGGGCAACCAGTCCAATTTTTTCACCTGTGCTTACCGGGGCGAGGCCGTGCGAAGGCAAAAACGATTTGAGAAAAACGCCGCCGAAATAACCTGCAGCCGCGCCCGTTCCAGCCATTACAAGGGCAAAAACGAGAATTTTCCAGGGAGATTTTTTCTGTTTTTTCATGGCATCAGGGTTTGGTTTGAACCAACAGTTTGGCCTGCCCCAGGGTTTTGCCACCAGCGCTGAGCACCAGCAGATAGACGCCCGACTGGAGTTGGCCGGTGGACAGGGTTTCCGTGAATGAACCGGCCTGGCGGGTCGTTTCGGGTGTTTTTACAAGCATCCGACCCTGCGGGTCGAACAGTTGCAGCACCACTTTGGCAGGTTTTTCCAGCTCGAAAGTCACCGCCACGCTGTCGAGCGCCGGGTTGGGCCAAGCCGTCAAACGCGGGGCGACTGCCGAAGGTTCAGCGACGGGGCTGGCCGCGGGCGTCATTTTGTAAATGCGCACCCCGATGCCGTAGGCGGCGCCGGGCAGCACCCTGATCTTGTTGACGTACTGCCCCACGTTTTTGGGCGTCCAGCTTTGGCCTCCGTCGGTGGTTTCGTAAATTGAATTGTCGCAGCCGACCCAGCCGGTATGTTCCGTTAAAAAACCGATGCCGAAAATTTTCGAACCATTGCTCACGAGCGGCAGATCAGTCCACGACAGACCGCCGTCGGTGGTTTTGACGACGAAACGTTCGAGCGTATTCGGCGCGTAGCTCAGTACAGTGGCATAGCCGGTGCTGGCCGTGGGGAAATGCGCTTTCCAGATGACTTCAAAAGGCCGGGTCGATTCGTAGACCGTCGCCCAACTCACGCCGCCGTCCACCGTTCGAAGGATTTTGGCATGGGCGAGTTGAATATTGGCATGGGTACCACCGAAAACGAAGCCTGTGTCGGGGCTGGAAAAATAGAGGTCGGTCACCATGGCCAGTTGGTTGTCAAGGCTTTGACTGGTCCAGGTGGAGCCGCCATCAGTACTGCGCAGCAGATGCGTGGGTCCGCCGACCCGGCCGCCGGCCACGATCACTTGCGGCGTCACGACCTGGATGGCACAGAGGCCTGCCGGCGCGGGACCGTCGATGGTCGTGACCACTTGCCAGCTCGCGCCGCCGTCGTCGGTACGGTACAAGGGTGTGGCATCGCTGACGTTGGGGAAATAATCCGTTCCGATATTGCCCGCAAAGCCGTGCAGGGAGTCCAGGAAACCGATACAGCGGAAGTAGGTGCCGGGCTGGTCGAGCATTTTGGTCCAGCTGGCGCCGCCATCCTGGGTTTTGTAAATGCGGCCGGAACCGTTCACGCTCCAGCCCAGCGAAGGTGTCAGGAAAAAGACATCGTCCTGTTTTTGGCCGTTCTGGGGTGATTGGGGGAGAATTTGCCAATTGAATTGAGCGAAGATCGTCAGGGTTTGGAGCAGAAGAATCGCCGCAGCGAAAAATGCTTTGCGCATGGTCATTGTGCTTTTTTGAACACAAGAATGCGGGCGGGCGATGCGTGAAGGCAAGGGAAATGGGAGGAGCGTCGGAAAATGGAGGATGGACGTAAGGGTTTGATACAGTGCTATCAGAAGACTGCAGGGACGACAGTACTGAACGGGTAGACGGATAACTTTTGGGGGCGATGCTGACGCGATCAAATAAGCCCAAAATTTCGGCCGGTCTGAAATCCATATCAAAAATCAACACGCATGAAGTCAGGCCATCGCATTTCAAACAGTTTCTTAATTTTCAAGCCCTTTACAACAATATCAACCCCTCGATTTGCCTTAACTTCCCGCTACCATTTAACCCCCAAAATCACCCACCGTTCCCAACCGTTTTTTGCTCACCTCTTACCCACCACCCAACCATGCGAAAGCAGCACTTTGCCGCGCTTTACTCCTCCCTCCTTTTCGTTATCCTCCTCGCCTCCTGCACCAAAACTAAAAAAGACGAAGCTTACTACGCCGACGCTTCGAAGTACATCTACGCCTACACCAGCGGCGCCATTGCGCGCGATGAGGCCGTCCGGGTGCGCTTCGTGAACTCGGCCGTGGGGCAGGACAAAATCGGTCAAAAAGTGCCTTCGGACGTGTTCTCCGTCAGCCCCGCCATCAAAGGCGAGGCCGTCTGGGAAGACGACCGCACCATCAAACTGGAGCCCACAGAGCCCCTGCCCTACGGCGAACGCTACGTCGCCCAGGTGGGCCTCCGGCGCCTGTTCCCCGATGCGCCCAAACGCATCAAAACCTTCGAATTCGACTTCTCCGTGCGCAACCTGGCCTTCGAAGTGACGGTCGACGGGCTGCGCGCCGAAGACCCCAACGACCTCAAACGCCAGCAGGTCATCGGCCACGTCAGTACCAGCGATCCCGTGGACAACGCCGCTCTGGAGAAAATCCTCGGCGCCATGCAGGGCAACAAAAAACTGGACATCGGCTGGTCGCACGGTCCCGACGGCCGCACCCACGACTTCACCGTCACCGGCGTGGACCGCTCCAACGTGCGCTCCAAAGTCAACGTCTGGTGGAACGGCGACCCGCTCAGCCTCAAGAAACAGGGCGGCACCGAGGTCGTCGTGCCCTCGCTCGACGAGTTTATCGTGCTCAGCGCCCGCGCCATGCAGGGCGAAGAACAATTCGCCCTGATCAATTTCTCCGACCCGATCTCACCCGCCCAGGAACTCGCCGGCCTCATCCGCATCGACGCCACGGAAGTGCGTTTTGCCGTGGACGGCAACTTCGTACGCGTGTATCCCAACACCCGAGCCACCGGCTGGCGCACCATGCACGTGGAAGCCGGCGTGAAAAACATCGCCGGCGCTACCCTCAAAGAGCGCAGCGACTGGCCCCTGAATTTTGAAGAACTCAAACCGGCCGTGCGCCTCGTGGGCCGCGGCGTCATTATCCCGCAAAACGACGACGGCGCGGTCATTTTCCCCTTCGAAGCCGTCGGACTGCACGCCGTGGACGTGGAGGTGTTCAAAATTTACAACTCCAACATCCTGCAGTTTTTGCAGGTGAACGAACTCGAAGACGACCGCGAACTGGAGCGCGTCGGGAAAATTATTTTACAGAAAAAAATCTCGCTCAACGAACTCAATCCCTCGGCCAGCCCCAGCGCCTGGCAACGCTACGCACTCGACCTGCGCGACATGATCAAACAGGACCCGGGCGCTATTTACCAGGTGCGCCTGGCTTTCCGCAAAAGCTACACCGACTTCACCTGCCAGACGAGTTTTGAGGAAAAAGACGGCACCGACAACCTCTCCCACCTCGGCCAAACCGACGAAGACGGCCAGCTCACCAGCATCATGGGCACTTACCGCGGCATTTATTTCGGGGAGGACGACCCCTGGTATTATGAGGACGAGGAAGGCGAGGAAGGCGACGAAAACCAGGGCTACAGCTGGAGCAACCGCGAAAACCCCTGCAAACGCGAATACTACAATGAATCGCATTTCGCCCACCGCAACGTATTCGTCAGCGACCTCGGCCTGACGGCCAAACGCGGCAAGGACGGCTCGGTCTTCGCCGCTGTCACCGACCTGCAAACCACCGAACCCATGAGCGGCGTGGACCTCCAAATTTACAACTACCAACTCCAGCCGCTCGTCAAAACCAGCACCAACTCCGACGGCACCGTCCTCATCGAAGACCTGCGCGAAAAACCCTTCGTGCTCGTGGCCACCCAGGGCGATCACCGCGGCTATCTGCGCCTGGCCGATGGCAACACGCTCAGTCTCAGCCGCTTCGACGTGGCCGGCGTGGAAGCCCAAAAAGGCCTCAAAGGCTTCCTCTACGGCGAACGCGGCGTGTGGCGGCCCGGCGATTCGCTGTTCCTCAATTTCGTGCTCGAAGACGGCAAAGGCACCCTGCCCGCCGGCCACCCCGTGCAGTTCGAGCTCACCGACCCCAAAGGGGCGCTGCAGTACCGTACTGTCAGCAGCCAAAGCGTGGGCGGCGTGTACCCGCTGCACTGCGCCACCCGGCTGGATGCCCCCACAGGCAACTGGACCGCCAAGGTGCAGGTCGGCGGCGCGACGTTCACACAATCCCTCAAAATCGAAACCGTCAAACCCAACCGCCTGAAAATCAACCTGGATTTCGGGAAAAAACAATTGCTGTCCGACGATTCGGAACTGAACGGCAAACTCTCCGTCAACTGGCTGCACGGCGCCCCCGGCAAAGACCTGAAAACCAAGATCGAACTGCAAATGCGGGCGGTCAAAACGGAATTTGACAACTACAAGGACTTCACCTTCGACGACCCGGCGCGCTCGTTCTACAGCGACCCGCAGGTACTGTTCGACGGCTCTACCAACGAAGCCGGCCAGGCCACCGTGCCGCTCAACCTGGGCGACATCGCCTCGGCGCCCGGTAAACTGATCGCCAGTTTCAAAATCCGCGCCTTCGAAAAAAGCGGCGATTTCAGCACCGACAATTTCTCGCTCGATTACTTCCCCTTCCCGCGCTTCGTCGGTATCCGTATCCCGACCGACCAATACGGCAACAAAGAGGTACCGCAAGGCAGCGGCGGCACCGTGCAGGTGGTCTGCGTCGACGTGAACGGCCGGCCTATGGCCAACCAGAAACTGGAAGTGGGCCTCTACCGCACCGACTGGCGCTGGTGGTGGGACGAAGACGCCAACTCCGGCGTCGGGCAGTTCAACTCGGCCACCCATGTCAACGCCCTCGACAAAACCACCCTCACCACCGACAGTCGCGGCGTGGCCTCCTGGAAAGTGACACCCAGCGATTGGGGCCGCTACCTCGTGCGCGTCACCGACGGCGAAGGCGGCCACGCTGCGGGCGACTTTTTCTGGTCGGGCTACCCCGACAATTCGAGCGACGGCAGCAACCGCAACGCCGCCGCCATGCTGCCTTTTTCGGTGGGAAAACCGAAATACAACGTCGGCGAGGAAGTGAGCCTGAAAGTGCCGGCCAGCGAAGCGGGCCGCATTTTATTGACCATTGAAAACGGCACCCGCGTGGTGGAGCACCGCTGGTTCGAAGCCAAGGCCGGCGATAATTTCCTGAAATTCAAGGCTACCGAGGCCATGGCCCCCGCCGTGTACGCCCACGTCAGCCTGATGCAGCCGCATGCCCAGACCAAAAACGACCTCCCGATCCGGATGTACGGCGTCATGCCGGTGAACATCGAAAACCCGCAAACCCACCTCAATCCGCAACTCGACATGCCCGAAGTGGTGAAGCCCGGCGAGGCTTTCACGGTCAGCATCAAAGAGACCGGCGGCAAAGCCTGTGCCTACACCCTGGCCATCGTGGACGAGGGCTTGCTCGACCTTACGCGTTTCGAAACGCCCAATCCCTGGAACGTGTTCTTCGCCCGCGAAGCCCTCGGCGTAAAAACCTGGGACGTGTTCGATTTCGTGCTGGGCGCTTACGGCTCCGAACTCGAACGCATCCTGAGCATCGGCGGCGACGGCATCAACCAGAAAGCCCGCGCCGGCGCGCAGATCAACCGCTTCAAACCCGCCGTCGTGCACCTCGGACCCTTCCTTTTGGAAAAAGGCAAAACCGCCAAACACACGATCAAAATCGACAACTACGTCGGCTCCGTGCGGGCTATGCTGGTGTGCTCCGCCCCAGCACCCGGCGGCAAAGGCGCCTACGGCTCCACGGAAAAAACCGTGGCCGTGCGCAAACCGCTCATGATTCTTCCTACCCTGCCAAGGGTGCTGGGCCCCGGCGAGACGCTGCGCCTGCCCGTGGACGTTTTTGCCATGGAAAATAAAGTCCGCAACGCAACGGTGCGGGTGAAGGAAAATTCGGGCCTGGTGACGATTCAGAACACCTCTGTGAACAGCCTGAACTTCGATCAGCCCGGCGAGCAAATGACTTATTTTAACCTGAAAGTGGGTGCAAAAACGGGGGTCGCCAAATTCACCGTCACCGCTCAGGGCGGCGGCGAGACGGCCGAAGAAACCATCGAACTGCTCGTCCGCAACCCCAATCCCGTGATGCAAAACGTCTGGGAAGGCACCATCGAACCCGGCGGCGAATGGACGGGCGGCTTCGATCCGACCAAATTCAGCGACATCGTCAACGCCGCACTCGAAGTGAGCGCCCTGCCGCCGGTGAACCTCAGCCGCCACCTCGACTACCTGATCCAGTATCCGCACGGCTGCATCGAACAGACGACCTCGGCGGCTTTCCCGCAGTTGTACGTAGACATTCTGACGCCCCTGACGCAAAAACAAAAAGACAAGATCAACCGCAACGTGACGGCCGCCATCGACAACGTCCGCAACTTCCAGGACTACACCGGCGGCTTCTCCTACTGGCCGGGCAGCGGTTATGTGGA
>JBGAJY010000274.1:0-6584 GCA_044224705.1 Saprospiraceae bacterium
CGCACGATTGGATAAAAAGAAGGCCGCATCCATGGGCTGTTGCATTACAGCAATGTTCGGTCTGGCCTCCTTGACAAGGTGAAACAACGACTGCTTCTCCTCCTTCGCAAAGCGTGTTATCTGCTTGTTGTTGACAAGTCCAAGAACAATTGCAATCAGGTGTGCGCAATGTGACATTGCCTTTATAATCAACATCTGGATGTATGTCGTTTTCCAGGTCATTAATACAAATATTGCATACCGGCCCGACCTTGGTTAAAACAGGCAGTGAAGTCGATGCATAACTAAACAATTTAATAAAATCATCTTGTGGCGTTATTTTAGCCATGGCAACAGCATCTTTCCGAAGATTTTCGGACAGGTAAAATTTTCCATCTTCCAGTTCCTTCAAATCGGCTAATATCATTTTGAGAGTGGCTTTCTGCGCTTCATTCAAGTCGAGCTGAAAATAAGTTTCAAGTTTGGCTATCCAGGCTTGTTTTTGCTCCTCAGCAGACAAGGACAACAAGTTTGTTTTTGAGGTAAAAGCTTCAAGTGCTTGATGTTGAGCTATTTCGGGGCTTTCAGGCTCAGAGGTGCACGAACCTGAGCAGATAACGAACAGCGCAAAGACAGAGACGCAGAAGTAGATTGATTTCATAATACTTAAACGTTAAAAAGGTGAACAATAAATGCCGGCGAAATCCGAAAATGGCATATATGGCCCGTCTAGAAAACAAGGCCATTTTTATTGGAATTTACAAGCAAAACTGATCGATTATGTGCCAGTTTAACAATAGAAGTAAATAGAAATTATGTATCATTCTCTGACTTAATAGGACAACCAAACGTTTCATAAATCAAGTCAATGACCTTTGGAGGAAGCCGATCACGGAAAGGGGCATCAATTTTATATTTTTGCAGCCACCTTGCAAGTGTTCGAACGGATATACCATATTCTGCCGCGATTTCCTGGCGTGTTTTGGCTTGGAGTGACATAAGGCTCTCAGTTTTTGATAATACAAAAAAAAAAAAAAACCTATGACAATCCAAAATATTTAACCCAACCCCACATAAATATTTCAATTTTTGCACCAAAACATGACCCGCACCGACGTCAACGAATACGGCGAATTTGGCCTCATCGAACACCTCACCCGCAATTTCCCGCTGCGCCAGCCCTCCTCCCTGCGCGGCGTGGGCGACGACGCGGCCGTCATCATCAATGGCCCATTGGCCACCGTGGTGAGCACCGACATGCTCGTGGAAGGCATTCACTTCGACCTGGCCTACACCCCGCTCAAACACCTGGGCTACAAATCCGTAGTCGTCAACCTCTCCGACATCTGCGCCATGAACGCCATTCCGCGGCAGATCACCGTTTCCATCGCGCTGAGCAACCGCTTCTCGGTGGAAGCCCTGGACGAACTGTACGACGGCATCCGCATGGCCTGCGAGCGCTACGGCGTAGACCTCGTCGGCGGCGACACCACCTCTTCGCCGCGGGGGCTGATCATCAGCGTCACGGCCATCGGCGCGGTGGAGCCGGATCGCCTGGTGTACCGTTCCGGGGCAAAAGTGGGCGATCTGATCTGCGTTACCGGCGACCTGGGCGCGGCCTACCTCGGCCTGCAATTGCTGGAACGTGAAAAACGGCTCTGGCAGGAACACCCCGATTTGCAGCCCGACCTCGAAGGCCAACAGTACATCGTAGGCCGCCAGCTCAAACCCGAAGCGCGCACCGACATGATCGAAGCCTTCCGCAAGGCGCAACTGATCCCCACGGCCATGATCGACATCTCGGACGGACTGGCGTCGGAGATTTTCCACATCTGCAAACAAAGCAAAGTGGGCGCCCTGATCGAAGAAAGCGGGGTGCCGATTCACCCCGAGACGCAATTACAGGCCCTCACGTTCAAACTCGACCCCATCACCTGCGCACTGAACGGCGGAGAAGACTACGAATTGCTGTTCACCATCGATCCGAAAGACGTGGACAAGGTGAAATACCTGCCCGACATCTACATCGCCGGTGAAATTCTCGCTGCCGAAGACGGGGTGAAACTGAACACGAAGGGCGGCAAATTGCACGATTTGAAAGCCCAGGGCTGGAAGCATTTTTAAACTGAACGATCATGAACGGACTTCTTTCCTTGCCCCTGCCCCAATTGTTCGTCAGCGCTTTTATGGCCATTCTCTTCCTTCAGTCGGGCCTCGACAAAGCGCTGAACTACCGCGCCAACCTCGATTACCACCGCGACCATTTCAAAAACAGCCCGCTGGCCGGGATGGTTGGTCCGATGACCGCGGTCATTACCGTTTTGGAGCTCGCGGCGGGCGCTGCTTCGGCCCTGGGCTGCCTGCTGTTCCTGCTTGGGCGCGGGGAATCGATCGCATTTTACGGGCAGGCGCTGGCGGCGCTGGACTTGCTCTGCCTGTTTTTCGGGCAGCGGCTGGCGAAGGATTACGTGGGTGCGGCCAACCTCGTACCGTATTTTTTAACGGCGCTGGCAGGTATGTGGCTGACGAAGGGTATGTAAAATAACCGTTCCCGTATTCGACTTACAACCAGCACGATAGGAAGGTTTTCAAACATCCCGGCAGGCCGCCCATGGGTAAAATTTACTCCTTCCCAGGCATTCCGAAAAAGTTATTTTATAGCAAAAGTTATTGAAAACCAGTTTACTGCGGAAAATCCCCTTACCTTTGTCGCGGCGCTTTGCCACATCACCAATTTCAATTTTTTTCAATGTACAGTGGAACAGTAAAATTCTTCAATGAATCCAAAGGCTTTGGCTTCATTGTTGACAATGCCTCGGGCGAAGAAATCTTCGTTCACGTCACCGGCCTCATCGACAACATTCGCGAAGGCGACAAAGTGTCCTACAGGACCGAACGCGGTAAAAAAGGAATGAACGCAATCGATGTCAAGATCGCCTAAGGGCCGTCGGACATCTTATTGATAGAAGTTCTTGACCTCCGCCGGCTTTGCCCGGCGGAGGTTTTTTTATGCCCTGGAATGGCTGTTTTTGATCAAAAAATTGAAAATCAGTTCCTTATAAAAATTACCCTTACCTTTACAGCGGCGCTTTGCCATATCACCATTTCATTTCTATTACAATGCCAACAGGTACCGTCAAATTTTTCAATGAATCCAAAGGATTCGGCTTCATTATCGACAACGACACCCATGAAGATATTTTCGTGCACGTCTCCGGCTTGGTCGACAGGGTTCGCGAAGGCGATGTCGTCACGTACGAAGCCGAACGCGGCAAAAAAGGAATGAATGCCGTGAATGTCCGCCTGGCCAGATAAGGGCCGGACATTTATTGGATTCCATTTCCACCCCCGACGGTTCAGCCGCCGGGGGTTTTTTATAAAACTCCGTTTTAAGCCGTCGATTTTTGTCGTGGACAAAGGGGGAAATCCGCGTTCTCCCTACTTTCGCCCCGCCTTTCCGGACAGAACCTGCACACCACCCACCATGCAACTTGATACCTTTGAAGTCATCGGCGGACAGCCGCTGCGCGGCGAACTCCAGCCCCAGGGCGCCAAAAACGAGGCCCTGCAAATCGTCAGCGCCGTGCTGCTCACCGACGACCCCGTCACGATCTCCAACGTACCGAACATCCTGGATGTCAACAAGTTGATCGAGCTGTTGCACGGCCTTGGCGTCACGGTGGAACAACAAACGCCCGATACCTGGCGATTTTGCGCGGGCACGATCGACATCAGCTACCTGCGCTCCGATACCTTTATGAAAGATGCCCAGCGCCTGCGCGGTTCGGTGATGCTCATCGGCCCACTGCTGGCGCGCTTCGGTCGCGCTACCCTGCCCAAACCCGGCGGCGACAAAATCGGCCGGCGGCGGCTCGATACGCACTTCCTGGGCTTCCAAAAACTCGGCGCCGAATTCAAATACGACGACGAAAAGGATATTTACTATGTGCAACAACCCAAGGAAGGGCTGCAAGGCGCCTACCTGCACATGGACGAAATTTCCGTTACCGGCACAGCCAATGTCGTGATGGCCGCCGTGCTATCCAAAGGTAAAACCACCATCTACAACGCCGCCTGCGAGCCCTACGTCCAGCAGCTCTGCCGCATGCTCAACCGCATGGGCGCCCGCATCAGCGGCATCGGCTCCAACCTGCTCGAAATCGAAGGCGTGGAACACCTGAGCGGCACCGAACACCGCTGCCTGCCCGATATGATCGAAATCGGCTCGTTCATCGGCCTGGCGGCCATGACGCAGTCGGACATCACGATCAAAAACGCGGGCGTGGAGCACCTCGGCATTATTCCATACACCTTCGAACGGCTCGGCATCCAGATCGACCGGAAAGGCGACGACCTGCACATCCCGGCCCAGGAGCACTACGAGATCAATACCTTCATCGACGGTTCCATTCTGACGATTTACGATGCGCCCTGGCCCGGTTTCACGCCCGACCTGATGTCGATCGTGCTGGTGGTGGCCACACAGGCCCGCGGGAGCGTGCTCATCCACCAGAAAATGTTCGAAAGTCGCCTGTTTTTCGTGGACAAACTGATCGACATGGGCGCTCAGATCATCCTTTGCGACCCGCACCGGGCCACGGTGATCGGCCTGGACCGGCGTTATCCGTTGCGTGGCATCGAGATGACTTCACCGGACATCCGCGCCGGACAGGCCCTGCTGATCGCGGCCTTGTCGGCCAAAGGCACCAGCCGCATTCACAACGTGCACCAGATCGACCGGGGGTATCAGTTTATTGATCAGCGTTTGAACGCGATCGGGGCGAGGATCACGCGGGTGTGAGTTGTTTCTCGCAGGTGTTTCTCGCAGATGTCCGCAGATGTTTCTCACAGATGTCCGCAGATGTTTCTCACAGATGTCCGCAGACCCTTCCGCAGACGTTCGCAGATGTTTCTCACAGATGTTCGCAGATGTTTCTCACAGATGTCCGCAGATGTTTCTCACAGATGTCCGCAGATGTTTCTCGCAGATGTCCGAAGATGTTTCTCGCAGATGTCCGAAGATGTTTCTCACAGATGTCCGCAGACCCTTCCGCAGACGTTCGCAGAAGGCTATACGTGATTTTTCTGCGAACGTCTGCGGAAGGGTCTGCGGACATCTGCGAGAAAACATTCAGAGAAACAACCCTCAAAACAACCTCAATTGCTGCGTTTTAAACTGTTCATGCAGCTCGCAATTCAGCTTCGGCATTTTCCGGTCTTTGAAAAATTTCTCCCGCGCCAGCCGGAACTGCGCATGAACGATCTCCGCAATTTTTCCTTCGCCGCGCATTCGTGTTCCCGGCCGGTAATCATGTAAATGCCCGCCGTGGGTGGACCTGATCTGATTGAGCACCTTGTCGGCCCGGTCGGGCAGGGCTTTTCTGATCCAGTCTTCGAAGAGGAGGCCCACGTCGCCGTTGAGGCGTACCATGCCGTGACCGATGCCGAGGGCGCCCAATTCCGCTACTTTTTTAGCCAAAGGCAGGATTTCGTGGTCGTTCAGTCCGGGAATGATCGGGGCCATCATGACAAATACCGGGATGCCCTCGGCGGTTAGGGTTTCCACAGTCCGCAGCCGTTGGCGCACACTCGCGGTGCGGGGCTCGAGGAACTGTCTTAGTTCTTCATTGAGGGTGGTGATACTGATCGCAACGCTCAGGAGGTTCTCGGAAGCCAATTGCTTCAAGAGGTCCAAATCCCTCAGAATCAGGCTGTTTTTGGTGATTAGCCCAACGGGATGGCGGTATTTCCAGAACACTTCGAGGCAGGCCCGTGTGATACGGAACCGGCGTTCGGCAGGTTGATACACGTCGGTGTTGCCGGCGAACATGACCGTGCTGGCCTGCCAGGATTTTTTCTTCAGTTCCTGTTCCAGCAATTCGGCCGCGTTGCGTTTGACAAGTATTTTTCGTTCGAAATCGAGCCCGGCCGAGAAGCCCCAATATGGATGCGTGTTGCGGGCGTAGCAGTAGATGCAACCGTGTTCGCAGCCCTGGTACGGATTGAGGCTCCATTCCATCGGGATGTCGGTGCTTTCGACTTTGTTGAGGATGGTTTTGGGGTGGGTTTCGAGGTATTCGGTGGGCAGGTCGGGCTGTTCCCAGTCGGCTTCGACGAGTGCCCAGTCTACCGGTTGGCCATCGTGCTGGTGTTTTTCAAAGCGGGAACCGGGGTTGATTTGTGCGCCGCGGCCTTTCAGGAAGGGTTGTTCGGCACCTGTTTTTGTTCGTTCTTTCGCCACGCGCTGGGTCGTTTTATCCTGCAATTTAAAACAATTTAGTTTGTTTTTGAAAACAAAAAATTGAAAAATATTCCTTCACGCTTGTTGCTGCGTTGCTACCAGGTTCTTTTCCTGGCCTTGCCCTGGTCGGTCGAATGGTCGTTCGGGACCTGGAAACTGCTGTTTCCCGCTGAGCCACTGATCTTCTTTTGTGGAATCGGTTTGGTGCTGGCATGGAGGAAACAAGGTTTTCAATTTCCTAAAATCGGTCTGGCCGGTGTCATAGTATTGGCTTGGGCGCTGTGGCTCACGGCGGCTGCCGCCACTTCTACCCTGCCGCTCGTCTCCTGGAAATACTGGCTCGTGGAGTGCGGGCAAATCTGGG
>JBGAJY010000275.1:0-6358 GCA_044224705.1 Saprospiraceae bacterium
ACAGTATCAAACAAAGCCGCAAAGCACACAAAGCATCACGCTTGCGTCCCTTCCGGCTTTGCCCGATGTGACTCAGAGTAGAACCCTCACCCCGCAAAAACATACCCGCATCCATGCTCCTGCGCCCTCCCCAGCGCCCACACCCCCGACGGAACTACCTGGATACCAGGCAATAACCCGCCCATCCATTCTTTTTTTACGTCTTCGGGCTTCATTTTCATGCCCTCCGACACCGCCGCGCTGAACACGGTGATCGCCATGTCGCATACGCAGAACATGACCCCGTCTTTCTGCAGCTCGTTGATGCCGATGGCCACTTCGCCTACGCCGGGTATTTTAAAATCGCCGGGTTTGGGCTGCCAGAAGGGGTTGCGCATCGACGGCGACTTGGTTTTGGGGTCGTCGGCTTTGAACACGTCGCCAAAATGGTACTTGCTCCACAAGCGGTCCTCGAAAGCGTACGCGATGGCGCTGTGCCGCAGCACGACCACTACGCCGCAGTCTTTCGAGACCGAACCGGTGACCTGATTGGTCAGCAAAAACACTTTCGGCCAGGCGAACGGAAACACTTCGTGCGGCTGCGTGGCGTCGAAGACGATGCGGTGTTTGCCTTTCAGTTTTTTGAACCACTGGTCGGCTTCATTCGGGTCGTTCCAGTCGCCGGCCAGGCGTGAAACGGGTTCGGCGGTTCCGCGCGTTGGTGCGAAGAGGGAGGAAAACCCGAAGGCGGCGGCAGCTGCCGTGAGGGTGCCCAGGAATTTCCGGCGGGGCGTCGGGGTATTGAAATCTTCGTTGTTCATTTTGGTAAAATTTTGATTTACAGTAAATTAAAGGATGTTGGATGCTGCTGTTGAGCCGACTCAACGGGGGAGTCGGCTCAACAGGCAGGCAGGGCATAAAAGGATAAATGACGGATGAAGGAAATTCAGGCCGTTCACCGGCAAAGAGACAGGTTCATCGGGTGAAGAGGCTTGGGAGGCGCAGGCCGGAAGGGGACCGGGTCATTGGTGGACAAACACCGAATTTCGTCCGAATTGGATGTAATGGGGCTGAAACTGCGCATTCCCGGCGGCGTTTTTCTGAACCGTGTAGCCCGCGGCATCCCACAATTGTGCATTGGGATTGGCCCGCCGTACGGTCGTGTAATCGCCCCAACGGGCAGTAGCGATATCGCTCAACGCCGGATACCAGACGATAAAATCGCCCCAGATGCCCACGGCGTGCGAGGCGTAAAATGTGTTGCCGCCGCCGAACGCCAGTGAGATGCCCAGCTCGCCCTTTTCACCGTCGGTAGACAGGTACGGATAACCGAACGCGAAGTCTGGGTTCCAGATTTGCACCTGTTCCTGTTTGGTGTAATTGCTCACGTTGATGCGCACCATCTGAATGTGCGCCCTGGCAAATCCGCCGCCGCTTTTAGCCGTCCAGGCAAACCAGACGTTGCTGCCGCTGCGCGCCGAGCCGATGACGGCGTTTTGCGGAAAGTTGAAAGAAAGCCAGTCGGTCGCGCCGTCGGGGCTCGTGGACGAAGGTTGTCCGTTCGGCCAGCTGTTGATGCCGATATCGCGCCAGAAATAGGTGTTGCTGCCTTCCAGCAGGGAAAAAACGCGGAGTGTACTGCTGTTCACGTGACCAGCCCAAAAGATTTCGTTGCCGGTATTCTGGGTCAGGTGAGCGCCATAGGCCGTGGCGCCGTCGGAGGGGTTGGTAAAAGCGCAATGGACCGTAGTTCGGGCCGAGAGTTCACTGAGCGGCACGCGCACCGTCATCAGGCCGACGCCTACCACATCGGCGCTCCAGTACAGGTTGTTGTCCCCCACCGACATGTCGGGGTAGTCGAACGGGTTGGTTTGCCCGCCCATGATGGCGGAAGTGAAATCCCAATAGGTCCAGGTCGTGCCACCGCTGCTGACCATTTCCTGGGTGCTGGCCACGGCGATGCGGATGCGGTTGGTGCCGCTCAGGCAGCCGCCGGCGCCGTTGCCGCAGAACTGGTGCAGCCAGACAAACATGTCGAAGCGGGGGACGTACTGGATCACCTGGTCGCAGCACCAGCCGCCGTCCAGCGGGTTGCCGTTGTTGTCGAAAACGGGCATGATGGTGGTGGGATCGAGGCCGGTGAAGGTGTTGCCGCCGTCGGTGGAGAGGGCCGCGTACCAGTTGCCGGAGACGAGCACCACGTCGCCGTTGCGGGCCACGCTCATGTCGGCCGCTGTGGCGCTGACGCCCGTGACCGTGGTGCCGAAGGCATTGTAAGTGCCAAAGACGACGGGGTCGTCGGCACCGCCGCCCCCGCCCCGCTCATGAATTTTTTCGATCTTGAATTCCGTCGATTCAGGTTTCATGTCGCCGCGTTTGGGGCCGTCGGGCACCTGGTAGGGTTTGTCTTTGTTCGGTTCCAGTTCCTTGGGCGGCGCGTAGGGCTTGTATTTGCCGCCTTTGGCGTGGTTCGGTTCGACCTGGATTTCTTTGGCCCTGCCCTCGCCCGAAGGCTGGCCTTGCTCGGGTGGTTTTTGCGGATTGGGATTGGGACAAGCGGTGAGGAAAAGCAGCAGGAATGGCGTGTACCATACCCACGAGGTGTACTTCAGGATAGTTTTCATACTGGAAATATTTAGTGAAATTGATTGAAAGCTAGGTCTTTTAAATCAATTCACGAGGGCGGAACGGGAGCGCCGGATGGGGATGAAAAAGCCATTAAATATAGGGGTTTTGTGCGTTTTTCCGGCGGATCTTTTTTAAACACAAAAAGTTTTATTTTTAAAAATTCTTTCCCCTACTTTTGCCCGTTTCCCGAACACGCTCGACGGGCAAGTATTCACTCATTCGCCCATTCACTCATTCACTCATTGAGAATGGCCAAACAAAAAAAAGACACCTCCGTCCCTCCCACCACCTCCCTCAACGGTGAAGACCAGGTCATCACCCTTTCGGGGATGTACCAGAATTATTTCCTCGATTACGCCTCATACGTCATTCTTGAACGCGCCGTGCCGGCCGTGGAAGACGGGCTCAAACCCGTGCAGCGCCGCATCCTGCACGCCATGTTCGAGCAGCACGACGGCCGCTACCACAAGGTGGCCAACCTCATCGGCCAAACGATGCAGTACCACCCGCACGGCGACGCGGCCATCGGCGAGGCCATGGTGAATATGGGCCAGAAGGACCTGCTGATCGACTGCCAGGGCAACTGGGGCGACTACCGCACGGGCGACTCCGCCGCCGCGCCGCGCTACATCGAGGCGCGCCTCACCAAATTTGCCCTCGACGTGGCATTCAACCACGACACCACCGTGTGGCAGCTCACTTACGACGGCCGCAAACGCGAGCCCGTGACCCTGCCCATGAAATTCCCGCTCGTGCTCGCGCAAGGCGTAGAGGGGATCGCCGTGGGCCTGAGCACCAAAATTCTGCCGCACAATTTTATCGAACTGATCAAAGCCAGCATCGCCGTACTGAAAGGCCGCCGGGCCGATTTGTACCCCGATTTCCCCACAGGCGGCATGATCGACGTGAAGGACTACAACGGCGGCGGCCGCGGCGGCAAAGTGCGCGTACGGGCCAGAATCAAGGAAATCGACAAAAAAACGCTGCAAATCACTGAAATCCCGTTCGGCGTGTACGTCAGCGACCTGATCGAAAGCATCATCAAAGCCAACGACAAGGGCCAGATCAAGATCAAAAAAGTGGTGGACAAAACCGCCGCCGAAGTCGATATCGAGATCGAACTCCAACCCGGCGTGAGCCCCGACGTGACCATCGACGCACTCTACGCCTTTACCGATTGCGAGGTCTCTATTTCGCCCAACTGCTGTATCATCGTCGACAACCGTCCGGTGTTCACCGAGGTGAATGAACTGCTGCGCATCTGTACCGAAAACACCAAAGACCTGCTCCGCCAGGAACTCGAAATCCTGCAGCACGACCTGGAGGAAAAACTCCATTTCGCCTCGCTGGAAAAGATTTTTATCGAAAAACGCATCTACCGCGACATCGAAGAATGCGAAACCTGGGAGGCGGTGATCTCAACCATCGATGCGGGTTTAAAAAAATACGTGACCACGCCGAATGAGCCCGGATACGCCAAGGAGGATAAAAAAATCAAACTCCTCCGCGAAGTGACCGAAGACGACATCGTCCGCCTCACCGAAATCCGCATCAAACGTATTTCCAAATTCAACTCGTTCAAGGCCGACGAACAAATCGCCGAACTGAGCGAGGAACTCCTGCAGACCAAGCATCACCTCGAACACCTCACCGACTTCGCCATCGCGTACTACGAAAACCTGCTCTCCAAATACGGCAAGGGCCGCGAACGCCGCACGGAGATCATCACTTTCGACGAAATCCGCGCCACCGAAGTGGTGGCCAACAACGCCAAACTCTACGTCAACCGCGCCGACGGCTTCCTGGGCACGGGACTGAAAAAAGACGAGTTTGTGTCGGATTGCTCGGACATCGACGACATCATCGTGTTCCGCCGCGACGGCGTGATGAAAGTCGTGCGCATCGGCGAAAAAATCTTTGTCGGCAAGGACATCGTGCACATCGCCGTCTGGAAAAAGAACGACGAACGCACCACCTACAACCTTGCCTACGTCGACGCCAAAACCGGCAAAAGCTTCGTCAAACGCTTCAACGTCACGGCCATCACCCGCGACAAGGACTACCAGCTCGGCTCCGACGCCAAAGGCTCCAAACTGCTCTATTTCACCGCCAACCCGAACGGCGAAAGCGAGGTGGTTACCGTCACGCTCAGCCCCGGCTGCACCGCCAAAATCAAGGTGTTCGACTACGATTTCGGCGAACTGGCGATCAAAGGCCGCGACGCGCTGGGCAACGTGCTGACCAAATACCCGGTCAAGCAAATCAAGCAAAAGGAGGTCGGTAAAAGCACCATCGGCGCCCAGAAAATCTGGTTCGACGACATCACCGGCCGCCTCAACATCCAGGAACGCGGCAGGCTCCTCGGCGAATTCGACACAGGCGACACCCTGCTGGTGCTCTACAACGACGGCTCCTACGAAGTCACCGACGCCGACACCAGCCAGCGCTTCGAACCCAGGGAAATCCTGCACCTCGGCAAGTTTCACGCCGACATGGTCGTCAATGCCGTGCATTTCGACGGACACAAAGGCTGGACGATGGTCAAACGCTTCCGCATCGAAACCAACAAACTCCGCGAACGCTACTCCTACCTGACCGATCACCCGAAGTCCAAAATGCTTTTCGTCTCGGTCAAAGACAACCCGCGCATCCGCTACACCCTGAAAATTAAGGGCAAACCTATGACCGGCGAAATCAGTCTCGGCGATTTTATGGACGTCAAAGGCTGGAAGGCCGCGGGCAACAAACTCAGCGACCAGGGCCTCAGCGGCATCAAGGAGGTGGAATCGGACGGCCATCCGCCGAAGGAAAAACACGCCCCGGAAGTGCACCAGGCCAACCTGTTCGAAGCCCCCGAAGAAGCACCCGCGCCTGTAAAAAACGAGCCTCCGGCAGAAGAGGGGAAAAAGACGTTCAAGGCGGGGGATACGATTGAGTTTGATTGAAAACCCCGTATTTTTGAAGAAAATTAGCGCAACGTGACGGCTCAACTCAAACGCAAGATGACCTGGCAGGAATTCCGCAACCTGGAATTTCCGGATGATGACCTGTTCATTTATGAATTAATTGATGGAGAGCTTGTGAAAAAAGCCGCCCCTTCACCGCTGCATCAGCGGGTCTCAAAAAATCTGGAATTTGCATACCAGTTATTTCTGCGCGAACACCCGATTGGTGAAGTTTTTCACGCTCCCATCGATGTTGTGTTTGAGGAAAACAATGCTTGTCAACCTGACATCTGTTTCATTTCAACTGAACGGGAGTTTATCGTTGACCTCAACGAAGGCATCCTCGGCGCTCCTGACCTCATCGTCGAAATCATCTCCCCCGGCAGCATACGTCGCGACCGGGTGGATAAAAAGGAACTTTATGAGCGCTTTACGGTGAATGAGTTTTGGCTGATTGACCCGATCAACCGCACCGTCGAAATTTATAGCATGAAAGAAAATGCCTACGTGCTGCACCAGTTTCTGGAAACGGAAGGGGAGGCGACGTCAACAGTACTGACCGGTTTTGTCGTTGAAATTGGGTCGCTTTTTTAAAAGTTCAGAAAACGCGTATTCCCCAAACAGAACGCCCTGTCCGGACACTCCGGACAGGGCGTTCCATTTTGACCCCAAAACCTTCACTCCATCCTGCTCCCGACCGCATTCAGCCCTTTGAACCAGGCGACCATTTGCGCCCGCTGGGCATCGCTCAGCCGGGCGTCGGCGTGGGTCCAGGTGTAGCTGTTCAGCGGCATTTCTCCTTCTTC
>JBGAJY010000276.1:0-6315 GCA_044224705.1 Saprospiraceae bacterium
CTAAATGTTCTTCCAGGCGTCTTTTTAAATTATTGGTCACTCCAATGTACAATACCGTTTTCTTGGGGTTGGTAGTAATATAGATAAAGTAGTTGTGGCCTTTCATGATTTGGGATAACCCCGTAGTCATGTACCCATTCAGATCCCTCGCTACGCTCGGGATGACAAATCATCGGGGTGTAAAGGTTCCATCGGATTTCTCGCTACGCTCGAAATTTTACCGCAGCTTGGGTAAATTTCGAGCGTAGCGAGAAATCCGATGGAGAAGGCAACCCTTGGCAATTGTCATGTCGAACGAAGTGAGACATCTTGAGAGACCTTTGGGGCATTTTTTGGAAGTAAATTTCGACAGTTGTTTATCGAGTTGTTTCCTAACACACCCATAAGCCGAAAATTTATTTCAAAAACACGCGCGCCTTCATCAATCGTTTTCCCACAAAAAAGCCGCCGGCAGGTTTTTGCGCGCTGCTCCGGGGTTCATCACCACTTCCTGCTGGTTGATGCTTTCCTGGTGAATGGCTTCGAGAAACAGGGAAATGAATTCGGGGCTGAGTTCGCTTTTTTCACCGCGGCGGCGCAGCGCTTCGCGCAAAGCGCGGAAACGTTCGGGCTGGAGCACAGCCACGTTTTTGGCCTTTTTGACTGCGCCGATCTCGCGAACGAGCAGCATGCGGCGGGCGATGAGGGTGATGATCTCTTCGTCGAGATCGTCGAGTTCGCCGCGGTAGTTTTCGATTTGTACCAGGAAATCGGGGTCGTCGGTGGTGGTCGGGCGCAGCACGAGCTCGCCGATCATGGCGCCGAATTGTTCGGGCGTGATCTGCTGTGAGGCGTCGCTCCACGCCTCGTCGGGCGTCGGGTGCACCTCGACCATGAGCCCGTCAAAGTTCAGATCGAAGGCTTTTTGCGCCGTTTCGGTGAGGATGTCGCGGCGGCCGCAGATGTGGGAGATGTCGCAGATGACTTCCAGTTCGGGGAATTCCTGCATCAGGTCGATGGCCATTTGCCAGCGCGGCACGTTGCGGTAGATCGAATCGCCGTAGCTCGAAAAACCGCGATGCACCGCCGCGATGCGCCGCAAACCGGCTTTGTGGAGCCGTTCGAGCGCGCCGACCCAGAGTTTGTAGTCGGGGTTCACGGGGTTTTTGACCAGCACCGGGATGTCGGTGCCTTCGAGGGCGTCGGCGATTTCCTGCACGGAAAAAGGATTCACGGTGGTGCGGGCGCCGATCCAGAGCGCGTCCACACCGTATTTCAGGCATTCGTACACGTGCTGGGCGTTGGCCACCTCGGTGGTGACGCGCAGGCCAGTTTCTTCCTTCACGCGCCGCAGCCATTTCAGCCCTGGCGCACCCACCCCTTCGAAAGCGCCCGGCCTTGTGCGGGGTTTCCAGATGCCGGCCCGAAACAAGTCGATACCCTGGTTTTTAAGACCGTGGGCCGTGGCGAGCACCTGCTCTTCGGTCTCCGCCGAGCAAGGGCCGGCGATGAGCAGGGGGCGTTTTTCCCGGGGAAATATGGATTGAAAATTCATCTGCTGATTTCAATTTTTTCTGAAAACAAAAAACGGGTGTAAAGGGTTGGCGTCAGGCCGCTTCAAATTGCGGCGGGGCAAAAATTTGCTGCAAATCTGATAAAAAGCTGTTCAATCGCCCCTCTTCCCGGGCGCGAATCAGCGCGGAGCCGATAATGGCGAGGTCGGCTTCCGCTGCAGCCAGCCGCGCCTGCCCGGGTGTTGAAATACCGAAACCGATGCCGACGCTGGCTTCTGGTCGTGTCCTTTTGATGGCGGCTATCACTATTTTCAGCCTTGGATGCAGGCTGAACGCGGCGCCGGTGATTTTGAAATCGGCCATGAGGTAGTAAAAGTCGAAGCCGGCGGACAGGAGCTTTTCCAGTCGCTCGTCGCTGACATTGGCGGCCAGGACAGGTACCAATTGAACGCCGGAGCCTTGCAAACGCGCAGCCACCGGGTTGTCGACGGGCAAATCGGGCACAATCAAATGCTTCACATTCAGGCTTTCCAATGCCTGTGCGAATTGCTCCAAACCGAAGTTGAACACGCGGTTGAGGTACGACATCACGATGATCTCCTGTTCCGGAAAGTCTTCCCTCAGGCTCCTGATCGCCAGCAGGCAATCGGTCACGGTGACGCCCTGAGGCCCGGCGGCTTCCTGACAGGCGGCGGTGATCACCGGTCCGTCGGCTGTCGGGTGGGAGAAAGGGATTTGCAGTTCGAGCGTCCGTATCCCGGCGCGGACATAGGCTTCCGCCGTGGCCAGGCTGTCGGCCAGGGTTGGGTAGCCGAGCACGAGATGGGCCATGATGGGGAGTTGCTTTTGCATGGTGGTGTCTTTTAAACACGGAGGCACGGAGACACGGAGTATTTAAAATTAAAAAAAAACTCCGTGCCTCCGTGTTGAATTATTGATTCAGTAAACCTGCCGCGTATTTCATCAAACTCTCCTCCTGAAAATGCCGCATCGTGATGAACAGATCCTTTTCCCCCCGCCCCGACGCATTCACCACCACTACGGCCTCCTTCGGCAAATCGGCCGCCAGCTGGAATGCATGTGCAAACGCATGAGCCGATTCCAGCGCGGGAATGATACCCTCCGAACATGCCAGTCGTTGAACGGCAGCCAATGCTTCATCGTCGGTAGCTGTGGCGAATTGCACCCGGCCGCAATCGGCCAGCCAGGCCAGGATCGGGCTCACGCCGCAGTAATCCAAACCTGCGGATACCGAGTGTGTCGCGGCGATATTGCCCGATCCGTCCTGTAAAAAATACGAGTGATAACCTTCGAAAATGCCGGGTTCGCCATGCAGCACCTTGGCGGCATGTTCGCCCGGCCGGCGCCCGCGGCCGCCGGCTTCCACGCCGATCAGCGCCACGTCTTCTTCGTCCAGAAAGTCGAAAAACATGCCCATGGCGTTGGAGCCGCCGCCCACGCAGGCCACACAGACGTCGGGCAGGCGGCCGGTTTCGGTCTGGCATTGGCGGCGGATTTCCTCACCCACTATTTTTTGAAAAAAGGTGTTCATGGCGGGGTACGGGTGCGGCCCGACGGCCGAACCGAGCAGGTAATACGTCTCTTCGGGGTGTGCCACCCAGTCTTTGAACGCAGCGATCACCGCGTCGTTGAGGGTTTGCGAACCCTCGTCCACGGGCACCACGCGGGCGCCCAGCAGCTCCATCCAGAACACGTTCGGCCGCTGGCGTTCGTAGTCTTTGCGGCCCATGTACACCGTGCAATCCAGCCCGAAGCGCGCGCATACCGCGGCCGTGGCATAGCCGTGTTGCCCTGCGCCCGTTTCGGCGATAATGCGGCGTTTGCCCAGGCGGCGGGCCAGGAGGATCTGGCCGATGCAGTGGGTGATTTTGTGGGCGCCCGTGTGGTTGAGGCCTTCGTTTTTGAGAAAAAGGCGCGCGCCGCCGATCTCGGCGCTCAGGCGCGGCAGGGGGGTGAAAGCCGTGGGCCGGCCAGCGAATTCATTCAGAACAGCGTGAAATTCGGCTCCGAAGTCCGGGTCGTTTTTCGCGTGTTCAAAGGCCGCCGCGATTTCCTGCAAGCCCGGGAGCAGGACTTCGGGCACGAAACAACCGCCGTAATGGCCGAAGTAGCCATCGGGGCTGTCCAGTATTTCGGTGCGGAAGGAAAGTTGCAGGTCGTTCATCATCAAGCGATGGTTGAAGAGAGGTTCAAGGATTTCAGCGCGCGGCCAACAGCGGTAATCTTTTCTGGGTCTACCCTGCCGTCGGTTTCGATTCCGGAAGCGATGTCCACGCCAATGCAGTTTCGATAGCGCAGCACCCGTTCGACATTACCGGCATGAAGTCCTCCTGCGAGCAAAAACGGATAGGGGAAATTTTCAGGCACGCAGACGTTGATGGGCTGCCCGCTGCCCGGCCGCGCACCGTCGAGGATGAACAGATCAACATCGGCGGCAAACGCTTCCAAGCGGTTGAGATCGCCGGAATGGCTGATCCGGGCAGCGAGGAAGACCTTTTGCCGCAGGCTCCGCACGAACTCCGGCGTCACGTCGTCGGCATAGAGTTGCACAATTTTGAAGGGGTATTTGGCGAGGGTTTCGCGGATGTCCGCTTCGGAATTTTTGTAAAAAACTGCGACGGCGTGGTTGGGGATGCTTTGATGGTCGAGCAGTCCGGGGTTGATTTTTCTTTTGCTGACGGGCGAAAAATTGATGCCGATGTAGTCGGATGGGCAGTTTTGGAGTAGTTCTGCCGTTCGGATGCCGCAGGCTTTGAACAGCGCTGTAGCGCCAAGCTCCTGGTAGGCGCTGCCTGGTGTGTCAAACGACAATTTTGCACTGCCGAACCCGCCAACCTGGAGGTTGGCGTTACGCATTAAAGCCGTTCCGATCAAAAAACCGTCGGCGTTCCGCACCACCTGAAAATCACGGTAATCCTTCACCCCTGATTCCGCAATGATCAAGCGTCCGCCCGCATGCGGAGCGATCACATTTACCCGGTTCAGGGCCGTGCGGAAAGTTTTCAGGTCGCGGTTGTTGACGCCCAGCACGGGAAAATCGAGGTGACGGATGCGTTCCAGTTCTTCCAGGTCGTGCACCTCGACCAGTACGCCCATGCCCAGCGACTCCGCCGTTTTTTTCAAAAAATCCAACTGCTCCGGTTCCAGGATCGCGGCAATCAGCAGGATGATATCGGCCCCGTGCTGCCGCGCGAGGTAAATCTGGATCGGATCGAGGATAAAGTCTTTTTGCAACAGCAAAGGATGGCCGGAGGAGGGCGGCAGCGAACACAGCGTGAGATAAGCCTGTCGCAGGTCCTCGTAGGAGCCTCCGAAAAATTCATTGTCGGTGAGTACGGAGATGGCTTTCGCCCCGGCCGCTGCATAGGCAGCAACCTGCCCGGGCACCTCGGCATCGCGGCTGATCCAGCCTTCCGAGGGGCTTTTTCTTTTAAATTCTGTGATAAAAAACGGCTCGCCTGATGCCCGGGCAGCAGCCAGTCGGCGGTAAAATTTCCGGTCGGCTGGCTGTACGGCACAACGAAGTTTGCCCAAATCGTACTGTTCATACAAGGCTTTGATTTCCAGGCGCTTTTGCGCCACGATCTGGTCGAGAATATGCTCCATGGCTCAGACGGCGACCGCTTCGTTTTGTTGAACAATTTGGGTCAGATGGTCCAAAGTCGCGCCCAGGGCTCCATCGAAAATGAGCCGTTCCATTTTGGCAAATGCTTCCGGCAGCGGCAGCGGCTCCACGAATCTGGCATAGATGAATGCCGCGTTGGCGGCCACGAGTTTGTAGTGCGCGGTAGTGGGCACTCCGGCCAGCATGGCGCGGGCGATGTCGAGGCTTTCGGCCGGATTGGCGGCGCTGACGGCCTGAAAAGGCAGGGGTGCGAGACCGAAATCTTCGGGACGGATTTCGTAGTCGAGCCGTTGTCCGTCGCGGAATTCGAGCACCCGCGTAGGCGCGCTGACGGAGATTTCGTCGAGGCCGTCCCAGCCGCGCACGACGATGAGGTGTTCCTTGCCCATGCGGATGCCGGTTTCAAAAATCACGTCCATCAGATCGGCGAAGGCGGTGCCGATGAATTGGCGGGCGGGTCGCATGGGATTGACGAGCGGACCGAGCACGTTGAACACCGTCGGGACGCCGATTTTGGCCCGCAGGGGGGCGAAATGCCTGAAAACCGGGTGAATATCGGGGGCAAAGAGGAAAGCCAGCCGGGCTTCGTCGAGCGAGCGCTGCGCCGTTTCGGCCGAAAAACGCAAAGGCACGCCGAGCTCCGCCAGCAGGTCGAAACTGCCGAAACGCCCGGCTGCGGCGCGGTTGCCGTGTTTGGCGATGGGGAGTCCGGTGCGGGCCAGCAGCAGGGCGGCAAGGGTGGAGGTGTTCACCCGCGGCAGGCCGGAGCCGCCCGTACCGCAGATGTCGACGGGGCGGGTTTGGGGTTTGGGGTTTCGGATTTGGTCGAGCGTTTGGGTGGCGGGGGAAAACTCGAACAGTGTTTCGATAAACGTTTTCAGTTCGGTGGCGTTGCGGAGCCGGTGGCTGAGGGATACGAGCAGGATTTGTTTCTGATCCTCGGCAAGTTGGCCTTCTTCGACGGCCTGCAGGAAGGCGCGCAGGGTGAGCGAATCGAGCGGCGCGCCGGTTTGCAGTTTTTTCGACAGTTCGTGATAGATGCGGTTGCCGGAGGAGAGCCGGCCGGCCACCACATTTTGCAAAAGGCGCATGCCGGCGGCGTTTTTCATGCTCAATACGGACTCCGGGTGAAACTGCACGCCTTCGATGGGCAGGCGTTTGTGGCGAACGGCCATG
>JBGAJY010000277.1:0-6299 GCA_044224705.1 Saprospiraceae bacterium
TATGTGACCAAAGTCGGCGAGGCCGACGCTAATCCTGTTTATCCTGTCAATCCTGTCAAAAAAATTACCTGTCAAAAAATCATTTGTCCCATTCAGCCCTCCGCATATTTCATCCTGTCCTCCCCCATCACCCGCTCCAGCATTTCCAGAAAAAAATCCGCGTCCTTTTTGGAAAACACCATCGGCGGCTTGATTTTCAACACGTTGTGATCCGGCCCGTCGGTGCTCATGAGCACGCCAAGTTCGCGCATGCGGTTGGCCAGGTAGGCTGCCAGGGCGGGCGCCGGTTCAAGTGTCTCCGGATTTTTGATCAATTCGAAGCCGAGAAACAGCCCGGGGCCGCGCACGTCGCCAATGACCGGAAAGCGACCCGCCAGTTCCTGCAAACCTTTGCTCAGATAGGCGCCCGTCTCGTGAGCATTCTGCTGCAGGCCTTCATCGCGGAGCACGCGGAGCACTTCCAGTCCGATCGCACACGACACGGGATTGCCGCCGAAGGTGTTGAAATATTCCATGCCATTGGCAAAAGCATCGGCCACCGCGCGGGTAGTGACGACCACGCCAAGCGGATGCCCGTTGCCGATGGGCTTGCCCACCGTGACGATATCCGGCACCACGCCATGCTCCTCAAAAGCCCAGAAATGCGCGCCATGGCGGCCGCAGCCGGTTTGCACCTCGTCGGCGATGTACAGCCCGCCCGCGGCCCGAACCAGACGGCAGGCTTCGGCGAGATAGCCCGGCGGCAGCGGCACCTGCCCGCCGCAACTGATGACCGATTCGCAGATAAACCCCGCCACACCCTTGCTCCGCTCGATCGCCGCACCGATGTGCGTGGCGTATTTCCGGCCGGTTTCAAGGGTGTTTCCCCTGTATTTGCCGCGAAAAGCATCGGGCAGCGGCGTCACATGGACCGTCGATGGGGCGCCCTGGCCGCCCGGACCGTCGAATTTGTAGGAGCTGATGTCAACACAACCCTGCGTATTGCCGTGGTAGCCGGCTTCCACGACGATCATTCCGTGTTGTCCGGTATAATTTTTGGCCAGCCGAAGGGCCAGTTCGTTGGCCTCGCTGCCGCTGTTGACGAAAAATGCGACTTCCAGTTGAGCCGGAAAAGTGGCCAGCAATTCTTCCGCGAAGTTGACGATTGCAGGGTGCAGATAGCGCGTATTGGTGTTCAAAACCGCCATTTGCCGCTGCCCGGCGCGCACTACGCGAGGGTGTTCGTGGCCCACATGGGCTACATTGTTCACCGTGTCGAGGTAGCGGCGGCCGGTGTCGTCGAACAGGTACTGGCGCCAGCCGCGCAGCATCGTGAGCGGGCTCCGGTACGACACGCTGAGGTTTTTGCCGAGGTGTTCGCGGCGATAATCGAGGATTCCGGCAGTCGAAGCGGTGGGCGGTTTTTGGGGAAATATGCCCCTCAGCAACAGCCAGGGGTCGGGACAAATGCTGCGCCAAACGGCGCTGCCGTCCGGGAAAGCCACGCCGGGGTAGTCGCCCGATTTGCCCAGCATGTCGAGAATCACCTGGAAATGCAGGTGCGGCGACCAGTTGCCGTTCTCCGGCATGGGGCCGATTTGGCAAAATTCCTGCCCCGCCAAGATCATTTGTCCGGTTTTCAAACCCGTCAGGGAAGTCCGCGTAAGGTGGCCATAGAGGGTAAAAAAGGTGAGCGAATCGCTTACACGGTGTTCCAGAATGATCGTGGGGCCGTAATCGCGGTCCTGGGCATTGTCCTGAAAACTATGCACGCGGCCGTCGAGCGGCGCGAAAACCGGCGTTCCGGGAGGCATAAAAATATCCAGGCCGATGTGCACGGTGCGCCATTGCGGGCCTTCGTTGCCCCGCACTTCGTAGGCGTCGGTCGTGTAAAACGGACGGACCTCGTCGTAGCGGCCGATGCCCGCCTTGTCGCCCATCACTTCGGCAATGCGTTGGTGAAGTTTTTGGGCGTCTTCGATGTCGCCGTAATTGCCCAGGTCGGCGCTGCCCACGCTCAGATCGAGCCAGACCACCTCGTTCAAATCGCCCGGAACGATGGGCCGGACGGTGTGGAAGTTGGCCTTTGCCCACTGCACAAAGGCTTCATTGTCAAGGCAGGGCGCCCAGCCGCAAGCATGCCGGAAGGTGGCGTGGGCCAGCGCAGCCGGAATGTCGCGCAGTTTTTCCAGCAGCGCCCAGGCCGGGCGGTCGCTGATCTGTAAATATTGGTTATCAGGGTGTTCGGACGAGTTGATCGCCGAACAAACGACGCTGATGAGCAGCCGCGCGCCGATGAGCGGAAACAGGGCTTCGGCTTCTTTTTCGGTGAGCGGGAAGGCGCGGTGATACCCTTTTACCACATGAAAAACAGCCGCCAGCGGGTCGGGTTTGTGCATGGCCGCATAAGCGGCGGCGATGGCCAGATCGTTGACGGTGTGGGTAAAAACGGCGTCGCCAAAATCGATCACGCCGGGTACGACGGGGCGCTCGGGGTCATGACTCACGAGCACGTTGTAATCGTTGGCATCGTTGTAGGCCACGCTTTTGCGGAGCTCGGGGAAAAGCGGAACCACCTGTTTTTCAAACAATTGAAGAAAATAAGTGGCCAGTTTCTGCTTGTCCGCGCCCCTGATTTTAGCCAGGTGCTCGCGGGTCCACGCAGCCTCCGAGGGGTCCCATTTGATGAAACGGTGTGCGGCAGGGTGCTCGAATCCAGCCAGGGCGGCGCTGAGCAGGCCGCACATTTCGCCGACGCGTTCGAGCAGTTCGGGGCTGTGCGGATTTACCTCGGCCAGGCAACGGCCCTCGATCCAGCTCAGCAGGCGCATGAAGCGCCGGGAGCCGTCGTGGGCCGGCAGAGCGACAATTTTTTCGCCGGAAAAAGCGGGGATGACGCGCGGAATGTCCAGCCCTGTTCCTGCATCGGCGAGGTGCCGGATCAGGTCGTTTTGAAAAACAAGCTGCGCCTGGTCGGTCTCCGGGTTGGCGATTTTCAGCGTAAATTTTTCGCCGGAGGCGGTTTTCAGCAGAAAATTCAGGTCGATCTCGCCGGGCAGGGCTGCGATGCTCGCTTCCAGTTGATAGTGTTCGAGGGCCAGAGCGGCGACTTGTTCGAGGTTGAAATTCATGACGAAGATGGACTAAGCTGGACTTTCGCATTTTGAGAAGGCTCTCAGGGAGCCGATAAGGTACATTTATGGTGACCAAACCTCTATGTGCCATGAATATTCACTCGACTGAGCTCGACTTTCGCATTCTAGCGGTTCAGTTGAAGGGTTGGGTATAAAGCGTTGATAAAGAGCAGACTTATTTTTTGCAGATCGCCTTTTCCGGCGGTGTTCGAAAAATAAAAACCAATTGCCTGCACGGAGTTGCCGGTCAATTCAGACCCCGTCAAAATGCGGGCAATGTCCGTATTGGCGTGATGGGACACGGATAGTACGGGTGCAAGCAGCACGGATTCACACCGGTTTTACGGTTCAAAATCTGTGAAAATCCGTGCTGCTTGCATCCGTGTTTTCCGTGTCCCATCGCTCGCCCCTTGCTATTAACAAAATGCGAAAGTCCAGTTAAGGCTGGCCGGCGTTCACTTTTGTTGCAAGGTCTTGACGACCAGGTCGGCGGATGATTTGGCATCCCACTGCATTTTGCCCAATAATGGAAAAACCGCCGCAACCGGGAATCAATCGCAAGGCCGCATTCCGGTAAAATCGCCCTCCGTCAGGTTGCGAACGCCGGGCCATCCACAGCACCGTCGTCGTGAGAGCCAGGATGGCTGTAAACACCAGGCCAAGGATCAGCATTTCCGTGCCGTTTGCCCAGCTTTCCAGTGTAAAAAGTATCCCCCAAACCCCAAACATCATGGCGAATCCCACGGCATGGCTGCCGAGGTGCTGCCTCCAGCCCCGGCTGCCAAACAGCAGAATCGGAAACACGAGGTAAAGCAGCGACAGGCAGGAAAATCCGATGACCAGCATCTCGCTGCCTCCTTCCCACGATTCCGATTTCCACAACAGAGCGACCAAAACGGCCAACAAAAGCACTATTTCCAAACCGATAAAAATGCGGCGTACCAGGGGCGTACGGACAGGCGGCAGGATGGGCTGGTCGAGAATTGGCGCTGCCATAATTTCATTTTTTTGTGAGGAAATGCCGTGAAGGTAGATTGGCCGCTACGGAATGGCAATTTTTTCCAGCAAACTTACTCATCTTTGCCCGCCACCAAACAGACAGAAACGGATCGATATATGGCATACGAATTCAAACTCCCCTCGCTCGGCGACGGCGTCACCGGCAAAGTGCTCGAAGTACTCGTTAAACCCGGCGACCCCGTCAAAAAAGACCAGAATGTGATCATAGTCGGCACCGACAAAGTGGACGCCGAAATCCCCGCCGACGCCGACGGCACCGTGGAAGAAGTGCTCATCAAAAAAGGCGACGACGTCACGGAAGGCACCCTGATTCTCCGCCTCGCCGGCGCGGCTGCCGCTGTTCCTCAGCCTGTCCCGACGACGCCTACACAGTCCGCGCCTCCCCTGGAAACACCCGCTCCGGCTCCCGCCGCCCAGTCCGGTGGCAGCAGCTACGCTTTCCAGCTGCCCTCCCTGGGCGACGGCGTCAGCGGCAAAGTGCTCGAAGTACTCGTGCAGCCCGGCGACCAGGTCAAAAAAGACCAGAACGTACTCGTCGTCGGCACTGATAAAGTGGACGCCGAAATCCCCGTCGACGCCGACGGTACCGTGGAAGAGGTGCTGGTCAAAAAAGGCGATGAAGTCACCGGCGGCACCCTCGCCCTGCGCCTTCAAACGACAACCGCACCCTCGGCAACGCCAAGCGCTGCAGCCACACCGAAAGCAGCTGATCCTGCACCCGTACAAACTGCTGCAACTGCAACTCCTGCTGCTGCTCCTGCTGCAACTCCCCACCCCGCCAACCTGCGCATCTCCCCGCTGGCCCGCAAACGCGCCAAGGAACTGGGCGTCAACCTCTCGGATGTGCACCCGGCAGAAGGCGCCAGCCGCATTTCGTATAAAGACGTGGTGGACTATGTCAAACACAAAATCGACACCGGCGGCGGTCGCGAGGCAGAGCCTCGCGCCAGCCTGCCGCACAAAAAACTGCCCGATTTCGCCAAATTCGGCGCCATCGAACGCCAGCCCCAGAGCCGCATCGGCATCCTGACGGCGGAAAATATGCACTACGCTTTCAACACGATCCCGCACGCCTGGATCTCCGAAAAAGCCGACATCACCCAGCTCGAAAAACTCCGCCAGCAATACAAAGAACAGGTCAAAGCCGCAGGCGGCAACCTCACCACCACGGCCATCATCACCAAAGCCGTGAGCGGATTGCTGCACAAAATGCCGCAGTTCAATGCGAGCTATGACGCTGAAAAACAGGAGATTATCTTCAAAAAATACGTCAACGTCGGCATCGCTGTGGATACGCCGCGCGGCCTGCTCGTGCCCGTGATCCGCAACACCGACCAGAAAGGTTTGCAGCAAATCTCCATCGACCTGACGGAGATCAGCACCCGCACCCGCGACGGCAAAAACAAACCCGACGACCTCGACGGCGGCACGTTCACGATCTCCAACATCGGCGGCATCGGCGGTACGGGCATGATCTCGATCGTCAACTGGCCGCAGGTCGCTATCCTCAGCATCACCGCAGCCACCATGGAACCCTTCTGGAACGGCACGGCCTTCGAACCGCGGCTTATGATGCCCATGACCATCGGCTGGGACCACCGCGTGATCAACGGCGCCGATGCGGCGCGTTTTCTGGTGGAACTGAAAAAAATCCTGGAAGAACCGTTTCTGGGGTGGATGTGAGTTTTAAAAACGGTTGATAAAGTTGATAAGGGTTTATAAGGTTGATAAAAAGGAGAGAGCATCCTCTCAGCCTTTTATCAACCTTATAAACCCTTATCAACTTCACAAACCTCTCTTCATCAAAAATTCCAGCGGAATGGCCAGCCTTTTCCGCCAGGCGCGCTCCGAGTGGTCCTCTCCTTCAAAGCGCCGGGTGATCCAGTTTTTGGCTGAAAAACCCCTTTTTTGCATAATCAGGTCGACCTGCAATTGGTACGGTCCGTACCAGGCATCCAACGTTTCGGTGCCGTAGTCGAAGTAAAACCGGTGGGTACGCGGGTCGGGCAAATGTATTTGCAAGTAGTCGGTGAAGCCCCTGGCGATACGTGGATCATTGCGAAAAATGCTGCCCGGCCGGCGATGCCGGGATGAAATGAAGGCGGGAAAATAACCCCTGTCGGCGAATTCCCCCTGATCCTTAACCAGACTCAATCCCTCTACTGA
>JBGAJY010000278.1:0-6250 GCA_044224705.1 Saprospiraceae bacterium
GAAAAGAAAGCCTTTCTCGTCCAGTTCCGGCCGTCCGGAGAAATTTCGACCCACATTTCCAGCGGCAAAAAAATCCAGCTGCCTTCCGCTTCCAGCCAGTGCAGGCTCAGGGTTTGCAGGGGTTGAACGGCGCCCAGGTCGAGCGTCAGATCAAAATCCTCGCCGTAAAAGCCGCACCAGTGCCCGTCGTGGAAGGCTGCGCTGCCGTCGAGGCCGTCGGTGAGGGCTTCGGGGTGTTCGCCGTTGTAGCGTTTGTCGGGCAAAGCACTCAGCTGCATGGATTTGCCGCTGGCCAGCGAGGGGCGGAAGGGCACGCGCAGGCTTTTGCTCTGCCGGTCGTTGCCCCAAAAGGCCGTGGCACGGATGTCGCAGGTTTTTTCCAGTAAAAAAGGCGCCGAATAGGACGTTGAGCGATTCGTCGGCTGACTGCCGTCGACGCTGTAAAAAATGTTTCCAAAAGGAATTTGCTGGGAAATACGGCATACGAGCCGGCCGGATGCGGAGTCGGGCGCAATCAGGACCGCGGGGTCGAACACGCTCGTCGCGTAGCGGGTATCGCGTTGGTCGAGCCACCGCAGCAAGCCGGGCAGGCGTCGCTGAAAATCAGGCCAGTCGAGCCGTTCAGCGGGGGTCCAGGCCACTTCCGCGAGGGCGAGCAGACGCGGAAAAACCATGTATTCGGCCTTTCGGGTGTCGTACACGTTTTCGGTCCAAAGACAGCCCTGAACACCCAGGACCTTCCGGCGCTGCGCCTCAGAAAAATCGGCGGGCACGGGGTCGTAGCGGTACACCCGTTCGAGCGGCAGGTACCCGTAGCTGACCGGCTCGAACTCCGGACTGCCCTGGTACAGATCGAAGTAGTAATTGTGTGTAATGACCACCTCGTGGCCGGCAGCCGTGGCTTCGCGGGCCGGTCCTTCGCCCCGCCAGACCATCACGCCTGCCGAAGGAGTGAGGCTGCCGCCTTCCATGATCTCGTCCCAGCCCAGCAGGCTGCGGCCGTTTTTCAGCAGAAAATCTTCGATAAGTTGGGTAAACCAAACCTGCAATTGCGCTTCATTATCGAGGTGCAAGGAGTCTTTCAGGTGCTGGCAACGTCCGCATTTCCGCCATTGATCGCGCTCGACTTCGTCGCCGCCGATGTGGATGTACTGCGAAGGAAAGAGCGCAATGACTTCGCTGAGCACGCCTTCCAGAAACGTGTAGGTGTCGGGGTTGCCGAGGCAAAAATTGGGGTAGGGGCAGTTTTTGGCGCCGCCGGGCATGGGAAACGGCCCGCCGGAGCAGGACAGTTCGGGATAGGCCACGAGCGCCGCCGTCGTATGCCCCGGCATTTCGATTTCGGGGATGATGGTCACGTGCCGTTCGGCGGCGTATTGCACGATGTCACGGATGTCGTCCTGGGTGTAAAAACCGCCGTAGGTCATTGGTTCGCCGAGGCGGGCCGTGTCGGCGTCGCTGTTCAGGATACCCGTGCGGTCGGGTCGCCAGGCCGCGACGGAAGTCAGTTTCGGGTATTTTTTGATCTCGATGCGCCAGCCCTGCGCGTCGGTGAGGTGCCAGTGGAACACGTTCATTTTCAGGGCCGCCAGCCAGTCGATGTATTTGATTACGAAGGCTTTGCCCATGAAATGGCGGCTCTCGTCGAGGTGCATGCCGCGCCAGGCAAAACGCGGCTGATCGCGGAGGAGCAGGCAGGGCAGCTGTTTGCCGCCGTTTTGTTCGGCCAGCTGGATGAGCGTTTGTTCGGCGTAGAAAAAACCCGTGTTCGAGCCCGCCGTGACTTCGATCTTTTTGGGGGAAATACGCAGCTCGTAGGCTTCCTCCGGCAGCGCGGGATTTATCCTGCGGAGGATGGCGCCGCGACTGGCGGAGCCTTTATTTTCTCCCGAACGATCCTGCACCTGGGCGGTTTTGCCTTCCAGCAACCATTCCCGGAAAGGCGAAAAAGGCAGTTTTTCACCCGTAAAAATGATTTTTTTCAGCTGGAAAAAGCCGGGATGCTGTTCGAGGAATTGCGGCCGGGGAAGGAGGTCGTATGGGCTGGATTGGCCGACTGCCTGTGCGCTGAGCAGCAGGAAGAGCCATAGGGCGCGGAATATTTTCATGGGTTGAAAATATCGGAAGTTATTGGTGTTGCCCTGAGTGGAGTGCCATTTCAGCATCCAGCCGCGCTACCTCCCCAAATGCACCAGCAGTACGCTCACATCCGCCGGGCTTACCCCGGAAATGCGGCTGGCCTGGCCCAAAGTACGCGGCTTGGCCTTGCTGAGTTTGTCGCGCGCCTCGATGCTGAGCGCGTGTACGGCCCGGTAGTCGAAGTCTTCCTGCAGGCGCATGTCTTCGAGGCGATTCACTTTGGCCACCATATCCTGCTCTTTCTGGATGTAGCCCTCGTATTTCATGTTGATCTCGGCCAGTTCGATGAATTCGCGTTCAAAAGGCGCGAGGAAGCGGTGGAGTTCGGGTAAAACGGCCGCCAGCGAAGGGATGTCGACCTGCGGGCGCAGGAGGATGTTGTAGAGTTTGACTTTTTGCACGGTCGGGGCCGAATCGACCGAAGCCAGGTAGCCGTTGACCTCGTCAGGCGCCACGGAGGCATTTCGGAAAAAGGCATCGATGGCTGCGGCGGCCTGCTGTTTGGCGCGCACGCGGTCCATACGCAGGTCGGTTCCCAATACGCCGAGGCGGTGCGCGATGGGCGTGAGGCGCAGATCGGCATTGTCCTGACGCAGCAGAATGCGGTATTCGGCGCGGCTGGTAAACATGCGGTAAGGCTCCTGCGTGCCTTTGTTCACGAGGTCGTCGATCAGGACGCCGATGTAGGCTTCGGAGCGTTTCAGGATCAGCGGTTCTTCGCCTTTCACGGCCAGCGCGGCGTTCATTCCCGCCATGAGGCCCTGGCAGCCGGCTTCTTCGTAGCCGGTGGTGCCATTGATCTGGCCCGCGAAAAAGAGGTTTTTGACCAAATGCGTTTCGAGCGACAGTTTGAGCTGCGTAGGCGGAAAATAGTCGTACTCGATGGCGTAGCCGGGGCGGAACATCTTGGCGTTTTCGAGCCCTGGCACCTGCCGGAGGGCTTTGAACTGCACATCTTCGGGCAGCGAGGAAGAAAAGCCGTTGATGTAAATTTCCACCGTGTCGCGGCCTTCTGGCTCGATAAACAACTGGTGCGAGTCTTTTTCCGAAAAACGGTCGATTTTGTCTTCGATGCTCGGGCAATAGCGCGGCCCCACGCCCTGGATGCGTCCGTTGAACATGGGCGACTGGTCGAAGCCTGTGCGCAGGATGTCGTGCACCTTCTGGTTGGTGTAGGTGATGTGGCAGGGCAGTTGATTGGTCAGCGCCGGCGTATCGGTGTAGGAAAATTTGCCGGCCGGCTCGTCGCCCGGCTGAATGTCCATGCGGGAATAATCGAGCGAGCGCCCGTCGACGCGGGGCGGGGTGCCCGTTTTCATGCGACCGGCTTCGAAGCCCAGCTGCACGAGTTGTTCGGTGATACCGCGCGCGGCCGATTCGCCCGCCCGGCCCCCGCCGAATTGTTTTTCGCCGATGTGGATGATGCCGTTCAAAAAAGTGCCGTTGGTCAGCACCACGGCTTCGCTCTCGATTTCTATGCCCATGCCCGTGCGGACGCCGCACACGCGACCGTCTTTCACGATCAGACCCGCCACCATTTCCTGCCAGAAGTCGATGTTCAGGTGTCCTTCGAGCATTTGGCGCCATTTCGCGGCAAATTGCATGCGGTCGCTTTGGGCCCGGGGGCTCCACATGGCCGGGCCTTTGGAGCGGTTGAGCATGCGGAATTGCACCATGGTATGGTCGGTTACGATGCCGGAGTAGCCGCCGAGGGCGTCGATTTCGCGCACGATCTGGCCTTTGGCCACGCCGCCCATGGCAGGGTTGCAGCTCATCTGGCCGATGGTTTGCATGTTCATGGTGGCCAGCAGGACTTTACAGCCCAGGTTGGCCGCAGCGACCGCGGCTTCACAACCGGCATGGCCGGCGCCGACTACTATGACGTCGTATTTTGGAAACATGGATGGCCATTGATTCGATTAACCGATTTTTCGATTGATCGATTGATTCGATTGTCTAAATACGTGAGAACAATGTCATGCTGGCGAGGTCTCACCCCTTTCAAAAAGGCTGCAAAAGTAAAGCCTTTTGAGGCGAAAAACCTTTGAATACTAACAACCGTGAGGCAGATGAAGTTTTTTATGTAATTTATTTTTGTCTTTTTGTAAACTATACTTTACATTTGTACAAAAATACTTTACATCATGAAAACTCTTCGTTTGCTTCCGGCTCGTTGGAAACGGGTTGGTTTCGTTCTCGCGCTTGCGGGCGCAGTCCTTGGCGCACTGGCCGTTTTCGGCAATTATGAAATTCCGGGCTTCGGGCTCCAACTTCGGAAAGAGAACGAGTTTCTCACGCCCGCATTTGAAAACTTTACCGAGGAACTGGCGCTCACGCTCCTGCTGACCGGTCTGCTGATGATGGCGTTCAGCCGCGTCAAATTTGAAGACGAACGCGTGCAGCTCATCCGGCTGGAAGCGTTCCAATGGAGTTTCCTCGTGCATTTCAGCATTCTGCTGCTGGCCAACTGGCTCCTGTACCAGAGCAATTTTTTCTACGCCATGCTGTTCAACCTCTTCACCCCGCTGGTCGTTTTCCTGCTGCGTTTTCACTACATTCTGTATGTGAGCAACAAGCAGATCGCCGACGAATCCCCTGAAACGACATGAAAAACCGCCTGAGAGAAGAGCGTGCGCGCCTCGACATATCACAGGCCGTGCTCGCCGAGCGGACCGGCGTGAGCCGCCAAACCATTTTTTCCATCGAAAACGGCCGTTACGTGCCGTCCACGGTGCTGGCGCTGAAAATCGCGAGGGTATTTGAAAAACCGTTGGAAGAGATTTTTCAGCTGGAGGAAGATGATTGATTTTAATTGACGAGACTTGATTTATGATTTTTTTTGCATTCAAAAATCATAAATCAAGTCTCGTCAATCTTATATCAAATACCACTCATTTCCCCTTCCCACCCAGTTTTTCCAGGGCTTCTTTCGGCTCCGGCCAGTTGGGCGACATCTGGCTGGCCTGCTGGTAATCGAGTTTTGCCGCATCGATGTTCCCCTGCATTTCGGCCGTCAGGCCGCGGTAGTAATAGGCTTTGACGAACAGCTGATCCACCTTGACGGCGATGTCGAAGTTGTCGTAGGCCTTTTGCAGTGAATCCAGTTCGAGGTACATCACGCCCATGTCGAAGTAGGCATTGGCGTAGTCGGGGTTGCGCACGATGATGTCGCGGTACACCCGGAAAGCCTGTTCGAACTCGCCGCGCCGTTTGTACAGCACGCCTTTGAATTCGCGGGCTTCGAGGTCGGTCGAGTCGAGGCGCAGCACGTTGTCGAAATACTGGAGGGCCGTTGGGTCGTTGCGGTTGGCCATGATTTTGCCGAGGAACATCCAGGCGTCGATGTTCGAGGCATCCAGTTGAGCGGCCTTTTGAAGGGCTTTGATGGCGCGGGTGGTGTCGCCCATGTCGAGCGCCACGCGGCCGGTCATGAAGAAGCCCTCGGGGTTCTGCGGGTCGCGGCGGAATACTTTGTCGATGGTGGCCAGCGCTTCGTTGTGTTGCCGCACGATGAGGTAAAATTCGCTGAGTTTCAGCAGGGTATGGAGGTTGTTCGGAAATTTGGCAGCAGCCTTTTCCAGCACCTCGATGGCGTGTTTGGAGTCGTTCGGGCGGGCGTAGTCCAGCAGCACGTCGGCCATGAGGTCGTAGTAGGCGGCATGGCTGGAATCGATGGCCAGGGCCTTGCCCACGTCGGCGAGGGCTTCGTCGTAGCCTTCAAGTTTGTAGTTCACGACAGCCCGGCGGTAAAGCAGCGAGTCGTCGTTGGGATTTTTGGCCAGCAGGGCGTTGAGCGCAGCCAGTTCGGGGTCCTGCGGAGCGCCCGGTTTGACCTTTGACGTGTCGTTTTTACAGGAAAAAAACAGGACGGCGCCCAGAGAGAGAAGAGCAAAAGCGAATATGCGCATAGGGGTGTGTTAATTGTTCGGTCGAAGTTTGTTTCGCGCAGATGTTTCGCGCAGATGTTTCGCGCAGACGTCCGCAGATGTTTCGCGCAGATGTTTCGCGCAGATGTTTCGCGCAGATGTTTCGCGCAGACGTCCGCAGATGTTTCGCGCAGATGTTTCGCGCAGACGTCCGCAGATGTTTCGCGCAGACGTTCGCAGATGTT
>JBGAJY010000279.1:0-6184 GCA_044224705.1 Saprospiraceae bacterium
ATGCCGATTGGCTCATCATCGCCGTGCGCGACGACGTCATTCCGGAAGTGGCCGAAGCGTTGTCGGGGCGGATGTCGGGGGCATTGGCGACCCATACTTCCGGGGCCACACCCGGCAAGGTGCTGGCGCCGTTTTTTGAGCGGTTCGGAGTCTTTTACCCCTTGCAGTCGTTTTCAAATGATCGCCACCCGGTGTGGAGCAAGATTCCGTTCTGCGTGGATGCTTCCAGCCATGAAGACGTGTTGTTTTTGAAAAAAACAGCCAAGATCATCGGCAACCTCGTGTACCAGGTGGACGACGCACAACGCGCCATGCTGCACGTCGCGGCCGTATTTGCCAACAACTTTTCCAACCACTGTTTTGCCATTGCGGAAAAATTGCTGGACGCCCGCGACCTGCCTTTTGAAATGCTGCACCCGCTGATGGAAGAGACCTTGAACAAGGCTATCGCCGATTCGCCGGCGCGGATGCAAACCGGCCCGGCGGTCCGGGGCGACAGCGATACCCTGAGCCGTCACCTGGCGCTGCTGGAGCAGTATCCGGCCTGGCACGACTTGTACCGGAGGATGTCGGACGATATCCAGGCCGCGCAGGTGGGGGAACAGACCCCCGAACCTTAAATTATTTGGCAGAATTTTATTTGACCAATAATAAGTTTTACCGGTTAATTTATTGGTAAAATTGTTTTCGTTGCTATTTACCCCTGTATTTGGATTTTATCCAAAAGCGCCAGCCGAAAGCCGCCCCGAAGGCTTAATTTTGTAGCCAACTCCTGCCTGTATTTTCTCTCCCTGTCCAATTATATCGGCTTGAACCGGGCGCCTGCTTGCAGCGCTGTTTTCTTGATCAACACCCGTCCCGGCGGACGATTACCGGACTTTTCACTATGCCGAATGCCAGCCTTCGCGCCATTGGGATGTACGCCCCTGAGCGCATCGTGGACAACTATTATTTCGAAAATATCATTGATACCACCGACGAGTGGATCCAGTCGCGCACCGGGATCAAAACCCGCCATTATGCCGCGCCGGATCAGTTCACCAGCGACCTCTGCGTGCGCGCTGTGCAGGACCTGGCCGCTCATTATAGCGGTACGCTCGACGACGTGGATATGATCTTCGTCTCCACTGTTACGCCCGACCAGCCCATGCCGAGCATGGCCTGTGTGGTCCAATACAAACTCGGCTTGTCGAAGGCTGGCGCACTGGATATTTACGCGGCTTGCGCGGGTTTTGTGTACGGCATCACCCTGGCCAAGGGTTTGATCGCCGCAGGCACCCACCGCAAGATCCTCGTCATCGGCGCTGAAACGCTAACCCGAGTGACCGATTATGAAGACCGCACGTCGTGCATGCTGTTCGGCGACGGCGCTGGGGCGGTTTTGATTGAAGCCGACCCTGTCGGCAATGTCGGTTTTTGCATCACCGGCGCCAGCGGAGAAGGCGGAATTGACCTCTACATCTCCGGCCTGGCCGATACACTCGACGGCCAACCCATCAAAACGAACAGAAAAATCGTTCAAAACGGCCGCAAGGTGTTCAAATGGGCCGTACAGACGATTTCTGCCAAAATGCCCGAACTTGCCGAACTCAACGGGCTCTCGCTCGACGACATAGACTGGTTTGTGCCGCACAGCGCCAACCTGCGCATCCTGGAAGCAATCTCGAATGAAACCGGTTTCCCGCTGGAAAAAACCCTTGAAAGCATCATCGACTACGGCAACACCTCCTCGGCCACTATCCCGATCGCGCTTTGTAATGCCGTGCGCGCCGGACGGGTCAAAGCGGGCGACAAAATCATGCTGTTCGGTTTTGGCGGCGGATTGGCTTATTCGGGCGCAGTGATCACCTGGGGGTAGTTTTTAATGATGAATGATGAATGATGAATGATGAATGATGAATGATGAATGATGAATGATGAGTATTAAATTGATTATCAGGAGACTGGGGTTATTTCATCATGGGAATTTGCGGGGCTGTTTTTCAAAAACTTTTGCCCAAATATTGAGCAGGATCGCTTGCTCCTTGTCCCAGTTCCACTCTTCGCGGGCTGCCCGGCAGGCCGTTTGCAGGGCTTCGTAACGCATTTTATCGGTCGATAAAGTGCGGACGGCCTGCACGAAAGTTTCGGTACTCAATTCCGGAAGCAGTACTGCCACAGGGTGCCGGGCCTGCAAGGCGCGGTACTCGGGAAAGTCCATCGTGAGCACCGGAACGGTGGCCTGCACGTAGTCGAAAAACTTGTTGGCCAGCGAATAATAGTAGGATAAACCTTTGTTTTCCAGCAAGTTAAGCCCCAGCCAGGCCTTTGCGGTAAGGGCTTTGAGTTCGGCAGGTTTGACGTAGCCGAGGAAGCGAACCCGCGCCTCCACGCCGAGTTGTTTGGCCAAAACCCTTAAATCGTTTGATAAATCGCCCTCCCCGGCCAGCCACAGTTCGAGCCCGGTCAGTTGGGACATGGCCGCCAGCGCTGTTTCGATGCCGCGGCCGGCGTTGAGCGCGCCCTGGTAGAGCATGTACGGGGTCTCTGCAACGGCTTGTAGTTCAGGCTGTTGTATCAAAACCGGCACGTTGCGGACCATGGCAAAACGAATCCCGTATTTTTTTGAAAAAATATCTGCCAGGGCGGGCCCGACCGTGTAGGCGTGCCTGTAAAACCGCAGGCAAATTCGAGCCACCCCTGCCCAAATGGCCTTCACCAGCGGCCGTCCGACCACCTCGGGCACTTCCGTGAAATACTCGTGCGCGTCGAACACGCGCTTTTTTCCGCGCAGCAGGGTAGCGGCGCAGCCCGCCGGCAGGGTGTCGAGATCGATGGAGCACACCGCGTCGCAGGGCTGCCGGAGCAGCCAGAAAAAAAGCCGCAGGTTGTATTCGGCGTAAAACAGAAAGCCTTTTTGGAAACGGCAGCGCAGTCGGACCTGTGTAAAAGGCTGCTCGTCAAGTGTTTGTGAATGGGGCAATTGCCGGCCTTGCATCCGCTGGTCGTAACTCAGGTCGTTGGTCACCGTAAAAAGGAGTCGTTCAGACATCGCAAATCTCGAAGCCGCGTTGCAGGGAGGCCAGGTGGTCGGCGTTTTTGGGGATAAATTCCTGCGCCACGTAGCCTTTGAAGCCCGTGTCGACGATGGCGCGCATGATGGCCGGGTAGTACAGTTCCTGCGTGTCGTCGATCTCGTTGCGGCCCGGCACGCCGGCGGTGTGGTAGTGCGCGAAATAAGGGTGAAAATCCTGGATGGTCCGGATCACGTCGCCCTCGTTGATCTGCATGTGGTAGATGTCGTATAGCAACTTAAAGTGCTCGGAACCAAGGCGTTTGCAGAGTTCGATGCCCCAGGCGGATTTGTCGCACATGTAGTCCTTGTGGTCCACCTTGGAGTTGAACAGTTCCATGCAGATGACCACGCCCATTTGCTCGGCCAGGGGCAGGATGTTTTGCAGACCTGTCACGCAGTTTTTCAGGCCGGTTTCGTCGTCCATGCCGTTGCGGTTGCCGCTGAAACAGATGAGGTTGCGGTAGCCCGCTTTGGCCACCAGCGGGATCATTTCCAGGTAGTTTTTGGTCAGTTGAGGGTGGAATTGCGGGTCGTTCCAGCCCTTGGTGAGCCCGATTTCGGCGCCGTTGCACATGGAGGAATCGAGGCCGAATTTTTTCAGGGTATCCCATTCCTTGGGGCCGATCTGTCGACGGCGCCAATGCCCAGTTTTTTCAAAAACGCGCAGAGGGTGTCGAGCGGGAGGTCGCCGTAGCACCAGCGGCACACGGAGTGGCGGATGTTGCCTTTCCACTTAACCGGCTGAGGATCAATCATTTTTCCAAAAGAAAAGGCCGGGGCGGCGGTGAAAGCGGCGGCTCCGGCGAGGAGGGTTTTGAGGGCGCGTCGGCGTGTGGGCATGGTGGAATAGTTAGTACCCTGAAAGTTATTTATTCCTGTAAAGCACTACTTCCGGAATAAAATCGAAATCCTTCAAATTATAGGTATGAAGCGGAATGTGATACACAATTGACGTAGCGGCAATAATGGCGTCCGGGATTTGGAGGCCATGACTCAGTCGGAAGGATTCAACGAGCTCGATTGCTTTGGCAGAAATTTCGCTATCGATCTGGACAACATCATAAAACTTGATACGCTTCTTCATTTGCGCCAATTCGTTTTTGTTGCCCATTCCTTGATAGAGCTCCATCACTGTGATCGCAGACAACACAATCTGCTCAAGACCAATGTTGTACAATTGATCAATGGTGTCCTGGCGCCCATTGAATGCACTGATAAAAATATTGGTGTCGCAAAGAACCATACGTCAGGCGTTCCAATCTCGTTTCCAGTTAGCCGTCCGGATGGAATCGAGGCTCCTGGGGGTATCTTTCCAAATCCCGAAAAGCTGATGGGGATCGACTTTCTTATCACCCTTGCTGATAGAAGGGCGGTGTCCGGATGGCCCGGGAATTACCTCGATATTATTGATATTCAAGCTTTTCAGGAGGAGTAGAATTTTCTCAACCTCTTGAATGTCAGCTCCTTCAATTGTTACGCGCATAGCTCATGATTTACTTTTCAAAAGTAATGGTTTTTAAGGAATTTCCAGGGGACACCTAGCCAGTTTCCGCCTTTACACCCAATGAGCGGGGTCGCCGACGATCTGGGTTTTGAGTGCGCGTCGGCGTGTGGGCATGGTGGAAGTGGTTTAAGTGTAGTGTGCAAACATCCTGTTCACCTTCCCATTTTCGTCAAAAAACATGACTTCTATGGACATTTTGTTCATCACCGACTTGTAATACAGCGCCACGGAATTGACGCCCGCGGTCACTTCGAGGAGCTCGAAATGCAAATCCGGGATTTTGTCCAGCGCCTTGCGCCAGTAGTCGGCGACGGCGGCTTTTCCTTTCAGGGTATCGCTGTCCGCTCCCGTAGCCAGCCGGATCATCGGGGTGGTGACTTCGATGTCGTCGGAGTAATGGCTGAGGATGTCGTTGAGGTCGTGGGAGTTCCAGGAGGCGATCCAGGCGGCGGCGAAGGCGTGCGGGGACATGGGTTGTTCTTTGTTTTTTAGTGCGTATCCAGCCAGTTTTTGACGGCAAGCCGGTATTGATCCAGGGTTTCAACAAACTTCTGTGCATCGATATCACCGGTTCGTGCTGCCGGCGGCGTTTCCAGAACGCCCTGCAATTTCAGGATGTTCGGCCGAAAAACGGCACTGCTGTCTTTAAATTGCACATCCAGTACACGGCACAGGACTTCGACATTCAGGTATGCCAGATTGTCCTTGTAGGGGTCTTGAATGCTTTCCTGAATTTTGGAAGTCAAGGAGGGGATACTGTTGTTGACCGGCGTTACAAACTGCTCAGGATGTTCGATTTGGTTGCCATCCAGAAAAGCATACACCCAATAAATATCATAAGGATTGTTCTGCTGCAACATACTTGTCAATTCGTCTTCCCAATCCTTGTGCGCTTTTATTTTGGTCAATGCCGCATTGCGCAATCGCTCATCCTGCTCCCGGTGTGTAAAAAACAACAACTCCTGTATGGCGCTTTCGTTGTTGATGATGTTCATGGAATTGTTGAACGCCAATTGAGATTCATCTCTTTCTTGCGGGACGCTGAATGATCTCGTAGCGTTTACTATTCCCGGCAGCGCCCAGATGAACAGCCCAACTACACAGCCCAGCATCAAAGGGATTTTATACAGGTTTGGAGAAAGCGTGTCGCGCCATTCCGGGTTTAATAAAATGGCGTACGGCAACAGCATCAACAGGGGCAGCCACACCGCGCCGAAATACACAGGAACAGACAACCAACGCGCCAAACCGCCGGATTGATCCGCAGGCCATTCCGCTCTGAGCAATGTGCAATACACCATGCCTACCATCATGCCCAGCCAGAGTAAACCCACACCGGCATTTCGCAGGAATACAGTATCGGACAACCAATTAAAACCGCCTTTTGCTGCAATGCTTATCGTTAAAATCAGGCTGCAAACAATGTATGCCGCTAATAGGACAAATGCAATGATGCCCCAACCCGCCAGCCGCTCGCCTGTGGCGTTGATTTTTTGGAGGTTGAAGAGGATTAGGGCGATGTAGCTTAGGGTGGTGAGGGCGAAGGGGAGGTTGGTGAGCATTTGATTTTGGAGATGGGTAGTTGAAGGGATGAATTGGGGTTGGTGACGGTTATTTCAAAATTG
>JBGAJY010000022.1:0-42549 GCA_044224705.1 Saprospiraceae bacterium
ATGACAATGTCGTTCCGGGCATCGTTGTTGCTGGCCACGCCGGCAAAGTTGGCTGCCATACGGCTCGGGTCGTTGCGGCCGCCGGCAAAACGCCGGGTCATTTCGGCGTTGAACGGCAAGGTGCTGACCGTGGCGTAATTGCGGTCGGCGTTGCTTTTGTCGGTAATGGCCTGCACCACCACTTCTTTCATTTCAGTTACCGATTCGCGCATGTCGAGGTCGAGTACGGCCTCCTTTCCGGCTGTCAGCAATACATTCGGCACGGTGACGGATTCATAACCCAGGTAACTGCACTGGACGGTCTGGCGCCCGAGCGGCACCTCGGGGATGACATAATAACCATCGGGGTCGGTAATGGCCCCTTTTGGGGGTTCAATGCTGCTGACGACCACCGTCACACCAATCAGCGGCGACTTGGATTGCTGGTCGACGATGCGTCCTTTGAGCGTTTGGACGCCGGTTTGAGCCATCAAATGGAGGGGCAAACAACAGAGCAGGAATCTGAAATACCTTTGCATTGCGTTACTTCAATTTTAATTCAGAACGAGTTTCAAAACGAATGCAGCAAAGGTCCGGCAAGCAGCCGTTGCCATCGTACCGTCCAATTGTACGGCACGACAAATTGGGTCCTGACAATTTGGGCGAACTCACAACTTTCAGATTTTCAATATTTTAGAATTTTTCTTTTCATTTGAAAATTTTATGTTGGGCTTGATCAGTTTTGGCGAGTTATTCCATCTTGTGACCCTGTTGGGATTTATCCAGGGGCTGTTATTGGCCGTATTGCTGTGGCGGCGGAAGTTGGTGGAGCCCGGCCTTTCCTTTGCCGTACTGCATTTGGCCACCTTGTCGGCCGTCATGTTGCTGCCCATAGTGGAGGAGGCCTGGGGGGCGGGATATTCCTGGCCATTGCACGCCACGGTTTTCTTTTTGTTCCAGGGATTATACCTGTACGTGCGTCATTTTCAGCAGCCTGTGCATGGGCGCGACTGGCTGCTGCACCTTGCCCTGCCCGGCATTCTGGTCCTGACCGCAAGCTTTCTGGTTTACCGTGGTTTTCAACCCGAAACTGCCGATGCTGCGGAAAACAGTCTGGCGGTCACTTTGCTGTCCGGTACTAAAATCGGGGTCAATCTGGCCTATGCATTTGCCACCCTCCGGCTCCTGCAACGCCACCGGAAAATGATCCTTGCGGTATATTCCGAAACAAGCCGGGTGAACCTTCAATGGGTGACCCGGCTGGTGTACGGTTTTTTCGGCATCATAATTGGCGGAGCAATTCTGTACGCAGTAGCCCGCTTCGGTGGCTGGCCCATGCAACTGGCCAATTTGTTTACATACGTCGGGTTTGTATCTTACCTGTACTATGCCTACCTGCACGCCACGCAACAACGGCCGATGATTCCGCTCGCTCCGGAAACAGCGGGTGTACCCACGCCGGAAAAGGAAAAATACCAGCGCAGCTCGCTGACCGGGGAGCAGGCGACCGCCATTATTAACAACATACGGTCCGTTGTGGAGCGGGAAAATTTGTACCGGAATGCTGATCTTACCTTGCCGGCCTTGTCGGACGCCTGTGGCGCGCCGACCTATCATATTTCACAGGTTCTCAGCGAACTCGCCGGGCAGAATTTCTATGATTTCATCAACGGGTACCGGGTGGAAGAGGCTAAACGCCTGTTGACAGACCCTTCAAAGCGGCACTACACCGTGCTGGCTATTGCATTTGAGGCAGGTTTCAACTCGAAAACGACCTTCAATAAAGTGTTCAAAAACGTGACGGGGCAAACCCCAACGGAGTTTTTGCTGGAATGGCGGAAAACGCAGCAATAAAAAAAGGAAGAGCCGAAGCGCCCCTTCCCTTTTCAAATTCAAAAATCTAATTTCAGGTTGCTTTTCCCTTATCTCCTGTCAGGCTTCTCTGCGCTTAAGTTCATCCCGGATTTTTGCCGCCATTTCGTAGTCTTCCGACTCCAGCACTTCCTGCAGTTTGCGCTGCAGAGCATCGGCAGATAGTGTTTCCAGTGTATAGCTGTCCAGGTTGACATTAGCCATTTTACCGGATTCTCCGGCCTGGACGCCCTCTTCCTCCTGCTCTTCCAGCACTACTCCTGCGGCTTCCAGAATAAAATCGTAGGTGTAAATCGGACATTCGAACCGCACTGCCATTGCTATGGCGTCGCTGGTACGGGAGTCGATTTCAAAGACTTCACCGTTCTTCATGCATACCAGCCGGGCGTAAAAAATACCGTCCAGCAGGTTGTTGATCACCACTTCACGAAGCTGGATATCGAAAGTGTCGAGGGTGTTTTTAAATAAATCGTGGGTCAGCGGGCGGTTGGGCACCATGCGTTCCATGGCAACCGCGATGGCCTGTGCTTCAAAACTGCCGATCACGATCGGCAGCCGGCGTTGCCCACGGCGTTCGCCCAATACCACTGCGTAGTTGTGCGATTGGGTGACGCTGTGCGACAAAGCTACTATGTCCAATTCAATGCGTTTCATTACGAAAAGCGTTTTATTATTGCTTTTGAGGCTTAAAAATAAGCCTTTCGGCCGATTAATCGGTTCAAAAAAGTTCAATTCGCGGCCTTGTATTTTTTCACAGCCTCGGTCAGACGGGGCACAATCTCGAACAAATCGCCCACAACGCCGTAGTCGGCCGCTTTGAAAAACGGCGCTTCCGGGTCTTTGTTGATCACCACAATGACCTTCGAATTGTTCACTCCGGCCAGGTGCTGAATAGCGCCGCTGATGCCTATGGCGATGTACAGATTGGGCCGGATGGCAATGCCGGTTTGTCCCACGTGTTCGTGGTGCGGCCGCCAGTGGCTGTCCGCCACGGGTCGCGAGCAGGCTGTGGTAGCGCCCAAAGTAGCGGCCAGTTCTTCTACGATGCCCCAGTTCGACGGGTCTTTCATGCCACGGCCGGCGGAGACCACGATCTCTGCTTCGGGAAGCGGTACTGTGCCCTCCTGGGTTTTGACTTCCTTCACTTTCACCCGGGCGGCCGGTGCGCTGAGGTTCAGCGTTTCGACTGAGACCGCGCTACCGGAGGCGTCCGGGCGCACGGCATTACCCATGAGCGACAATACGCTGACCGCACTTGTGAGTTCGTATTCAGCAATGGCTTTGCCGGAAAAAACCGATTTTTTGACCCGCAGGTTGGAATCATTGAGCGTGGGCAGCGCATTGACGCCCGAAACCAGGCCAGCATTGAGGCGTGCCGCCAGACGGCCTGCCACTGACTTGCCGCCGGAGGTGTGGCTCAGGATCAGCACCTTGGCATTCAATTGTTTGACAGCATCGGCCAGTACGGCGGCGTACACCTGGCTGTCGAGCTGATTCAGGGCGTCGCCGGGCACGTTCAGTACGCGGGAGGCGCCGTAACGGCCCAGTTCGCCCGCGTTTTCAACCGTACCAAGAGTAATGGCCGTACAGCTCGTACCGAGCAGATCGGCAACTTTTTTCCCATAAGTAACCGCCTCAAAAGCGGCTTTTTTGAAATGACCACGCGGACTTTCCGCAAAAACCAGAACCATATCTTTTATAGAGGGTTGATGAAGGTTTATCAAGAGGGTTTATAAGGGTTTATAAGGGTTTATAAGGGTTTATAAGGGTTTATAAAAGGAAAGTTGAGAGCCTGAGCCCTCCCTTTTATAAACCTTTATAAACCTTATAAACCCTCATCAACCCCTTTTAAATGACTTTCGCTTCTTCGTGCAGCAGTCGGACAAGTTCGTCCATCTGGTCGGGTTGAAGCAGTTTGACACCGGCTTTGGGCGGAGGCAGGGTAAACTGGACCGTGACCACGTTTTCTTCGTACGGAACCGCCGGAACCACTTTGAGCGGTTTGGTATTGGCGGCCATGATGCCCCGCATGTTGGGAATGCGTTGTTCGGCCATGCCTTTTGCGGCGCTGACGACGAACGGCGTATTCACTTCGAGCACTTCCACACCGCCTTCGATCTCGCGGCTAAGCGTGGCCACGTTGCCGGCGATGTCGAGTTGACTGCCGTAGCTGACGTAGGGCAGGTCGAGGTACTCGGCCGTCATGGCGCCTACTTCGGAGCCGTTGAAGTCGATGGTCTCCTTGCCGAAGAAAATGATGTCGAACTGCTCATTGCGCGCGTATTCTGCGATTTGTTTGGCGACAAAACCGGCGCTTTTCGGATCGGCGTCGATCCGCACGGCTTCGTCGGCGCCGATAGCCAGCGCTTTGCGGATCGTTTTATCGTTCGCGGCAGGGCCCACGTTGATCGCCACGACGGTGCCGCCAAGGGTCTCTTTGAGTTCGCAGGCGCGGACCAATGCGTACCATTCATCGTAAGGATTCATGATAAACTGGACGCCTGCAGCGTTAAACTCCTTGCCATCGGGGGTAAAAGAGATTTTTGCCGTCGTATCCGGCGTTTGACTGATGCAAACAAGCAATTTCATGTAAAGAACAAGAGTTAGTCGGTCAAAATGTGGAAGGGCGAAAATTTGCCCCTTACTTTTGGGGCGTGCAAAGGTAGTATTCTGCGTCGACCCTTAACAAGCCGGCGCATTTTTCGTTTAAAAAACACCATGAGTAATCGACTTCAATTGCTGCTGAATCTGCTCGAAGCCAATCCGGCGGACGCTTTCGCCCTTTTCGCCCTCGCCAAGGAATATGAAGGCCAGGGCGATCTGGAACGGGCGCTCGTTTATTATGAAAAATTACGTGCCGCCGACCCGGCTTACGTCGGCTTTTACTACCATTTGGGCAAATTGCATGAACGTATGAACCACCCCGACGGCGCCCTGGAAGCCTACCGCTCCGGCGCCCAGGTCGCCCGGAACGCCCGCGACCAGCACGCCCTGAACGAAATTATGGGCGCCCGTTTGAACCTCGATCACCCCCAGGACGATGAAATTTAACGATATGGCACAGAAGGTGCTTCCTCGCATTCTAAACCGCAAAGGCGCAAAGGCGCGAAGGCCTTCGCGGCCAATCCTTCGCGCCTTCGCGCCTTCGCGGTTCAGTTTTTTTTGGACAGGCCTTCTTCTTCTGTTTTCTCTCGGCGCCAGCGACAGCGGCTGTCGCCGAAAAGCCGGCCACGACACCATCCGCCCCGCCACCGTGGCCCGCTCTTCCGATTTTCTGCTGACGCAGCTGCGAAAAGAAGAAGCCACGGAAGTGCGCTATTTTTCTGCAAAAGCAAAAATTTTCGCCTCCGGCGACCAGGAAGCCGTCACCGCCAACGCCAACATCATCTGGATCAAAGACAGCGTGCTGTGGCTCAATGTCAGAAAGTTCGGCATAGAAGCCATTCGGGCACTGGCCACCCGCGATTCGGTATTTATCCTCGATCGGATGAACAACACCTACACCGCCGAAGGCCTTGAAAGCCTCGAACGAACCTATGGTCTGCCGGGCGGATTCGAATTGCTCCAGCACCTGTTGCTCGGTACCGCCTGGTTGCCCGCAGACACGGAGTGGAAGGCCGGGCTGGACGGAGGACTGCATCAGCTGACCGGCGCCAACGGTCAACTGACGGCCGATTACCGCATCGAAGAAACCGGCTGGCGGCTGCGCCACGCCTCTTACCTGGGAAAGCGCGACTCCCGTGCTTTAAGCCTTGATTTTGAACAGTTTAAAAAACTGGCAGGCACTCCGGCCGCGTTTCCTTATCTTCGCCGCATCGCGGCGTTCAGCCCGGAGAGCGGCGCGCTTCAATTGGAAATCGAGCTCTCGGATGTCGAAATCAATGTTCCGAAATCGTATCGCTTTGAAATTCCCAGCCACTACCAAAGGCTTTGATCTTTTTGCAAAGATTATCGCCGCATCTCTGTTCGCGCTGCTGCTCCTGCCGCTGCATGCCGCCGGCCAGTCCAAAAAAGACCTCGAGGCCAAACGCAAAAAACTGATCAAGGACATCGAGGTGACGGGCAAGATGCTCCAGAAAACCACCAAAAACAAAGAAGCCACCTATGACCGCTTTGTCGCGCTGCAAAACCAGATCGAGCGCCGCGAAAACCTCATCGAAACCCTGACCGACGAGATCAGGGCCGCTGATGACGGTCTTGCCCGAGCTTCCGACGTGATCGCCTCGCTTACCCGCGACATTCAAACCATGCAGGAAGAATACGGCCGCATGGTCCGCAACGGTTTCCGCCGCAAAACCCTGAGCAATCCCTTGCTGTATATCCTCTCCGCCGAAAGCCTCAACCAGGCCTTCCGCCGCTGGCTTTTTCTTCGAAAATACGACCGCCTGCGCCATGATCAGGCCCAGGCCATCGCTTTTACCCGCGAAATGTTGTCACGAAAAATGGCCAATCTCGAAGATTCACGAAAAGAAAAAGCCGATCTGCTGGAATCTCTTCAAGGCCAAAAAACAACGCTGACGACCGAATTGGTCCAAAAAGACAACCTCCTGAAAAACCTCGCCCAGGACGAAAAACGGCTTAAAGACGACCTTGAAAAAAAACAGGAAGCTCATGAAGCGCTTAACCGCGCCATCGAGAACGTCATTCAGGCGGAAATGCAGCGCAAAACCGCCGAAGCCCGCAAACCCGCAAGCAACAGTCCGCCCAAAACCAATACCGCACCCACCGACCCTAATGCGATACCCGTAACCGCTCCGCCGCCGGCTTCTTCCGACGACGATCTGGCGACCCAGGATTTTCGTCGCAACTACGGGCGCCTTCCCTGGCCCGTCGAAAACGGCTTCATCGCCCGCGGATACGGCCGGCAGAAACACCCGACCCTTAAAAATATCGAGATCACGAACAACGGTGTCGACATTAGAACGGAAGAAGGTTCCTCCGTACGTGTTGTTTACGAGGGCACTGTAGCCGGCGTTCAGTTTATTCCCGGACACGATTACACGGTAATCATTCAACACGGCGATTACTACACGGTCTATTCCAACCTGTCGGAAACCTCGCTCACCAAAGGGCAAGAGGTCAAAGCCAAGCAAAGCATCGGCCGGGTGAGCACCAATCCGATCACCGGGGCTTCGGAACTGCATTTTGAATTGTGGTACCAGAAAGAGCGGCAGAATCCGGCGGGATGGATCAGGAAATAAGCCTGAAAACACTCATTCCTTCTTCTCCCAAACGTTATTCTCCAAATCCACATCCGCCATCCGGTGCGTCGGATCGATCTCGATTTTCGCGATCTTTTTCGCCTTGGCCGGAATCTCGAAAGAAAACGATGGGTCCACCCAGCGGTGGTCGGGCAGTATGGTTCGTTTGATGTCGTATTCTTCCGCTTTGGCGCCGCGCATACTTTCCAGCGGGGCGTAGAAAATCTCCTGGTCGCCGTCGGTGTAGGTCACGACGATATCCAGCGGCATAGCCATATTGCCTTTTCGGCCGATCACGACCCGCGTCGATTTGCGGCCTTCGGCCTGCACGGAATCGATGGAATAATCGATGGTGTTGGTGGTATTCACCCAGTCTTCCTTGTACCAGTCGAGTTCCAGTCCGCTTTGTTTTTCGAACACGCGGATGCAGTCGTTGGCGTTCGGGTGTTTGAATTTCCAGGTGTTGAAATAGCGCAGCAGACCGGCGTCAAAGCTTTGTTTTCCAATGATGTATTCCAGCTGGTTCAGAAAGATTGAGCCTTTGACATAGGCGGCGATGGAGTATCCGTAATTGGTCTGAAAGTGGTCCGCATGGGTGGTGAGCGGCTCCTCTTTTTCACCGGTAGCCAGGGCGGCGTAGGCGCGATACGTGCCTTCGAACGGTTCGTCGTCCGGCTGGCGTTTGCCCATGAGGCCTTCTGCGGCCAGTTGGTTTTCGACGATGGTTTCGGCATAGGAGGTGAAACCTTCGTCCATCCAGGCATAGAGGCTCTCGTTGGTGCCGAGTACCATTTGGTACCAGGAGTGGAGCTGTTCGTGCACGGCCACTCCGACGAGGCTGCCCAGGGGCCGGTTGCCGGTAAACAGGGTGGCCAGCGGGTATTCCATGCCGCCGTCGCCGCCTTGAATGAAGTAATATTCCTTGTAGGGATATTTGCCGAAATGCTCGTTCATGATCGTGCGGGCGCGGTTCATGATGGCCGGGAGTTGCTCCCACTGCTTGTCGTAGCCTTTTCCTTTTTGCCAGAAAAAATGCATCACGGAGCCGTCGTCGGCGGTGATTTTGGTGTGGGTGTACTCCGGGTCAGCGGCCCAGGCGAAGTCGTGCACGTTTGGGGCGATGAAATGATAGGTCAGTTTGTCGCCCGCCGGTTGATTCACCGTTTGGCCTGCGGTTTCGTAGCCCAGGCCGATCTCCTGCGGGTTTTGCAGGTAGCCTCCGGCCGCGACCACGTATCTTTTGTCGATGGTGATTTTGACGTCAAAATCGCCCCATACCCCGTAAAACTCCCTCGCGATGTACGGGTTGGCGTGCCAGCCCTGGTAGTCGTATTCGCACAGTTTAGGGTACCACTGCGTCATGGAATAGGCCACGCCTTCGGAGTTGTCGCGGCCCGAGCGGCGGATCTGAACGGGTACCTGGGCATCCCATTTCATTTCGAACACCGTAGTGGCGCCCGGCAGGATCGGTTCGGCCAGCGTAACTTCGAGGATGGTTTCGTTGGTCTCGAACCGGACCGCTTTGCCGTTTTGAGTGAGCGAACCCACTTTGATCCAGCCCTGTTCGGCAGGTTTCAGTTTGAGGATGCGGCTGGTGACGCGGGAGTCGGCATCCTGAATGGTGCGCGAACGCACATCCATCATGCTGTTGGGCTGGAAGGCATTGAAATACAGGTGATAAAACACTTTGACCAGGGTGTCCGGACTGTTGTTCCAGTAGGTCAGGCGTTGGGAGCCCTCGTACTGGTGTTTGGCGACGTCCATGTTGATCGTCATTTCGTAGTTGACGCGTTGTTGCCAACGGTCGGGCTGGGCAATGCCCAGCAGAGGAAGGATAATGGCAAGTAGAGACAGGATTCGTTTCATAACCATGAAAAGAGTTGATTCAGGATCAGGCAGCGGGTTTATTCCGTTAAAAAAACCAGCTGCAATGATAGGACAAACGCCTTCATCTCGAGTGTTTTTCCGAAAAACGCTACACGTGGGCGGGCGATCAACCTATCTTTGCCGCACAACCGGGGTTCCCGGATAAATTTGTCCTTGACCATGAAAATTCGCCTGGCATTTGCTCTGATTTTACTCGCCTTCCTCACCCGGATCGGCCTGAACCTGCTCCCCCACCCTCCGCACAACTTTTCCCCTATCGCGGCCATGGGCCTGTTTGGCGCCGCTGTATTCAGCCGTCGCTGGCTGGCTTTGGCTGTGCCGTTTGCCGCCTTGTTTTTGAGCGATCTGTTTTTGAACAATGTGATTTACAGCGCTTTTTATGAAGGATTCACCTGGTACACCTCCCTTTGGATCTATGCCGCCTTTGCGGGCGTGATGCTGATCGGCCGGGTGCTGCTGCGCCGGAAAGCCACGACGGAAAGGGTCATCGCGGCCAGCCTTGCAGGGTCCTTGCTGTTCTTTTTCGTCACCAATTTCAGCGTATGGGCCGAATCGGGCATGTACCCGAAAACCGGCGCCGGACTGATGACCTGCTTCGTTGCGGGCCTGCCGTTTTTGCAAAATACCGTGCTGGGCGACCTGCTTTTTTCGGGCGCCCTCTTCGGCGTTTATGCCTGGCTGGGCAGCCGCAGCATGGCTGCTCAAAAGGCCTGATGTTCAACCATAATTTTTACACACCGGCAGGGGCCTCCCCGATTTACAGGTCTGAAAAATTCCTTCGGATTTGAACCGCAATAGCCCTCGGTGCAATCCAGGGAATCCGATCCGGAAGGGCCTTAGAGCATGTTGAGGATTTTCCCGGTGACTAATCGGGTTCAATCCCATTGGGATTTTTTATGCCCAACAATTCGCGATGATGCTCCCTTGCGTGTCCATAAAACTATACCATGTCGAAACGTACCCTCAACCCCAAAAAAGTCTCCGAAAGCTATACCGTCATGACGGAAATGATCATGCCCAACGACACCAATCCGATGGGCAACCTGATGGGCGGTTATTTGATGCGCTGGATGGACATCGTGGCGGCCATTTGTGCGGGCAAACACTGTGAAGCGCATGTGGTGACTGCGGCAGTAGACCACATTTCTTTTCAAAATCCGATCCACCTGGGCGACGTAATCACCCTGGAAGCCAGTGTCACCCGGGCATTTCATTCTTCGGTGGAAATTTATGTCGAGGTATTTGCCAACGACATCAAAGGCCAGAACCCGCGCCGCTGCAACCACGCTTATTTCAGCTTCGTAGCGCTCGACGACAAACGGAAAAACCCGATCAACGTGCCGCCGGTGGTGCCTTTGTCGAGTGAAGAACAGCAACGATTTGAATCGGCGGCAAGGCGCAGGGAATTGCGGCTCGTACTGGCCGGCCGGATGAAAGCCAAAGACGCGACGGAGTTGAGGAAATTGTTTGCCGAAATGGATTGAGCCATTCAGATCTTGACGATTTTCCCCTGAAAACGCCTTTGACCAACTTTAGCCTGAACGACATAAATGCCTGATGGCCATGTATTTGTCGTCAGTCGCCAGGGCCGAAAACTCCATTGAATGCGCTCTTTGTGGACCACATTGGCCAGCGGGCCCCAAATGGTCAGTTCCACTGTTTCTTCGTTCAGTTCCGGAATATCGAGCCAGACCTCATCCCGCGAGGGCTGGGGATAAGCGCGGATTCGCCCGGGCTCCACCGAGTCGTCGGCCCGCAATCCGCCCAGACTGAGTAGCGCGCAATAGTCTTCTACCTGGCCATAGTCGAAGGTTTCGCAAGGCCCCGGAGGAATGTTCTGGGTGCCTTTGTATTTCATCATCACCCGGAGCCGGGTGGGGCCAAATGCCCAGAAATCAGGCGTTTGCAGGAATCCGGTGACCGGTTCATCCACGGCGAATCCCGGATCGAAGGCCAATTCGCCGGCGTCGTCAAAATCGCCGTCGGCGTTAAAATCCACATAGATCCGAAATAACTCCTTGTATGGCAAGCCGTTAAAACCGGGAATAATCGTGACCGGTATCGCCGTCAGAGGCGTCAATTGCGGAACATCCGTCAAGGTGCCCGTAAAATCCTCGTAGCCGGCAATCCCCCCCGACCAGTGCGCCCAATTCCCAATTTCAACACCTGAGATCCATTCTTCCATGGCCGTGCCCGCTGTTGCCTGGCAATAACCTGCATCCGTGCAGACGCCGCAACTGGTTGTTTTGAAAATACAGGAAGCGGAAAAAACCGTGCTGCCGGTATCGCACAGCGTTTGCACCTGGGCTTCATAAAAAGTGCAAGGCAACAAATTGGACCACAGCAAACTGGTAGAAGTATCCGTTTCCACCAATTGCCAGGTTCCCCCGGCCGCAAGCCGGACACGCAGGCGGTATCCCAGGGCTGCGCTGACATTTTCCCAGGACAAATACACGGCGGAAGAAGAAATGGATTGTGCCCAAATCGCCGCGGGCGGTTCGCAACAACCATCCGTTTGGAAGGTCGAAGGTTCCGACCACTCGCTTGACAGGTTGCCGCTGCAATCGGCATACAGACAAAATTCGTAGTTGGTACAAGCTTCGAGGTTGTTCAGTAAAAATGGCGGCGAAACCACATTTTCATAATTCCAGATCGACTCGCCGACACGTCTCCAGCGCAGGTAGACAGATTGATAATCATCGATTTGCGACCAATGCAGCATTGCTTGGTGGGTGGTCACGGCCGAGCTGTGCAGAAAAAACGGCGGTGGACAGGGGCTGCATTGGGACGTGTAATTTTCGAGCAGGTTGCGCAAGTTGAGCCTGCCGTTGCTCAGGGTGGTGCCATCGAGGCTGGCATTGGGGATGACGCTTTGCAACAGTAGTGACTTTGCCCAAAGCGCCGCTTCGGCGGGGTGGGTTTTGGCCAGTGCGATTAGGTTGGGACAAGGTGCTGAATAGAGCAGCGCGATGGCGCCGCTGACGTGCGGTGCCGCAAAGGAGGTGCCGGCCACTGCGCCGTAACCGCCACCTGTAGTCAGCGTAAAAACCTGCTGGCCGTACGCGCCCAGGTCGATCGACTGCGCGCCCCAGGCGGCATTGGCGGGTCGCTCGTCGGCGTTGTTCAGGCTGGTCACCGCCACGAGAAAGTCGCTGGGGCAGGCGGTGGGCAGATCGCCCGACTGATCCACATCGATTGGCAAATTGGCGGTTGCCGCTGTGCTCAGGATGCCGGCTGCGCCAAGCGAGTCGAATGCGGCGCACCACAAGGGGGCATTGGCGGGCTGGCCGTAGTTGATGCCCCAGGAGCAGTTGACGGCCACGACAAAAGCGCCTTTTTGGCCATCGCTCAGGTTGTAGCTGCGTCGCGCTTTCAGCGCATAATCGTAGGCGGAAAGGATGGCCGATTCGACTCCGCCCCCTGCGATGAACATCAGTTTGACCCGCCAATTTACCCCGGCGACCCCCAGGCCGTTGTCGGCACGGGCCCCGATGATGCCGCAGACCGGTGTGCCGTGGGCGCCCAGGTTGCCTTCGATGTCGTCATTATTGGCAAAGACGTTCCAGCCGCGGGTGTCGTCTACATAGCCGTTGTTGTCGTTGTCTAGGTCGTCGTTGGGGGTATCCGCCCAGTTGACCCAAAGGTTGGGCGCGAGGTCGGGATGGCCGGCGTCGACGCCGCCGTCGATAACGGCTACTACGATGGTGTCGCCGGCGGGGCTGATCCCCCCGGTGCTGATGTCCCAGGCTTCGGGCGCGTCGAGGTCGGCGTCGGGAAGTCCGCCATTGGCCCCGGTATTTTCATATTGCCATTGCGAAGCGAAAAACGGGTCGTTGGGGAGCAAAAACAGGGCAGGGGCAGAATCGGCGCGGTCTTGCAAAATATGGTTGAACTGTGCCATCCGGACCTCGGGCTGCCGCAGAAACCAATCGAGGGCAATGTTTTGGGCGGCGGCTGTGGTGTCGGAAAAGAACAGCCAGACGTTGAGCAGATCGGACACTTTTTGCGGATTCGCCGAAACGTAGGGATTGTTTTCGATTTGAAATCGCGTGGCCAGATGCTCCGGCTGGGCATCGGGGGAAAGGCTGACGAGCAGTTCACCGGGCTGTATTCGTCCGGGCCTTTGCGCCTGTGCAAAAAAGGCGCCCCAAATCAGTAGTATCGCAAGCAGCGTATAACGTCCAATCATCATCTTAGGTCAGCAGATTCAGGGGCAAAAGTAGCGCAAGGAAAGTGCCCAAAGTTTCCAAGAACACACTCCGTACATTTTTGACAAATGGAAATTGCTTTTCGCCAAACTCGCTACCTTACCCAAACTTTATCGCCATGGCCCTGCCAAATCATCTACTGAATCCCAAGTTATTTTTATTAATCAAAAACTGATTGCGGGAAATATGATACTCCTGCCAAACAATGTTCGCTATGAGTAATCCTTACAAATCTTGCTTTACTGTGCTGAAACACTGTTTATTCCTGATCGGCGTCCTGATTGCCGGGCCCTTGTCCCTGTCGGCCCAAACCCCCTGCGAGTGCACCAATTGCCCGCAATTCATGCCCGACGGCTTTACGGGCAGTTTTTTGATCAGTGTTCAAAACGCGACGAATCCGACGCTCGGCCAGAATGGGCAGGGCGTGTGTGGTGTCGTCCTGCATTTTGACCATGAATACCTCGGCGACCTTCAAATTACCCTGACTTCTCCTTCGGGCAATACGGTCACGCTGGTCGGGCCCATCGGCTTTTTCGGACCCACCGATTTTACCACCTGGGACGTAACTTTTTTGCCTTGCGGCGATTCGCCTACACCCGACCCCGGCTTTTCGGCCACCTGGAACAACAACCAGGCCTGGGGGCTTTTTGGTACTTATACCGGCTCCTACTACCCATACAGCGGTTGTCTGGAGAACTTTACGGGCCCCGTCAACGGCACCTGGACGCTCACAGTCACCGACGGCCAGGCCATCGACGTAGGCAACTTTTACGATTACGAGATCATTTTCTGCGACCCCTCGGGGATTGATTGTTTTTCCTGCGCAGCCAACGCCGGCAACCTCCTGCAGGCTGATGTGTCGGCCTGCGAAGGCGCTGCCAGTCTGAACCTCGATTTGCCTCCCACCTACCCTGCCGGTGTCGACCCCCCGCCTGCGTCAGACTATTCCTATACCTACGTGATCGGCGGCCCCGGCGGCGTGATCCAGGCCTATGAGACCTCCCCTGATCTGACGAGCTATCCGCCGGGTGTGTACACCATTTGCGGCATGTCGTACCTGACCGCTCAGGAAGGCGACATTCCGGCGCCCAACGGGTCCCTCACCGTCACCCAGCTGGCTTCGCAGCTGAACTCTTCCACGCCGCCATTTTGCGGAAAAATTACGACCAACTGCGTGAACGTGACCATCAACCCCGGCGCACCGGATGAAGAGGAATTTATAGAAATCTGCGCACCCCAATGTTACGTTTTTCACAACCAAACTTACTGTCAAACAGGCACTTATGTTCGCAACCTCACTACCGCACAAGGCTGCCCCTACGTCGCCACCCTGTACCTGACCGTCCATCAGCCGACTTTTAAAACGGTGCTGGAATATGTTTGTATCGACGGATGCTCCCAGACGCCGGGGTTTGAATCGGCCTGCGATCCGGGCACCTATCAGGAGGTATTTACCAATGCTGCCGGCTGCGACAGTACCATGACCTTGAATCTGTTTAATGTAAACGTGGTGGCTTCCATCAATCAGCCCGTGCCGAATGTGGGTTGCAGCGGCAACGTGACGCTTCAAGGCACAGGTTCATCCACCGGTCCAGGCGTTACCTACCTGTGGACGGCCAGCAATGGCGGTAACATTGTTGGTCCTACGACCAGCATCAATACAAGCATCAATGCCCCCGGCGACTATCAGCTCAGGGTTTGCAAATTACAAGGCGGCGTCACCTGCTGCGATTCCATTGAAGTGACTGTGATCGGCAACCAGACTCCACCGGCCGCACCGGCTGCCGTGGTAGGCAACAACAGTATTTGTACCGGGCAAAACACAACCTTTTCCATTGCACCGGTCGGCGGTGCAACCACCTACACCTGGACCGTCCCGACGGGCGTCACCATCACTTCCGGACAGAATACGAGCAGTATCAACGTTTTATGGAATAATACAACCGGCGGAGACGTATGCGTCACTGCCGGGAATGCCTGCGGCACCAGCACGCCGACCTGCCTGACCGTCACCGCCGGTCAGATACCCGTCGCCACGACTCCGCAAGGCAACAACACGGCCTGCGATAATTCAACGCAAACGTATTCCATCCCCCCGGTAGCCAATGCCACCACGTACACCTGGACGGTAACAGCGCCGGCCGTAATCACTTCCGGGCAGGGCACCTCGCAGGTCATGATCAACTGGAACGGCGCTCCGGCGTCGAGCAGCGTATGCGTCAGCGCAGGGAATGCCTGCGGCAACAGTACGCCCCCCCTCTGCCTGCCGGTGCAAATCAATACCACCCCGGCCAGTCCGACCGTTTCCGGCAGCCCGACTGCCTGCGCCGGCGGCATCGCTACCTACACAGTAGCAACGGTGAACGGCGCCAGCACCTACAACTGGACCATCACCAACGGCACCATCACCGGCGGACAAGGCACCACGAGCGTGCAGGTGTCCTGGGATATCAGCGCGAGCAGCGGCTCGATTTGCGCTACGGCTGGAAATACCTGTGGGACAAGCGTTTCCAACTGTTTCAACGTGACGCTGAGCGCCGCTCCGGCCCAACCCGACATCAGTGGCGACGCCACACTTTGCGCCGGTTCGAATGGCAATTACACGATTCCACCCATCGCCGGATCCACCGGTTATGTGTGGACGGTACCGGCCGGCGCCACCATAACCGGCGGTCAGAATACCACGGCACTCAGCGTCAACTGGCCCGTGGGCAATGCAGGCGGCAATGTCTGCGTCGCGGCAGCCGGTGGCTGCGGTACTGGGCCGCAGGACTGCTTCCCGGTGGTGCTCGATGCCGTTCCGACCGCCAATGCCGGCACGAACAACGCCATTTGCGGAACAACGATTGCTTTGCAGGCAGTGCCCAGCGTATCGGGAAGTACCGGACAATGGACTTTCGTTTCCGGTCCGGGCACGGCGAGCTTTACCAGCAACACCAGCGCCACTTCAAACGTAACCGTCACGCAAACAGGAACTTATGTTTTCGATTGGACGGAAACGAACGGCCTTTGCAATGACAATGATCAGGTGAGCATCAACTTCAACGCAGCGCCCGCCGCAGGCGCAATCAGCTCCATTTGTGACGGAACCAACCAGAATTATGCCGTTTCCTTCCCGATTTCGGGCGGATTGGCGCCTTACACCATTACCGGAGGAACGATTACCGGCGGCGTGTTCACGTCCGACCTGATCCCCAACGGCGTAAGCTATTCGTTCACGATCACCGACGCCAACGGCTGCGCCTCTCCTGCGGTAAACGGCATTTTCAACTGTCTCTGCGCCACCAGCGCAGGCACCATGAACCTCAATACTATCCAGGTGTGTGAAAACCTGAGCGCCAGCGGAGCCTCCAATGGCGACGCAGCATTAGACGCCAACGACATCGGCGCTTATGTACTGCACACCGGCAGCGGACAGTCGCTGGGCACAGTGATTGCCCAAAACACTACCGGCACTTTCAATTTTCAGGCAGGCATGACTTACGGACAGACTTACTACATATCGTATGTCGTGGGCAACAACGTAGCAGGCGCCCCCGATCCGATGGACCCCTGTTTCTCCGTAGCGCAAGGCCAGCCCGTTGTTTTTGAACAAAATCCGACTGCCAATGCCGGAGCGGACGCAGATACCTGCAGTCTGGTGCTCACCCTGAACGGCAATACCGGTGTCGGAACAGGCACCTGGATGTTGATTGGCAACCCTCCGGGCGGCAACCTGACCCTCTCCAATCCGCTCAGCCCCAACAGCACCGCAACGGCCGACCTGCCAGGTGTTTATACCCTCACCTGGACGCTCGACAACGCCGGGTGTACTGCCAGCGACCAGGTCGCGCTCGATTTCCATCCGAACAGTGCAGGTACCATGGCCGCGCAGCAACTCAGCGCCTGCGAAGGCCTGAGTGTGACCGCTCAACACCTTGGTGGACAAAGCAACAACCCGGGCGATATCGGTGCATACGTGCTCCATACCGGCAACGGAACCGCACTTGGAACCGTGCTCGACCAAAACAATACCGGCACTTTCAGTTTCCTGAATGGCATGACCTACGGTCAAACGTATTACGTGTCGTTCGTGGTGGCCGCCAACCTCAACGGAGCGCCCGACCTGAATGACCCCTGTCTGACAGTCTCGGCCGGCCAACCGGTCGTGTTTTACCAGAATCCCGTGCCCAATGCGGGCGCAGACGACCAAATCTGCGGCAATACGCTCACCCTCAATGCTAACGCCGCTACCGGAACAGGAAGCTGGACGCTGCTGAACAGCCCGGCGGGCGGCAGCCTGAGCTTTGACGACACCCAAAATCCGGCTACGGGAGTGAACGCCACGGCATTCGGAGCGTACACCCTGCTGTGGACGGTGACGCAAAATGGCTGCACGGGGACCGACCAGGTCACCGTGCAGTTTGATGAAACGCCTGCCCTGGCCAATCTGATCAGGACCTGCGACGCAGCCAATGAAAATTTCACCGTTACCCTCGACCTGAATGGCGGCTTGCCGCCGTATGCCGTCAACGGCAACCCGGTGTTGGGTAATTCGTTCACCTCGGCCCCCATTCCGAATGGTCAGACGTATTCTTTCACGGTGAGCGACGCAAACGGTTGCATCATGCCCGATGTCACGGGAGCATACAGCTGCGATTGCGCGACCGATGCCGGCACCATGGCACTTCAGCAATTGAGCGCCTGCGAAACGGCTACCGTGACCGCCCAGGCCAATGCCGATGCCACGCTCGACGGCAACGATGTGACTGCCTTCGTGCTCCATACCGGCTCCGGAGCGGCTTTGGGTACCGTGCTGGCAGCGAACAGCACCGGTACTTTCGGCTTTCAGCCCGGCATGACTTACGGAACGGTGTACTACATCTCGCGGGTGGCCGCTACAGGCCTGGCCGGGGCGCCCGATCCGAATGATCCTTGTTTTTCCGTTGCGCCCGGCCAGCCGGTCGTGTTTTTGAAAAATCCGACGCCGGACGCCGGGCCTGCTGCTGCCATTTGCGGGCAAACGATTGACTTACAGGCTATTAATGACGGATTCCAGGGCAGTTGGTCGCAAATTTCAGGCCCCGGCGCCACCACATTTTCCGCAATCAATTCACAAACGAGCGGCGCCACCGTCGATGCTACGGGGGTATATGTGTATCGCTGGACGGAAACCAACAGCATCTGCACGGGTACCGACGACGTGACCATTACCTTCCAGGAACTGCCGGTGGTGGGTGTGATCGATGAAATTTGCAATGGAACCAACACAGCTTACACGGTGAGTTTCAGCGTTTCCGGCGGAACGCCGGCATATACCCTGACGGGGATCAACGGCGGTTTCAGCGGCAATACCTTTACCTCCAATCCCCTTCCAAACGGCTCTTCGTATTCTTTCACCGTCAGTGACATCAATGGCTGTGCCGCCGCACCCGCGGCAGGCGCGCACAACTGCAATTGCACGACCGATGCGGGCACCATGCAGGTAACGGCACTGGCCTTTTGCGCCGATCAGCAGGCCGTAGCCACCTGGAACAACGATGGCCAGACCGATGCAGACGACATCATACGGTTCATTCTGCACGACCAGGCCAACAACAGCCTCGGGACGGTATTCGGCACCAGCCAGCAACCGTCCTTCCCGTTTATGCCGGGCCTGCAGTTCGGGGTCACATATTACATCTCTGCCATTGCCGGCAACCAGCAGATCGGGGGCATCAATTTGAACGACCCTTGCCTGTCCATTGCTCCGGGAACGCCAGTCCAGTGGAAACCGATCCCGACGGCTACCCTGACGGGCGACGCCACCATTTGCAATGGCAACAGCGCAACACTGACTTTTTCCGGGACCGGCCAGTTCCCGCTGACACTGACCTATTCGGACAGCCAGGCCGGCCAAAGCACGGTCACGCTCAACAATAACCAGCCGTTCAACGTGACCGTTCAGCCCGGCTCGACGACCACCTATTCCCTTTTATCGGTGCAGGACGGCACTTTGCCGACTTGCAGCGCCGCGCCGGGCAATACAATTCAAATTACTGTAAATCAACCCGTTAACGCCGGTGCCGCCGCTGCGCCTTTTGAACTTTGTGCAGGTCAGAATTCGGTGGTGCAATTGTCCAGCCTGCTTATCGGCGCCGACGCCGGCGGTCAGTGGTCCGAAACTTCCGCCATTCCCTCGAAGCCAGGCACCTTCAACGCGTCAACCGGAGTACTCCAAACACAAAGCCAAATTCCGGGCACCTACACCTTTAAATACGTACTGGATGCCGCGGCACCCTGCCCTGATGCCGAAACAAGTGTTTCAGTCATCGTGCATCCGCAGGCTGTCGCAGATGCAGGGCCCAATGTATTACTGGATTGCATCGAGACCAATGCGATACTGGGCGGCCCCAATACTACCCTGGCGCCAGACGAAACTTTTACCTGGTTGCTGAATGGTACGCCCATCCCTGATGCCGTGGGGCATCTTTTGGAAGTAATGGATGAGGGAACATACACCCTGGTGGTCAACAACAGCGCAGGTTGTTCGGATGAAGACGCCGCAGTAGTGACTTTGGACAATGAAGCCCCGCAGGCCTCCAATATTACGGTGCGCAATGTGCGTTGTTTCGGGGAAACCAACGGCGCCATCCTGGTCGATTCTGTTTCAGGAGGCCTGCCGCCGATTTTGTATTCGCTGAACAACGGTGGTTTTGCAGGCTCGCCGGTGTTCAGCAACCTTCCGCCAAACGATTATGTGGTTACCCTGCAGGGCGCCAACGGTTGCATTTGGACCTCCGACACGCTGCATGTGCTGGAACCGCCTGTATTGGAGGTCAATCTTGGCGACGATATCAAGGCGGAATTGGGAGATTCTGTGTTTCTGGAAGCCATGACTTCGTTGCCCTTTACGCAATTGGATACCGTCGTGTGGAGCCCCCTGCTGGACAGCGCCCGCGCCGGAACGCTTTTCCAGCGATTTTTCCCTTTGCGCTCCTGGCAAATAGGACTGACGATCACCGACCTCAATGGCTGTAAGGCCACTGATCGGCTGAATGTGATTGTCGACAAGCGGCGCCACGTGTATATTCCAAATATTCTTTCACCTGCCAGCAGCGAAAACAGCTTTTTGACGATCTATGGCGGGCAGGATGTCGTGGAGATCGAATCGTTCCAGTTGTACGACCGTTGGGGAGAGCGCATTTTCGAGGCGTATAATTTCAAGCCGGAGGAAGCGAAATGGACGGGTAAGTTCAGAGGAGAGGATGTGACGCCCGGCGTGTATGTGTATTATGCCGTGATCCGGTTCATCGATGGAGAGACAGAGGTGTTCAAAGGCGACGTGACGGTTTACCGCTGATACTGTGTTGTTTATTGCAGCACGTTTTTATTCAATTGAAAAATGAACATTGCAGTTGAAAAAACTGATTTTGGAAAATACTGTTTAATCCAATCCAATTAGGCAGTTAAAGTGGCGCGGGGAGAGGTTCTCAGAATAAAATTCTTCCTTCCTTTGCACTGTAAAAGCAGGTCAGCCACTTTAACTGTCCATTTGTTTTCATTCTCCCGATATCCAGGTGTAATGGCTGGTAATAGTTTGATCTGGTCTTAAACGGATTGCGCTAAAACCTCTGAATGCCAATCAAGACTGTTTTCTGCAGTATCTTCTACTTATCCCGAATCAATTTTTCCTTTTAATCCAGCATAACGCCCGTAGTTGGTCCTACCGACCCGGTACCGTTATAGCTAGCCCATTGTCAATTACTTAAACTACGATTTCATGTTGAAACGACTACTCCTGATGTCCATGCTGCTCGCCAACTGCGGACTGCTATTGGCTCAAGTTCCCGACCCTTGTCCTTCGAACTCGGATCCCCCGTCGGAAGACTGTAACACCGCCTGTATTTATTGTAATTTCAATGGAATGATGAGCCAGACGAATACCTATTCTCAAGGTAGCGCTCCTGGTTTCTGCGGCACGATTGAAAATGATCAGTGGCTGGGCTTCATTGCCGGCGCTTCGAGCGCAACATTCGTGGCCACCCCTACCGGCTGCATCAATGGCGACGGTATCCAGATCGCCTTGTACAGTGATTGCAGCGCCAACCCGATTGCCTGCAACGGCGGCTCCAACGGCGGAGGAAACAATCCTGTTACGATCACAGCCAACCTGAATATTGGCTCCAATTACTTCCTTTTGATCGACGGTTATGCCGGCGACCAGTGCAGTTTTACGATCTCCGTAACCCCTCCTTCTGCCGTACAGGCGCCAAACGTAGGCCCTATTAGCGCCTTGAGCGGCCCCCAGCAGGTGTGTCCGGGTGCAACAGTGACTTACAGCGTGCCCCCAGTGACCGGCGCCGGTGCTTATATCTGGACGGGCCCCAACGGCACCCTGATCAATGGAGACCCCGTGCCCGTCACGGTCAACGCCCCCGGCGGCAATAATGTGCAGGTGACTTTCGGTCCCAACGGCGGCCAGATCTGCGTGCAGGCAGTCAACTCCTGTTTCCAGGGAGCGACCGTTTGCCGCAACGTAACAGTAGCGCCCATCCCTCCCACCCAACTTCCTCCTGTGGTGGTGTGCAATGAAGATGTGCCTTACGAACTGCCCTGGGGCGACCCGGCCAGCCTTTCCGGTTCCTATCAGCATACCTACGAGTCCTATCTGGGTTGCGACAGTCTTGTAAAAATCACCTTAACCGTAAAGCCAGCCATTATTAAAAACCTGCCGCCCATCACCGTTTGTGCAGGCACCTGCACCACGGTTTGTGGTGAAGATTATTGCGATGGCGGTAACTATACGAATGTTTGCACCTCTTTCCAGGGATGCGACAGCACCATCATTTTTTCCCTGACGGTGCTTGACCCCGTTGCAGAAATCCTGGCTAACGGTACACTTTCCTGTGCCAATGCTTCCATTCTGCTGAATTCTGCACCCTCACAGCCAGGCACCACCAAAATTTGGAAAGTGCTGCCGGCAGGAACCGTTATTGGAACGGGGAATACCGTGACGGTGGGCCAGCCGGGCACCTATGTGCTGACCTCCTCCATCAGCAGCGGCGGGGTCTCATGCTCGGATGCCGACACCATACAAATCACTGGCAATACCACCCCCCCAACGCTAACCGCTTCCAACGGTGTGTTGGGTTGCGGAGCTTCCACAGCTACGCTGACGACCACTACGAATGCCACAAGCCCGACCTATTTATGGAGTAATATGGCCGCCACGCCCAGTATAACGGTCAGTACACCCGGTACTTATACTGTGACGGTCACCAGCGCTTCCAACGGATGCACGGCATCGGCCACGGCAACGGTTACCGGCAATACGACGCCTCCTACGGCAAATGCTTCCGGCGGAACCCTTACCTGCGCGACTACCTCCATCCTGTTGAATGCAACATCCAATGTGCCAGCGGCTACCTTCTCCTGGACCGGGCCGAACGGATTTACGGCCAATATTTCCAACCCTTCGGCCAATACAGCCGGCACTTATACCGTAACGGTAACCAACCCGACCAACAACTGCACCTCGACGGCATCTGCAACGGTCAACCTGAACAATACACCTCCCGGAGCGAACGCCACGGGCGGAACAATCGGTTGTAATACGCCAACGATTACCCTGAACGGCTCATCTCCCGCGCCGAACCCAACTTTTAGCTGGACGGGACCTAATGGGTTCTCCTCAACCATCGCCAATCCTACTACCACCACCGCTGGCAACTATACCCTGACGGTTCAAGGCACCAACGGCTGTACATCGACGGCTACCGCAGTGGTAAACGGTGACATCAACCCGCCTAACTCTTCTGCCTCGGCAGGTGGCGTGTTGACATGCAGCACGACCTCCGTACCGCTCACAGGCGGCTCTTCCACACCCAATGCCAGCTTCGCGTGGACGGGACCCAATGGTTTCAGTTCGAACCTCCAGAATCCCATCGCGCCGGCAGTTGGCACTTACACCCTTACGGTGACGGGTCCGAATTTCTGTACGGCAACCGCTACTGCTACCGTTAACGGCGATTTTGCAACACCCAATGCCTCCGCGACTGGCGGTGTGATTACCTGCTCCTCCACTACCACCACCGTAAACGGCAGTTCCACAACACCCGGCGCTACGTTCGACTGGGCTGGTCCGGGCAACTTTATGTCGACCGCACAGAATCCGACCGTTTCCAATATAGGAACGTACACCCTCACGGTAATCGGGCCAAACGGTTGCACCTCGACGGCGACTGCCGACGTGATGCCGGATGCCAACGTGCCCAATGCAACGGCCGATGGCGGTACTTTGAACTGTTTGATCAATTCCGTCACGCTGAACGGCAATTCGACTACCCCCGGCGCTACGCTGAGCTGGACGGGCCCCAACGGATTCACCTCACCTCTGGCCAGTCCGACGGTTAGTGTGGACGGTGTGTACACCCTTACCGTTGTAAATCCCCTCAACGGCTGCACCGCACAGGCCACTGCCAACGTTGATCTCGACAATACGCCTCCTGGCGCAACTGCCACAGGCGGTACTGTCACCTGTGCCGATCCCAGTATCGCCCTTACTGGCGCCGCTACTGCTACGACTGTCACCTGGGACTGGACAGGTCCCAACGGGTTTACTTCTGCGCAGCAAAATCCGACCGCTATGGATGCCGGCAACTATTTACTGACGGTGACCGGCACCAACGGATGTACCTCCACGGCAAGCACGACTGTCGTTGCTGACCAAACACCGCCACAACCTTCCACCGCCGTTGCTGATGTGTTGACCTGTGCTTTGGCCAGCACCACAGTTACAGCCAGCTCGGTCAGTGTTTCCCAACCCGTTTCCTATTTGTGGAATACCACAGCCCCGACGGCCAGCATCACGGTGAGCTCCCCGGGCGTGTATACCGTAACGGCTACTTCGGCTAATGGCTGCACGGCGGTGACCACTGCCACAGTCAATCAGGACATTACCCCGCCCAACGCCAGCGCAACGGGTAATACGATTGATTGCAGCAATCCGCAAGTGCCCATCAATGGCATGTCCACAACGCCTGGCGCCACATTTTCCTGGACGGGTCCCAACAGTTTCAACTCACCTTTGCAAAGTCCGTCCGTTTTCACCGACGGCACTTACACGGTGACGGTTCTTGGTCCCAATGGCTGCACCTCCACGGCCGACGCTGTGGTAGACCTCGATACGGAGGCTCCCGCGGTCAGTGCACTAATCACAGACGTGTTGACGTGTTCTGCTACGACGATCAACGTGGACGGCACAGCGACCAATGGCACCTCTCCGATTCAAACCCTGAGCTGGAGTGGCCCGAATGGTTTTTCAGACAATCAGGAAGATATTTCCATTGCAGAGCCCGGCGATTACACCCTGACGGCTACTTCGCAAAACGGCTGTACCTCCACGGCTACTGTGACTGCTACCCAGGACATTGCCTTGCCGGTGGCCGCTGCATTGGGTGGCGAGGTCTCCTGCGCAGTGACGAGCATTCCCCTGGACGGAAGTTCCACCACCCCTGGCGTCACATACGCCTGGACCGGCCCGAATGGCTTTACCGCCACACAAGAGGATCCGACCGCCATGGACGCTGGCGTGTATAACCTGACCGTGACGGGTCAAAACGGTTGTACCAATACTGCAACAGCAACCGTCACTTCCAATGTCACCCCTCCGGGCGCCACAGCAACAGCGACGAACAACCTCGATTGTGACGACCTGAACAGTACGCTACAGGGCTCGTCGGCAACTTTCAATGCCACTTATGCATGGTCCGGCCCCAACGGCTTTACTTCAAGCCAATCCAGCGATGTAGTATCGGAACCGGGACTGTATAACCTGATCATTACGGGCCCGAACGGCTGTACTTCTACTGCCAATGTAACAATTACGCAAGATATAGCCGCTCCGGGCGCCACAGCAGGCGGCGGCACCATCGACTGTTTCTCTGGCCAGGCTACCCTGACGGGCAATTCACCCGCTGCCGGCGTGACCTGGCTGTGGAACGGCCCCAACAACCTGATACTCGTCGAACAAAACCCATCCGTCAGTACGCCGGGGCAATACATCCTGACAGTAACCGGAACGAACGGGTGTACGTCGACCGCAACAGCAGATATTGCTCAAAACACTGACGCTCCGGTGGTTGCGCTGACCGGAGGAGGCACCCTGACCTGTGCAACGACTTCGCTGAACCTGATCGGCACGATCAGCACACCTGGTGCGACTGGTGTTTGGGGTGGACCGAATGGATTCACCTCCAACCAATCGACCGTCTCCGTTTCAGAGCCCGGTGAATACACCTTCGTCGTAACAGCATTGAATGGTTGTAAGTCTTCGCCGCTGATCAACGTTTTCCAGGATATCGATGTTCCGGAAGACGTGATCGCGACGGGCGGGTTGCTCAATTGCAATTTCACGACCGTAACGCTCAGCTCCTCTTCGTCCACCGCAGGAGTGACGTACAGTTGGACCGGCCCGGGCGGGTACACGTCCAACCAGCAGAACCCGCAGGTAAGTACCCCCGGCAGCTACACCGTGACGGCGACGGATCCGACGAATGGCTGCACCAGCTTCGCCTCTGCAGTAGTAACGCAGGACCCCACCGTGCCCGATATTTCGGTGAGCACCGATATTCTGGACTGTCTTACACCTTCCGTCGTCCTCGAATCGGTCACCAATACGCCCAATGTGGTTTATTCCTGGACCGGCCCCGGCGGATTCACGTCCAGCCAGAACAGTCCGACCGTCAGCACGCCGGGTAATTATTCCGTGACCGTGACCGCTCAAAGCGGCTGTACTTCCGTTTTTGACATTGCAGTAGCGCAGAATACTGCGGCACCAGGCGTGACGGCACAGGGTGTCATCCTCACCTGCACGCAACCTACGAACACGATTACTTCCAGCTCCACGACCCCGGGAGTGACTTATGCATGGACTGGCCCGGGAGGATTCACTTCCAACCAACAGAACCCCAGCGTCAGTCAGGTCGGCAGCTACACGGTCACGACGACCAACCCGGTGAACGGATGTACTTCTTCCGAAACGGTTTCCGTAGATCCCGATGCCAGTATTCCGCAGGTAAACGCCACCGGCGGCACGATTACCTGTGCCGTAACGAGCGTTCAAATCGTGGCAACCTCCAACAACCCGACGGTGACTTACACCTGGTCAGGTCCGGGTGGCTTTACATCCAACGTGCCCGATCCGGTAGTGACCCTGCCTGGCAATTACACCATCCTGGTGCAGGCGGATAACGGTTGTACGAGCTCCACCGGAACCACAGTGGCTGACGACACCCAGGAACCCATCATTTCTGTCGGAACACCGGATCAATTGGATTGCAATACGACACAAGTGGCTGTGAATGTAAATGTTCAGACACCGGGCAACTATACCTATGCCTGGACGACGCAGACCGGCAATATCGTCGCAGGCGCCAACCAGCCCCTCGCCACCGTGAGCCAGGCCGCCCTGTACGACGTAGTGGTGACCAACGTCCAAAACGGTTGTTCGTCGACTGACAATGTCCAGGTACTGACCGATCCGTCCACACCCTCCGGCGCATACCTGCAGGAACGCGGTATCCGTTGCTATGGCGAGACTAACGGTTCATTTACCGTCGATTCTATCCAGGGAGGCACACCACCATTCATGTATTCCTTTGACAACCAGCCATTTGGTTCGACAGCTGCTTTCGGCGGCCTCGAACCGGGCGATTACTCCCTGGTTATCCAGGATGCCAACGGTTGTGAATTTGAAACCACGGTTTCTATTGCTGACGTCGAGGAACTGATCGTGAACCTCGGCCCGGATACGATCATCCACCTGGGCCAGCCCCTCACACTTGCCGTGGACGAATCGGTTGTCAACCAAAGCGTCGATACGCTCATCGTGAATCCGGCAGAGGTGCTTACACTCTACTGCGATACCTGCCCCGACCCCTATCCGACCTATACCTTCCGCTATCGTGTACTGGCCCAAACGGCCCGCGGATGCAAGGCATCGGACGAACGGGTGATCATCGTGGATAAAACCCGCTACGTGTATATCCCAACGGCGTTTTATCCCGACGCAGGCAATGACAATGACGTTTTCACCGTCTTTGGTGGCGAGGATGTCATTAAAATCAAATCGTTCCGGGTCTTCGACCGCTGGGGCGAAGCGGTTCACGAATACTTTGACTTCACCCCCGACCAGTCTCGTGTCGCCGGTTGGGATGGAAAAATCCGTGGCGACAAGGCCGCGCCAGCCGTATTTGTTTACTACGCAGAAGTATTGTTCAAGGATGGAGAAACCGTCCTTTTCAAAGGCGACGTCACCCTGATTCGCAAATAATCAGGTCTTAATTCCGAATAACAGAAAGCCCTCATCGTGTTTGCGATGAGGGCTTTTCCTTTGCGCAGGGGGTGTCTAAAAATATGACCGGGTTGTTATCTTCGCGCAGTCGTTCGGGGCGAATTTTGGGTGATTCTTTTGCCAAATCCGTTTGTATCCAAATTTTTTCTTTTTCGAAGGATGCGTTCCTGCTCCGATTAGAATCTTTAACGGAATCCTGATATTGCACAATACTACTTTCCAAACTAAGTAACCGTAATTTTCATGAAGAGAAAACTACTACTCCCGCTCGCTGCATTTGCCCTTTTTTGGTTTTCTGCAAAAGCACAGGTCACGCCACAGTGCCCGACTCCGCCACCACCCGGCGCCGAAAGCTGTCCGGCTACCTGTGTGTATTGTGATTTTGACGGTTATATGGGCATCAACAACGGCACGCCCTCCGGCGGCAATACTGTTTGTGGCCAGATCGCTATACACAACGACCAATGGTTCGGCTTTGTCGCCGGCACCGAAACGATTACCATCGATATTCTAACCAGCAACTGCGTCAATGGCGACGGACTCCAGTCGGCCTTTTTTGCTGCCTGTGATGAAGACGCTATCGTTTGCAACCCGGGAACGGGCGGCGGCGGCGGTATTCCACTCACGCTTTCCTATTCCGGATTTGTCCCTGGCCAGACGTATTATCTGATGATCGACGGCTGGACGGGCGACGTATGCAATTACGAAATTGACGTAACGGAAGGTTCCATTACCCCACCGCCTCCCGGGCCAGCCACGGCTCCACCAGGACCTCACAATGTCTGCCCGGGCGCACAGTCACCTATACTGTGGATGAAGTGGTCAATGCCGGATATTACAATTGGAGCGCTCCGGCAGGCTCCCTGATCAACGGCCAACCTGCCCCCGAAAACTTCCAGGCCCCGGACGGCACCTCAGTGGATATTACCTTCGGAAATACCGGTGGACAAGTCTGCGTGACCGTAGGCAATGCCTGCTTTCCGCCCACGACCCAGTGCATCACTGTGGTCAATCAACCTATCCGCCGACGATCCGGCCGGATGTGATCGTGTGTTTTGAAGACCTGCCTTTCATCTGGGATGAAGAGCCGCAAACCAGCATCAACAACCCTGGCGTCATTACCCTGACCTCTTCGCCTTATGATTCCTATCTCCCGGATGCGACAGTACGGTAAAACAAAAATCATTGTCAAAAACCAGATCAAAACAAGCCTGGGATTCAAGTATTTGTGCACGGATGAGTGTTTTAACGTGGGAACCACTTCATACTGTGACCCCGGCCAGTTTACGGAAGTGCTTGAATCATTCCAGGGCTGCGACAGCCTCGTCGAGTTTACGATCATCAAGCTACCCGCCGATGCAGTAATTCAGGCGCCTGTGCCCATTTCCTGTACCAGCCCGATACTATCACTCAACAGTACCGGGTCGTCACCATCTCCCGGAGGGAGTACCATATACAACTGGTTTAACACGAACTGGAATTATATCGGTAACCAAACGACCCAAAACGTCAGCACCGCGGGAACCTACTCTCTGGTCGTCAGTACCACCGGCGGAGGAAAATCCTGTAAAGACACCGCTACGGTTACGGTTGTTTCAAATATCAACCCGCCCGGCGTCACAGCCACAGGCGGCACCATCGGCTGCCTGAGCAGCAATCAGAACATCACTTTGCAGGCTACCACAGGCGCCTCAGGCGTCAATTTCCTATGGAGCGGTCCGGGTATTACGCCCATCAACCAGAACCTGCAAAACCCGACAGTATCTACACCGGGCACATACATGGTCACCGTGACAAACCCCACCAATGGCTGTTCATCCACGGCTTCGGCTACCGTCGATGCCAACAATACACCTCCAAGCGCTTCGCTCTTTGCCCAGGTACATCTGGAGTACACCCAGACCACTGTCACGATCGATGGTATAACCAATGTCGCCAGTGCCTCTTTCCAATGGAATGGCCCGGTATCAGCGCCAGCAATCAAAGTCTGGAAAATCCGCCGGTCACCGTTCCGGGAACCTATAACGTGACCGTCACGAATACTGTAAACGGCTGTACCAGTACCGCTACAGTCGCAGTTAATCAGGACATTGCCGTGCCCACGGCATCAGCAGGGGCCGATCCCACCATTACCTGCACACAATCCAGCGTGTTGTTGAATGGCAGCGGCACTCCCGCAAACGTCAATTTCCTGTGGACTGGTCCGGGCATCACGCCGGACAATCAAAACCTGCCCAATCCATCCGTCACAGTATCAGGGAATTACATCCTGACCGTCAGTAATCCGGCCAACGGTTGCGCCAAATCGGATACCGTCACTGTGAACGCTTCCATCAACCCGCCAACTGCCGATGCAGGGTCGACCAACACTTCCGCAAGTTTACCATTTCGGGTCGTGATCGGAGGCAATACCACCAGCCAGGGCGCCAATTTCACCCCGACCTGGACCGGCCCCGACATCAGCGCCGGCAATGCCAACCAGAACACCCCAACCGTGAGCGTATCGGGCAACTACTCGCTGACCGTGCTCAATACCCAAAACGGTTGTACGGCCACCGACAATGTCACCGTCAACATCAATACCGCCGCACCGACGGCCGGAGCCGGAGCCGATATGACGCTCACTTGCACCTCCACCAACGGGGTCACCCTCACTGGAAACGGCACGCCGGCTGGCGTAACCTACCTGTGGAGCGGCCCCGGGATCGGAGCCAATAACGAGGCCTTGCAAAACCCGACAGTTACGGTTGCCGGCAATTATGTACTTCAAGTCACCAACCCTGTAAATGGTTGCACCTCGACAGACCAGGCAGTTGTTGACCAGGATGCCAATGTGCCGACAGCCAATGCCGGTCGGACCTTGTACTGAATTGCTCGGTTACTTCGGTCAATATCGACGGCTCGGCTTCTTCCAACAGCATGGGTATCGACTATCAGTGGTCGGACCCGGTATTTCCGGTGGTAATGCCACGATCCAGAGCCCGGCGAACATCACTTGCCCGGCACCTACAACCTGACCGTTACCAATACCATCAATAACTGCGTTAACACGGACGTGCTCGTTATCAGCATCGATACGATCCATCCCAGCGCCGCGGCAGGCGCGGCTTTGATCCTTAATTGCTACAACGGCGGCAGCGACACACTCGACGCTTCCGCTTCCGATACTGGGACAGGATTCTCTCTCCTCTGGAGCGGCCCGGGCATCTCCCCCGCAAACGAAACCGCCATCCAACCTGTCGTTTCAAGCCCCGGCATTTACAACCTGACCATTACGAATACGGCCATACCTGTACGTCAACCGCACAAACGACGGTGACCAGCGATCTCAATCCACCCACTTCCGATGCTGGTGTCGATAAAATTATCGATTGTGTGGTGACTTCTACGGTGATCGGCGGGAACTCGTCGTCGGGCCCCAATTTTACTTATTTGTGGACCGGCCCCGATATCAATGCAGGCAATGAAACACAAGCAACGCCGACCGTAAGCCAGCAGGGTGCATACTCACTTGTCGTGACCAATCAGACCAACGGTTGCACCGCTACGGACGCCACGGACGTTACGCTGAATGCGGTTTATCCGGCAGCCAGCGCGGGTATCGACCAGATCATCACCTGTGCCCAACTCAACGTGACACTCGACGGAAGCGCATCCTCCACAGGAGGCAACTTCCAGACTGTGTGGAGCGGACCGGGCATCAACGGCGGCAACCAGAACCAGATTTCGCCTTCCGTGTCGGTACAAGGCACTTATATTCTTACCATTACCAATACCGGTAACAGTTGCTCTACCACGGATACCGTTTTTGTTGATCAAAACACGGTTCAGCCTGTCGCTTCGGCGGGCGCGAACCTCAACCTGAACTGCCAGACGACCAGTGTCACCCTCGACGGCAGCCAATCTTCAAGCGGTCCTGCCATCACGTACCTGTGGAACGGCGCAGGCATAACTCCTGCAACCGAAGGCCTGCAAAGTCCCTCGGTCACTCAACCCGGCACGTATTCTCTGTTTGTGCAGGATACGGATAACGGTTGCACCGCTTCCGCACAAGTGACGGTCACACAGGATATTGCTCCGCCAACCGCTGATGCGGGCGCAACCATTACCCTGACCTGCGCGCAAAATTCCCAGGCCATCGACGCCTCCGCTTCCAGTGTCGGCCCGAATTTTACCTACATCTGGCAAGGTCCGGGTATCAACACCTCGAACTTCAGCGTGCAAAATCCGGTGGTCGCCGATTCCGGAACCTATATTCTGATCGTTACCAACACCGTCAATTTCTGCACCTCCACCGACCAGGTTTATGTCGCCCTCAATGGCGACTTCCCGGTAACGGAAGCCGGCCCGGACCAAACCCTTACTTGCAGCGCTCAGACTGTGCAACTCGATGGTACGCAGTCGCAAAGCGGCCCGGGCATCTCGTATTTGTGGAGCGGCCCCGGGGTGGTAGCCGGCCAGCAAACCAACCCGACACCCACCGTTAATGCTCCCGGTTTATATACTTTGACCGTTTCCAACAGCAATAACGGCTGCAGTAAAACAGATGTCGTTAATGTCAATCAGGACGTCATTCCGCCCAATGCTGACGCCGGAACCGACCAGACGCTCACCTGCGCCAGCAGTACCAGCGGTGTCACCATCAGCGCTGCCGCTTCGAGCACCGGACCGGGCTATTCACTCCTTTGGAGTGGCCCCGGCATCAACGGGAGCAACCAAAATCAGGTCAGTCCGACGGTTACCGTCGCGGGTACTTATACAGTCGTGGTAACCAATGCCGCCAATGGCTGCACGGCCAGCGATGGTGTCACTGTTCTCCAGGACCAGAACCTCCCGACGGCCAGCGCCGGGCCCGACCAGGTCATCACCTGCGACAATCCACAGGCGATACTCGACGGTACGGGATCGACCACGGGCGGCACCATCCAGTTTACATGGTCAGGACCGGGCATCAATGCCAATAACCAGGGGCAGATCAGCCCCAACGTCAATGCTGGCGGCACCTACACATTGGTTGTTTTGAATACATTGACCAACTGCCAATCCACGGATAATGTGACCGTTACACTCGACAACCAGCCGCCGACGGTTACCCTGACCACCGATACCATCACCTGCGCAGCCCCGCAAGGCACGCTCACTGTGACCAGTTCGGCCCCGGGTTCCGAATTCCACTGGCAAGGAGTTGATATCAATTTCGGCAACCAGAACGACGACATCGTAGTCGTTGATCAACCCGGTCTGTACACCGTCACTGTCACGCCGCCTAACGGCTGCACCGTGGTGGAATCGATCGTGATGGAAGTGGACGCCAATTTCCCGCAGGGCGCCGCCGAAGGCGCTGAATTGAATTGCGGCAATAACGGCACGGCGGTGATCGGCGGTATTGTAAACACGCCGGGCGCCACCTTCGACTGGTCCGGACCGGGCAACTTCAATTCGCCCCTGCTCCAGCCCACCGTCACCGTTCCCGGACACTACACCTTCACCATTATCGCGCCCAACGGCTGCTCACGCGATTTTGATGTGGAGGTGACGGCCGACTTCGCAACGCCGATTGCCAACGCCACCGTGCCCGAATTCCTGGATTGCAACACGCCCGAAATCAACATTTTTGGCACCGGCTCTTCCGTCGGCCCTGATTTTACCTACCTCTGGACCACAACGGGGGGCAATATTCTCAGCGGCGACAATACGCTCGCACCGCTCGTGGATGCACCCGGCGACTATACCTTGCTGGTGACCAATACCGACAACGGCTGCACCAGCACCACGACCGTATCTGTCCAAAACGACCCGGAAGTACCTACCGGCTTCGACCTTTCCGTTCAGGATATCCGCTGCTTTGGAGAAACCTCGGGCATTATCGCCGTCAACAGCGTCGTGGGCGGCACGGCACCCTTTGAATTTACCCTGACCGATGCCAATGGCGAGGTCGTAAATGGCTACACCCACCTGGCTGCCGGCGACTACAATGTTGCATTACTGGATGCCAACGGTTGTACCATCGATACCACTGTCAGTATCAGCGCTCCGGAACAGTTGCTCGTGAGCCTCGGCGACGACATTACCATTCAACTCGGCGAAGAAGTCACCGTGGCTGCTGAAATTGTCAATGATGCTGACGTGCCCGTGGATTCCTGGACCTGGACGCCACTCGCCCATTGCGATACGACCTGCCTTGAATATACCTGGCAGCCCACAGCGACCTACCGCCAGCGGATCAGGGTCGTGGACGAAAATGGCTGCGTGGCCGAGGATGAAGTTGTGATCATTGTTCGCAAAGACCGTTTGGTGTACGTTCCAACCAGCTTCGATCCGGAAAGCGACAACCCGGCCAACTCCCTGCTCGCCATTTACACGGGTCTGGGCGTCACCAAGGTGCGCAAATGGCTCATCTTCGACCGCTGGGGCGACGCTGTGTTCCAGGTGGGCGAATACCAGCCAACTCCGAGCAATGTACCCGACCCGGCTTTTGCCTGGGACGGCAAGGTTCGCGGCGAAAAAGCGACCCCGGCCGTGTACGTCTGGTACGCTGAAATTGAATTCGCCGACGGCGTTGTCGAGATATTCAAAGGCGACGTGACGCTCCTGCGCAATAAATAAGTACTTTAAAAACAATTAAAAAAGGGCTTGCCGGCTGATGCCGGCAAGCCCTTTTTCTTTTTTCCCGATTCAAAAATCAAGTCGCAGCGGCCAGGTATTGTTGGTCATATCCGTTTCGCAAGCCGCCTGAAAAGGATTGATCTCTAGTACCAGATTCGGCAAAAAACGCGTCCGGAGGCTCAGATCAACCGGAAGATCACCTTCGAGCTGTTGCCCCGGCAATAGTATGCCGCCCGAAAATTCCTCTCGTTCGGGTAAAAAAGTGCTGGCAACCAGGCTTGCCCCTCTTGTCAGGCGCTCCCCGCGAACGAAATAAGCCTGAATAGCAATGGTTTCACGCTCCTTTGAACTATAAAATCGAATGGGTTCCGGTCCAATATTCTGTAAAACATAATGCAGTACAAGCCTTTGACCTTCTTTGGTTTGTACAAAAACGGTATCAAAAACCAGATCGCCGCAAGACATCGCAAACGGCTTCGGTTCATCGGCGTTCCTCATTGGGGGATCGGAAGGCGGCAGGTATATTTCAGTGAGTGATATCCTGAGATTCAGTTTGCGCTGCATCTCGCCAGGAGACAGCGCAATTTTTTCCTGTAAGACCGCCTGCCTAAGGCTGCCCTCTCGTCCCCGAAGCACAACTGGAAGGCTCAAAGTGTCCATTTCAACGACCAGCGCAGCAGGGGGCGGGTGCTTTTCGTCAAATTCGAGGGCATAACGACCCGTATTGGCCACGTCGCAACGGAGCGTGACGGATCTCGGCGACTGACTCAGGACCTCAAAATTCAATAGCCCGATACGAAGGCCTTTATAAGCCCCGGCAGAGGTTGCCGTTTCCTGCGCACTCAGCAAAATCGGAAAGGGCAACAACAGCCAGATCAGCAGCAATCGTCGCATCAGGGTCGTATTTAAACGGTATCGAGGAAATTGACCGGCCGGTTGATGCTTTGTTCCAGCGAGATAAAGGTTTCAGTTCGCTGGATGCCGTTAATCTTCTGGATTTTGTCGTGCAGAATGAGGCGCAGGTGGTTCGTATCTTTGCAGATAATTTTGACAAAAACACTGTACAAACCCGTCGTGTAATTGGCTTCGACGATCTCCGGGATTTGCAGCAACTGCTCCGCTACCTCGTCGTACAACGAGCTTTTGTCGAGATAAATACCCAAAAAAGCCGTGATGTCGTAACCGAGTTTGTGGTAATCGATACGCAGGCTGGAGCCGGTCACGACGCCGGCCTGTTCCAGTTTTTTCATCCGGACGTGGATGGTGCCGCTGGAAACAAACAACTCTTTGGCAATCTCGGTATACGGCAATTTGCCGTCCTCGACGAGCTTGGCGAGAATTTTGTAATCGAGCTCGTCCAGTTCGGGCTGCTCGACGGAGGGGGAAGTTTGGTTAGGCATGGTCATCAGATTACTGTTTTCATTTGCAGGCGGTAAAACGGAGCAATGATTGAAAAATTTTAAACGAAACGCAAAAATTGTTTTCTAGTTTTAAATAAATAAAGAAAATAAACCCTTTCTAACCTCGCCGTGTTATTGCCGCATGAATGAGCCTTCTTCTTCAAAATTTCAGGTCCGCCTGCCCCTTTTGCTCGCTGCCGTATTGGCTGTGGGGATGTTTATTGGCCAGCAGCTTCCACACTTCGACCACAATATCCGCTTCCTCTCCGGCCGAAGCCAGGCTGGCCCTATCGCCGGTACGCTCGACGAAATTCTGCGCTACATCGAAGCACGTTATGTGGATTCCGTGAACGTGGCGAGCTTGAAAAACGGCGCAATCGACCACCTGCTCGAACAACTCGACCCGCACTCCGTCTACATCACCCCCGACGAGCTCGAAGCCGTGGAAGAAGACATGAGCGGCAATTTTGAAGGCGTGGGCATCGAATTCCTCATCGTGGACGATACCCTGCAAGTGGTCACACCCATGACCGGAGGACCGTCCGAAGCCGCAGGCGTACTCGCGGGCGACAAAATCGTGATGATCGGCGACACGCTCGTGGCAGGAGTCAAAATCGACAACGGGCGCATTTTCAAGCTGTTGCGGGGCGAGAAGGGCTCTCCTGTGCGGCTCGGCATCCGCCGCGGCCATGAGCCCTCGCTGCGCTATTTTACCATTATCCGCGACGTGATTCCGATGAAGAGCGTCGAAGTGGCTTATATGCTCGACAGCCACACCGGCTACGTCAAGATCAACCGCTTCAGCGCTCGGACTTACACGGAATTTATGGAAGCCATTCGCCCGCTGGTGGAGGAACAAGGCATGCAAAACCTCGTGCTCGACCTGCGGGGCAATCCCGGCGGCTATCTCAACGAAGCCAGCGACCTGTTGAGCCAGTTTTTTCCGGCGGAAAAACTGCTCGTCTACACCGAAGGACGCACCGAGGGCCGCCGCGATTACAAAAGCAACGGGAGGGCGCGTTTCAACATTCAAAACGTCGCAGTATTGATCGATGAAGGCTCCGCTTCCGCCAGTGAAATCGTGGCCGGCGCCATGCAGGACCACGACCGGGCCTGGATCATCGGCCGGCGTTCGTTCGGCAAAGGCCTCGTGCAGGAACAATATCCGCTCGGCGACGGCGGCGCGCTTCGGCTCACCGTGGCCCGCTACTTTACCCCCAGCGGCCGCTGCATCCAGCGCGATTACAAAAACGATGACGACTACGACGGCGATACGGAACGCCGCCTGGCCAACGGCGAGCTCTCAGATGCCAGCAAATTTCATCTGACCGATTCCACGAAATTCTACACCGGTCTGGGCCGGGTGGTCTTTGGCGGCGGCGGCATTTCACCCGATGTGTTTATCCCCCTGGACACCAGTTATGCGAACGACTATTTCTTCGCCATGCGCCAGCAAATTCCGCAGTTCGCCGCGCGCTGGCTGGAATCCACCGATCGGAGCGCGTTTCCTGCTGATATTCAGTCTTTTGTACGGAATTTTACCATTTCGGACGCCATGCTGGATCAGTTGGTCATTTTTTCCGAAACGCACGGCGTGGCCCGCAACGAAGCACAACTGGCCGCCAGCAGGAACGAGATAAAACTGGAGTTAAAGGCCCGGTTTGCGAAAATCCTGTTCCACGAACAAGGGCTGTACGCCGTTTTGAACGACGACGACCCGGCCGTGGAAAAGGCCTTGCAATTGATGCAGAGCGGGCAGCCGGTGGCGGGGAAGCAGTAGTCTCTATTGCGGCAACTTTCTCTGCCCGTTCGTGTTCGCCGGCTGAATGTTGAGTTGCTGCGGCTTGTCGATCGGCGCCGTGCCTTGCCGCTGCGCCTCCATCGCATCCGGCGAAGGCGTGCCCTCGAAGCGGACTTCCAGTTTGTAGTTGCGGCCCATGGATTTGACCACGGGGCCGAGCATGAGTTGCATTACGGTGTCGGCGCGGGCTTTAGCGTGGTCCAGCACGTGCTCCTGGTTGATGGCATCGTCGCGAAACTGGCGGCGCAATTCGTTAAAATTCCGGTTCATCTCCTCGCCGCTGATTCCCGCAAGAAAGCCGACGTCGAGTTTGTCCACACGCGGGTACACTTCGTGTGAAAGGATGGTCGGCTGCGGCAATTTGACGTACACAATGCCCTTGCTGGGGCTGAACGTGACATCGAAAAACTGGTCGAGTTTAAAACCCGCTTTCACCACGCTGATGGCTTCGATCTGAATGTCGGTCTCCGAAACGGAGAAGCCGAAAATCTTGTAGGACAAGGTTTTATCGATGGCCAGCCGGCTGCGCAGTTCGTAGGTGCCAAGTTCGGCGATACCCTGCCGAACCTTTTCCTTCAACAAACCGCGGGAGGCGGAGAAGTCGTAAATGGCGGCTTTTTTCTGCAAACGGTCTACCAGGGGCCGCAGGGCTTCGTTGATGGCGATGTCGCAGGGCGTGCCGACGTCTTTACCCCGGGCAGTAAAACGTCCGTTGTTCACCTTGAGCAGAGTAGCCATGATCTGGGTAACGAAAAAGCAGGTGTATTTACCCGCTACTTCGTTAAAAATCTGCACCGCCTGGTTGGAGTTATCGCTGTAAAAAGTTTCGTAGAGCGAAGCCGTGGTGTCTTTCAGGGCCACGAAATCGTTGAAATACATCGTCGCCAGGTACTCGTGCTGAATACGGTACATGGGTTCCAGTTGGCGTTTCAGGCTGTCGGGCAGGCCCATACGGTTGGCGACGTGGTACAGCAAGGAGAGATTGAAATTGTACACCAGGGCGTCGAATTCCTTGCGGTTTTTTTCCGGATTGGCGAGGATACGAAGGGTGGATTCTTCATCCAGATTAGGTTGAAAATCCGAGGGGATGTAGGTCAATTGAACGTCTTTCGGGCCGCCGCCGAAGAGCCCGGAAAACCCTCCGTTGCTGAAAAAGGTCTTGTAAATGACCAATCCTGCGATCAGGACCAAGGCCAACAGGAGGATCTGTTTGCCAAACATCGCGCCTCCGGAGCTTTCGGTCGGCGCATCAGGTTGTTCTGTTGCCATGTGGTTTGATTTTTTGATTGATTCGATTGGAGTACACCGTTTGTCATGCTTCGCTGCGCTCAGCATGACAAACGGTGCGTTCAATTGACCAACCCGGTTATTTTCCTTGCAAATAGGTTTTCACGACGGCGCGCGAAGCCTTCGCTTCGGATTCGTTGTACCGGGGGCTGCTGGGGTTTGCGAAGGCGTGGTTCGCGTCATAATGGTAAACGGTGAGGGTTTTACCCGTAGCTTTCATGTTTTGTTCAAATTCCGAGACCACGGCATCGGTAATCCACTGGTCTTGTTTGGCATGGATAAAAATGACGTCGGTTTGGAGGGTGCGAAGTTTTTCGACATCCTTTTCAGGCATGCCGTAGTACATCACACAGCCTTTCACCCGGGCGCCGAGCGCCAGAGCCGCCTGAAGCGACCAGCCACCGCCGAAGCACCAGCCAAGTGTACGGAAATCGGCGTCTGCGCCGGCGTACTGGGCGGCGCCTTTAATGATCGCCAGGGATCGGGCGGGGTCGTTGGCCTGCATCAGAGCGCCGGCTTCGTCGGGGGTGGCGGCTACCTTCCCGTCGTACAGATCCAGGGCTAACACATTGATTCCCAGTTCATGGCTCCACATCGCCGCTTCGTTTTTTACGTAGTCGTTCAGGCCCCACCATTCCTGAAAAAGCAGGAGGTACTTGTTCGTTTTAGCGTGGCTTTTAACCAAAAACGCATGGCCGTTGGCGCCGCCTTCCACGGGGAACTCCACCATTGTGCCTGCATGGGTTAGTTCGGTGGGCAGTGGCGCGGGGTGTGCGTTGAGAAATTCCCGCTCGTTGGCAAAGGAGGCAAATTGCGCCGTGGCATTGTTCGGATCATGGCACATCGGCATGGAATTCTGTGTCTGACGGCAGGCAAACAAGGACAGCAACAATCCTAAAAGGAAAAATTGTTTCATGGTACAGTTCTGTTTATGGATAAAAAGTACGGTTTGAACGCCTGCTGACGGCAAATGTTCTCCGTTTCAAGACATCTCCTTTATTCAAGATGCACCACCAAACCTTTCAGATAAGCCCCTTCCGGATGAAACAGGCTCACCGGATGGTCGGCGCCCTGGGTCAGGTGATGCAGCACCCGCGCAGGACGCCCCACTTCCAGGGCCGCCGCCACGACTGTATGGTAAAACAACTCACGATCAACGACTTGTGAGCAGGAGAAGGTGAACAACACGCCGCCCGGCGCCACCCGGCGCATGGCGGATTCGTTCAGCCGTTTATACCCTTGCACCGCATTGTGGCGTTTTTCCATGCTTTTGGCAAAGGCGGGCGGATCGATGACGACGACCTCGTACGAGCGTTCTTCATTTTTCAAAAAACGCAGCGCGTCCTCGGTGAAACCTTCGTGCGCTCCGCCGTAGGGCATATTCAGCGCGGCATTTTGGGTCGTTAACTCCATGGCTTTTGCTGACACGTCGACCGAATGCACCAGCCGGGCGCCGGCGCGCAAGGCGTAAGCCGAGAAGCCGCCGGTGTAGCAAAAAGCGTTCAGCACGGATTTACCCGGAGCAAAGCGGCTGAGTAATTGGCGGTTGTCGCGCTGGTCGAGGAAAAAACCGGTTTTTTGACCGGTCTCCCAATCGACCCTGAAACGAACGTCGTTTTCCAGAACTTCGGCAGCCGCCGGCGAGCCCCCCGGGGCAGCGGACGTGAGCAGGCCGTTGTGCATGGTTTCGGCGTATTTGGGTGGTAATGACTCCGCGCTTTTGTCGTACACAGCGAGGTTTTTATTGCTAAAAACCGCTTGCAAAGCATTGACGATCAATTCTTTTTGGCGATGCATCCCTATACTGTGGCATTGCAGCACAGCCGTGTCGCCATACACGTCCACGACCAGGCCGGGCAAACCGTCGCCCTCGCCGTGAATGAGTCGGAAACAATTGGTGTGCGGCACATCCACCAGCCCCACGGCGCGCCGGACGGCCAGGGCTGTGTGCAATTTTTGCTCCCAGAAGACAGGGCTGTGCAGGTCGGCCGGCCCAAAAGCCAGCAGCCGTACCGCGATGCTGCCGTGGTGAAAATGCCCCACGCCGAGCAACTGCCCGCCGCGATCGAACACTTCCGCCACATCGCCATCGGCAGGCTGGCCTTCCAATCGGGCAATTGCCCCGGAAAATACCCAGGGATGAAAACGGCGTACCGGCACTTCTTTGCCGGGTTTCAGAAAAACTTTGACGGTCATGCGCTACGATCTGCAGGATGTTTGGGAAATTTCATCGAAAACAGCGCACAAAATCGGTCTTTTGGAGGATTTTAGTGTGTGCTTTGTTTCACGGGGTTGTTGCACGCAGACGTACGCAGACCTTTCCGCAGACGTTCGCAGAAACTTGCTAATTATTTTTCTGCGAACGACTGCGGAAAGGTCTGCGTGAAACAACCCCGTGCAAAATAACTTTGAGTCATCATCTTATCGTCTACCAACCATCCATCATGAACCTGACCACAAAAATTCATTTTGCCCTGTTCACAGCGCTCCTGTGCACCGTCGTTGTTTTCGCTCAAAAAACGCCTCCCCCGACGTTTAAAAATGTTCTGATCGCACAGGGCGAAAAAAGCAACCCCTACGGCCCCTGTGAACCCTCCATCGCCATTAGTCCGAAAAACACCAACAATGTGGCGGCAGGCGCCATCCTCGACCGCTATTACTGGAGCACCGACGGCGGAAAAACCTGGCAAAACGGCGCACTGAAATCGCCCCACGGCGTATTCGGCGACCCGGTGCTCGTGGCCGACAACGAGGGCAATTTTTACTACGCCCACCTCAGCGACCCCGAAGGAAAACAATGGAGCGGTGAAAAACTGCTCGATTGCATCGTGATCCAGAAAAGCACCGACGGCGGCCAGACGTACAGCGACGGCTCGTCCTGCGGCAACCGGCACCCCAAAGACCAGGACAAACACTGGCTCGTGACCGATCCCAAAACCAATGCCGTGTACTGCACCTGGACGGAGTTCGACGTGTACGGCAGCCACGACCTCGAAAACGACCACAGCCGGATCCTTTTTTCCAAAAGCACCGACGGCGGCCTCACCTGGTCGGAAGCACTGAAAATCAATCAATTCGACGGCGACTGCGAAGACGACGACGGCACCACCGAGGGGGCCGTGCCCGCCGTGGGACCTAACGGCGAATTGTACGTAGCCTGGGGCTGGAACAACAAAATATGGTTTGACCGATCCGACGACGGCGGCAAAACCTGGCTGGACAAAGACATCGTCGTGGCCGATCAGCCCGGCGGCTGGACCTTCGACATCGAGGGCATCACCCGCTGCAACGGCATGCCCATCCTGGTCTGCGACCTCTCCAACAGCCCAAACCGCGGCACACTCTACGTCAACTGGTCCGATCAGCGCAAAGGCGAAAACGACACCGATATTTTTGTGTCGAAAAGCACCAACGGCGGCAAAACATGGAGCAAACCCAAGCGCGTAAACGATGACCCGAAAGGCAAACAGCAGTTTCTGAGTTGGATGGCCATCGACCAGACCACGGGCTTTTTATATACCGTTTTTTACGACCGCCGGGCTTACGACGACGAGCGCACCGACGTTTACCTGGCCGTGAGCCGCGACGGCGCCAAAACCTGGGAAAACCTGAAAATCAGCGAGTCGCCCTTCGATCCCACCAAGTTTGTGTTCTTCGGCGACTATAACCACATTTCCGCGCACGCGGGCCATGTGCGACCCATCTGGACACGTCTGGAAAAAGGCGTGCTGTCGGTCTGGACGGCTTTGATCGATTTTGATCAGCCGGCGGTCAAGAAGGATATTCAGGATTGAGGGATTGTTTCACGCTGATGTGCAGGATTGTTTCACGCAGACGTGCGCAGACCTTTCCGCAGACGTACGCAGAAAAAATAGTTAGCAAGTTTCTGCGCACGTCTGCGTGAAACAATCCTGCACATCCGCGTGAAACAATCCCTCAATCCTGAATATCCTGCTTGACCGCCGGCTGATCAAAATCGATCAAAGCCGTCCAG